>JBKDYO010000228.1:0-29440 GCA_046305855.1 Paracoccaceae bacterium
TTCCAATGTCGGACGCGACCCCTATGCGCTTGTCCAGCTGAACCACTATCCCCTTGGCGCGGTGCAAAGCTTTGTCCTGAAGCGCGACCGGGGCCGGGCGGTCCATGCCGATGGCGGGCTCGATGCGGGCTATTGGGTGGAACGGAACTTCAACGCGGTCGAGGACCGGTCGATCCAGGCGCTGGACAGCCGGAACGTGCGCGCAGCACTTCATGAGGACCCGGTGCTGGGCCCCCTGCACCACGCGGCGGTTGCCTGGCGACACCAGCGGTTCCGCGCCTTGATGCAGGACGACGCCTGGCGGAGCTTCTATGGTCAGTTGCTGATGGCGGGGCCGACGCGGGTGCTGGAACGGAGCGAAGCTGAGTCGATCTGGAAGCCCCACATCGGGTCTGACCGAACGAAGGATTGAGCGCTCCGGCACCCGAACATCCGTGAGTTGTCTATTGTTCACGGTCGGCGAATAATGGCAGGACTGCCACAGGCAAACAATCCGATACCATGGCAAGGCCTTGTCGCGGCCCGATTCTCTCGCCAAGGTCGAGGTGACGCCCCAACTTTGCAAGCTTGTACGCACCCCGATGACCGACCCGTCACAGCCCCCCGACTGGCAGCTTCCGATGCTGGCCATCGCCGAAGGCGACGGCGACTTCTTGCCGCTGGGTCCGAAGCATTACGCCTTCTTCGCCGAAGAACGCCCGCAGCTGCTGGTCACGTTCGAAGATGCGGCCAGCCTGCGCGACCGCGACGACAAGCTGCCGGAACACTATGCGCTGGCCCGGGCGCGGGGCTGGTCGATGCTGACCATCCTCTGCGAGGGCGAGACCTGGTGGCGCGACCCGGCGGTGTTCCGTTATTTCGACCGGCTGGCCGATGACGGGTTTCTTGAGGATTTCGACCGCGTGGTCTTCTATGGCGCGGGCCCGGCTGGCTATGCGGCTGCGGCCTATTCGATCACGGCGCCGCAGGCCGAGTTGGTCCTGATCGCCCCGCGTGCGACGCTGGACCCTGGATTGGCGGGCTGGGACGAGCGGCACCGCATCGCCCGCCGGATCAACTTTCGCGGCCGCTACGGCTATGCGCCGGACATGACCGAAAGCGCGTCGCAGGTCTGGCTGATCCACGATCCCCTGCACCAGCCGGACGCGATGCATGCGGCCCTGTTCCAGCGCCCCTGGGTCACACCACTGAATGCCCGCTACACTGCCGAGGGCACCGAAGACACGTTGCGCGAGATGAAGGTCCTGGACCGGATCATCGAGGCGGCGATGGAAGGCAAGATGTCGGCGGACCGCTTCTCGTGGCTCTGGCGGGCGCGGCGGTCGAACGGCAGCTACCTGCGCGCGGTCCTCGCGGCAGCGCGGCTGTCGGGCCACCCAAAGCGCGAGATCATGATCTGCAGGTCGGTCACTTCGCGGCTGAATGCGCCGCGCTTTGCCCGCAGGCTGGCGGAACTGACCGGCGAGACAGTCTAGCCGCTGTAGGCCTCGACCATGCTGGTCAGATGGGCAGCCCGTTCCTCGGTCAGCAGTCTCATGCAGCCGTAGACCAGCAACGGCTCGGCGCTGCCGCCCTTGAAGGCATAGCCCTCGGCCTCGCAGGCCTTGTCGCGGAAGGTGATCCAGGCGCGCTGCGCCTCACGCAGAGCCTTGGCGCCCCCGCGTTCGTCAGCGGGCAGGTTCGCGTCCCAGTCCTCAAGCAGAGCGATCGCGCGCTTGTATGCGGCATTGAGCCTTGCGTCGGCAGCTTCCCAATCCTGGTAAGCGCAGGTGTTGAGATCGACCTGGGCCATGGCATTGGCGCAGTCGACATCCTGTGCGGCGGCAGGAAGCGTGAGGCAGACAAGGATGGCGAACGCGCGAACCATCGGGGGCTCCTTCTTTCAGGCGATCCTGTCGCAGGATGCCACGCGATGCCACTGGAAATGGGGTCGGGTTTACGTTACCTGCCGGGGCCATGCTTCAGATCACCCTGCCCCGCCCCGACGACTTGCACCTGCACCTGCGCGATGGTGCGATGCTGAAGGCCGTGCTGCCAGAGACCGCCCGCCATTTCGCGCGGGCGATCATCATGCCGAACCTCGTCCCGCCCGTCGTGACGCTGGACGACGCAATGGCCTACCGCGACCGCATCCTGGCCGCCTTGCCCGCTGGCATGGCCTTCGAGCCGCTGATGACGCTGTATCTGACCGAAGGTACCGACCCTGCCGATGTGGAACGCGCGGCGGCCACGGGGCTGGTGAAGGCGGTCAAGGTTTACCCGGCGGGGGCGACGACGAATTCGCATTCGGGCGTGCGCGATCTGGCCAAGGTGATGCCGGTTCTGGAAACCATGGCCCGGATCGGCCTGCCGCTTTGCACCCATGGCGAAGTCACGACCCCGGAGGTCGACATCTTCGACCGCGAGGCGGTCTTCATCGACACGGTGCTCGATCCCTTGCGCCGCCGCCTGCCCGACCTGCGCGTGGTGATGGAGCATATCACGACCGAGGAAGGTGTCGCCTATGCCGCCGAGGGGGGCGATACCCTCGCCGCGACGATCACCACGCATCACCTGATCATCAACCGCAACCACATCCTGGCTGGCGGCATCAAGCCGCATTACTACTGCCTGCCGGTGGCCAAACGCGAAAAGCACCGCCTTGCCTTGCGCCGCGCCGCGACCTCGGGCTCGCCCCGGTATTTCCTGGGCACGGACTCGGCCCCGCATGTGGACGCCTTGAAGGAACATGCCTGCGGCTGCGCGGGCTGCTTCACCGCGACAAACACGCTCTCCCTGCTGGCGCATGTCTTCGAGGAAGAGGGCGCGCTGGACCGTCTGGCAGGGTTCACCTCGCTACACGGGCCGGCGTTCTACCGGCTGCCTGTCAACGCTGGCACCATTCGACTGGAAAAGCGGGCCGAGCCTTGCAGCTGGCCCGAGAAGATCGTCTCGGAGGCTGGCCCTGTCACCGTCTTCAACCCCGGCTTCCCGGTTTACTGGCACGTCACGTCGTAAGCCACGAATTTTCGACGAAAATTCGGACCCAGAAAGGACCTGAGCATGATCCCGTCCACTTATCCCCCCAAGGGTGAAATCGCCCGGCTGACGGCACGCGCGCTTCTGGAAATCAAGGCGGTCCATTTCAACGCCGAGACCCCCTTTACGCTGGCTTCCGGCCTTCCGTCCCCGACCTATATCGACTGCCGCAAGCTGATCAGCTACCCGCGCATCCGATCCACCCTGATGGACTTCCTGACCGTCACCGTAATGCGCGAAGCCGGGTTCGAGGCTTTCGACAATATCGCGGGCGGCGAGACGGCCGGCATCCCCTTTGCGGCCCTTGTGGCCGAACGGCTGGCCCTGCCGATGACCTATGTCCGCAAAAAGCCGAAGGGCTATGGCCGCAACGCCCGGATCGAAGGGGCCATGACCGAAGGCCAGCGAGTGCTTTTGGTCGAGGATCTGACGACTGATGGCGGCTCGAAGCTGTCCTTTGTCGACGCGATCCGCGAAACCGGCGCGACCTGCGGCCATACAGCGGTGATCTTCTTCTACGGGATTTTTGAAGGCACCGAAGAAAAGCTGGGCGCCCACGGGGTAAAGCTTCATTCCCTCTGCACCTGGTGGGACGTTCTGGCCGAGGCTCGGGCCCAAGGGTCGTTTGACGAAAACACCCTGTCCGAGGTCGAAACCTTCCTGAAAGCCCCGCGCGCCTGGCAAGAGGCGCGCAAGCCCGCCTGAGGCCCGCTTTTCCTGTGTGCGCGGTTGTGCAGAGTTTGTGGACAATCCGATTCGGATGGGTGTTTTCTTGTGGTCCCGACGATGACTGACCCCCAGAGGCAGTAGCAGACTCGGTCCCGACCAGTTATCCTCAGGCTTATACCGCCGTCGTCCACCAAGTTATCGGGTGTTGTCGGGCCGCGGATAAGGGCGCATCAGACGGCCCGGGGCGACATCAGGCAGGGGTAAAGCAGGCATGGCCGAGATAGCGACAGTCAGGCAGATCGTTCCTGCCCCGATGGCTTCGTCCGATGCCGAGGTCCTTCCGCACAATATCGAAGCAGAACAACAGCTTCTGGGCGCGATCCTGACCAACAACGATGTCTACGACCGCGTGTCGTCCCTGGTGAAGGCCGAACATTTCTTCGACCCCGTGCACCAGCGCATCTTCGAGATCGCCGCCGCGCGGATCCAGAAGAATGCCCTCGCCTCGCCCGTCACCCTGAAGGCCTTTCTGGAAGACGACGCGGGTCTGAAGGAATTGGGCGGCCCCGCCTATCTTGTGCGCCTCGCGGGGGCGGCGATTTCGGCCTATGCCGCGCGGGATTATGCGCAGATGATCTACGATCTGTCGGTCCGGCGCGAACTAATCCAGTTGGGCCGCGACATCTCGGCCATGGCCGCGAAGGTCGAGGTCGCTTCGGAACCCAAGGACCAGATCATCGAAGCCGAGCAGCGGCTTTACAAGCTGGGCGAACAGGGCGTCGCCGAACGCGGGTTTCAAAGCTTTCTCAAGGCGGTAACGGATGCAGTTAATGTCGCCAACGCCGCCTATCAGCGCGACGGGGGCCTGGCGGGCATCTCGACCGGCCTTCTGGACATGGACAAGAAGCTGGGGGGCCTGCATCCCTCGGACCTTCTGATCCTTGCGGGGCGGCCCTCGATGGGCAAGACCTCGCTGGCCACCAACATCGCGTTCAACATCGCCAAGGCGCACAAGCGCGGGCGGTTGCCGGACGGGTCGGATGGGTCGGTCGAAGGCGGCGTCGTCGGGTTCTTCTCCTTGGAAATGAGCGCCGAGCAGCTGGCCGCGCGTATCCTCTCGGAAGCTTCGGAAGTCCCGTCCGAGCAGATCCGTCGCGGCGACATGACCGAGGCCGAGTTCCGCCGCTTCGTCGAGGCCGCAAAGGCGCTGGAAGCCTGCCCCTTGTACATCGACGACACCCCGGCCCTGCCGATCAGTCAGGTCGCGGCCCGCGCGCGGCGGTTGAAGCGGACGCATGGGCTGGATGTGCTGATCATCGACTACCTGCAGCTGCTGAAAGGCACGTCGAAGGAAAACCGCGTGCAGGAAGTCAGCGAGATCACGCAAGGCTTGAAGGCCATTGCCAAGGAGCTGAACATCCCGGTCATCGCGCTGTCGCAGCTCTCGCGCGCCGTGGAAAGCCGTGACGATAAGCGCCCGCAGCTGTCGGACCTGCGGGAATCGGGGTCGATCGAGCAGGACGCCGACGTGGTGATGTTCGTCTACCGCGACGAGTACTACAAGGAACGGGAAAAGCCCGGCGACCATGAGCTGGAAAAGATGGCCCAATGGCAGGCGATCATGGAATCGGTGCATGGCAAGGCCGAAGTGATCATCGGCAAGCAGCGCCACGGGCCGATTGGCACGGTGGAATTGGCGTTCGAGGGCCGGTTCACCCGCTTCAGCAACCTCGCGCGGCCCTGGCAGGGATCGGGCGGGCCAGACGTCGGGTTCTAGCCCCGCACCCGGATCGGATCGGCCAGAAGCCGCAAGCCGTTCAGGACGACCAGCAGCGTCCCGCCTTCGTGGCCCAGCACCGCAAGCGGCAGCGGCAGGTTGAAGAACAGGCTGCCAAGCACCAGAACGCCCATCGCCCCGATGGCCAGCGTGAGGTTCTGCCGGATGATCCGCGCGGTGCGCCGGGCCAGCCTGCGAGCGGCGGCAAGTTTGCGCAGGTCATCCGCCATCAGCGCCACATCGGCGGCCTGCAGGGCAACCTCGCTGCCTGCAACGCCCATCGCTACGCCGACATCGGCCCGCGCCAGCGCTGCGGCATCGTTCACCCCGTCCCCGATGAAGGCGACCTTGCCGCGAGATGTGGCCGCATCCACCAGCCGGACCTTGTCGGCCGGCAGCAGGCCCGAGTGGATCTCGTCGGACCCGAGGCCAAGGCTCGCCCCGATCCGCGCGGCCACAGCGGCGCGGTCGCCGGTCATCATCAGGATCGCCGCCCCTTCAGCCTTCAACCCGCGCAACGCTTCGGCCGCGGTGTCTCGCGGCTCGTCAGCCACTGTCACGGCACCCACGACCCGCGCACCGCGCCCGACAAGGACCAGCGTTTCCATCCCGTCATCCAGCCCGGCCAATGCGGCAGGCATCCCTGCCCCCATGCGCGCCAGCATCCGGGCGTTCCCGGCCCAGACCGGCCCATGGTCATCCGTCCCCATGATGCCTTCGCTGGGGTGGGAATGGACATCCCGAACCGGAGCGGGCGCGATGCCCCGTTCGGCCACCTCACGCCGGATCGCAGCCGCGATGGGATGCTCAGACTGCGCCTCAAGCCCGCCCGTCAGGGCCAGAAAATCGGCCTCCGCCCCCTCCAGCGCGATGACATTGGTCACCGAGGCCAGGCCAGTTGTAAGTGTCCCGGTCTTGTCGAAGGCAAAGGTCTTCACCTCGGCCAGCCCCTCCAGCGCGGCACCGCCCTTGAACAGGACTCCGCCGCGCGCGGCAGCCGACAGGGCCGACAGGATCGCCGCCGGAACCGAGATCACCACAGCACAGGGCGAGGCCGCGACCAGAAGCGTCGCTGCCCGGTACAGCGCATCGCCTGCGTCGTGCCCGGCCAGCCGGAAGCCGAACCAGGACAGGATCGAACCCACCAGCACCGCGATGGTGTAGCGCTGGCCGAACCAGTCCGAAAACCGCTCGGACGGCGATTTCATCGCCTGCGCCTCGGTGACCAGCCGGATCATCTGCGCGACGGTGCTGGTCTCCAGCCCCCGCGTCACCTCGACCGTCAGGATGGCATCCAGATTGACCGTCGCCTCGTGCACCGGATCGCCCGCCGCCTTTCGCACCGGAGCCGATTCGCCGGTGACCGTGCTTTCGTCCAGATGGCCCGACCCCTCGGCCACCCGCCCGTCGACCGGCACCCGCGCACCCGGGCGCAGGATCACCCGGTCGCCGGGGACAAGGTCGCCGACCGGCACTTCCACGACCCCGTCCGGACCCGCGAGCAGCGCAGTTTCGGGACGCAGCTGCATCAGCGCTTCGACCGCGCGGCGGGCCTTGCCCATCGCCCGATGCTCGAGTGTCTGAGACAGGGAAAACAGCGCCAGAAGCACTGCCCCTTCCAGCGCCGCCCCGACCGCTGCGGCGGCAAGCGCCGCCACCACCATCAGAAGATCGATATCCAGCCGCCGGTCCTGCCACAACTCGGCCAGTGCAGTGCGCAGGGGCGGCATCCCGCCGCTCAGGTAGGACAGCCCAAGGGCGGCCCAGACCAGACCCGGCGGCAGCGGTTGCAGGAAGGCGTCCAGCGCCGCGAGCCCCAGCCCGATCCAGCACAGGACCGTGAGATAGAGGTCGGCATCCTCGTCTTCCTGTTCGCTGGTCTGGCTGCTCAAATCACTTGCTCCTGCCACGGGGCAGTGTCGCGCGCGGCAGACGGAAGGGCAAGCTCCCGCCCCGCCAAAGCTTTTCCCTTGACCACAGGGCCGACCCGGTCGAAAGAGGCCGCCATGGCCACTGGAACCCTTACCATCGACCTTGACGCCGTTGCCGCCAACTGGCGCGCGCTCGACCGACACAGCGGCCCCGGCGTGCAGACTGCGGCCGTGGTCAAAGCGGACGCTTACGGCCTTGGCGTGACCCGTGTCACCCGCGCGCTTGCGAGTGCCGGGGCGCGCAGGTTCTTCGTGGCCACTGCCGAAGAAGGCGCTGCCGTGCGCCAGGCCCTGGGTCCGGGGCCACAGATCGCGGTGCTGTCGGGCCATATGTCCGGCGATACCGAGATGATCCACGATCTCGATCTGACGCCGATGCTGAACAGCCTTGAACAGATCACCCGTCACCTGGAATCGCTGCCCGGCCATCCGTTCGGCGTGCAGCTGGATACCGGGATGAACCGTCTCGGCGTCGAGATGCTGGAATGGCAGGCCGTAGCACCGATCCTCGTCGATGCCGGGCCCGAGCTTCTGATGAGCCATCTTGCCTGCGCTGACGAACCAGACCACCCGATGAACGAAGCGCAGCTGAAGGTCTTCCACCAGATGACCGACGGCACCGGCCTGCCCCGCAGCCTTGCGGCCACGGGCGGTATCCTCCTCGGCCCCCGCTATCATTTCGACCTGACCCGCCCCGGTGTGGGCCTTTACGGTGGACGGCCGCATGAGGCGGCGCTTTCGGTGGTGACACTCTCGCTACCGGTGATCCAGACCCGCGAGGTCGAGTCCGGTGAAACCGTGGGCTATGGAGGCTCCTGGGTGGCCGAGCGTCCGTCGCTGATCGCTACCCTCGCCGCCGGCTACGCCGACGGGTTGCCGCGGACGCTGTCGAACCGCGCGCAGCTTTGGGATGGGGACACGGCCTGTCCGCTGGTCGGACGCGTGTCGATGGACATGATCGCCGTCGACATCACCGACCTGCCCGAAGTGCCGCGTGATTTGGACATCCTGGGACCGAACCAGACCATCGACGCGCTTGCCGATGTCGCGGGCACCATCGGCTACGAGCTTCTGACAGCCCTTGGGTCCCGCTACACCCGCCGGTACCAGGAACGCCCGGCATGACCGCAGCCCTTGGCGCGCTTGGCCGTCCGGTCCTGCAAGCCATTGCCGCCCTAGGCCGGGTGGCGCTGTTTGCTGCCGCCATCCTGGGGCACATCCTGCGCCCGCCCTTCTATCTGCGCGAACTCGGGGCCTCGTTGTTGCAGATCGGCTGGTACTCGTTGCCCGTCGTCGGTCTGACGGCGATCTTCACCGGTGGTGCGCTTGCGCTGCAAATCTATGCCGGTGGGTCGCGCTTCAACGCAGAATCGGTTGTGCCCTCGATCGTCGCCATCGGGATGACGCGCGAGCTTGGGCCGGTCCTCGGCGGCCTTATGGTAGCGGCGCGCGTAGCATCATCCGTCGCGGCTGAAATCGGCACGATGAAGGTCACCGAACAGATCGACGCACTGGTCACTCTGTCCACCAACCCGCTGAAATACCTTGCCGTTCCGCGCGTGGTTGCCGCAACCCTGTCGATGCCGATCCTTGTCGCCGCCGGGGACGCCATCGGCATCATGGGCGGCTGGCTGGTCGGCATTACCCGGCTTGATTTCAACTCGGCGGCTTACCTCAAGAACACCGTCGATTTCCTTGAAACCTGGGACGTGGGGTCCGGCCTGGTGAAAGGCGCGGTCTTCGGCTTCATCGTGGCGCTCATGGGCTGCTACCACGGAATGAACTCTGCCCGCGGCGCGCAAGGCGTGGGGGCCGCGACCAAAGCGGCGGTTGTCTCGGCGAGCGTTCTGATCCTTGCCGCAAACTACGTCCTGACCGAACTGTTCTTCACCTCATGATCGAGCTCTCCGACGTCCATAAGCGCTTTGGCGAGAACCGGGTCCTGCAAGGGGTGAACCTGAGCATTGCCTCGGGAACCTCGATGGTGATCATCGGCGGGTCGGGCGCGGGCAAGTCGGTGCTCTTGAAATGCATCCTCGGCCTCGTGCGCCCGGACAGCGGAACGATCACGCTCGACGGGCAGGATGTGACCGCAAAGGGGCAATCCGGGGCTGACCGCGACGCCTTCCTGGCCCGCTTCGGGATGCTGTTTCAGGGCGGCGCGCTGTTCGACAGTCTCCATGTCTGGGAAAACGTCGCCTTCCGCCTGCTGCGCGGCCCGAAAGCCATGACGAAACCGCAAGCGCGCGAGATCGCCATTGAAAAGCTGCGCCGCGTGGGCCTGCGCCCCGAGGTCGCCGACCTTTTCCCCGCCGAACTCTCGGGCGGGATGCAAAAACGCGTCGGCCTCGCCCGGGCCATTGCCGCAAGTCCCGAGATCATCTTCTTCGACGAACCGACCACCGGGTTGGACCCGATCATGGCCGGCGTGATCAACGCGCTGATCCGCGAGATCGTGACCGAGATGGGAGCGACGGCGATGACCATCACTCACGACATGTCCTCGGTCCGCGCGATTGCCGACAATGTGGCGATGCTCCACGGTGGCGTGATCCGCTGGACCGGGCCGGTCGGCGAAATGGACGCCACGCCAGACGCTTACGTGCAGCAGTTCATTCACGGCCGGGCGGATGGGCCGATTGCATCCGTCCGCTAAGGTGCATTTGCCCTTTTAACAAATACTCCACGGGGGTCCGGGGGTGTGAAACCCCCGGCTCCACCACTTCCCAACAGAGAGACGGCCGATGAAATACCTCAACCTCGCCCTCCTCATCCTGTTCCCCATCGCCTGGTTCGCGCCGCTTCTTCGCGCCGCCCTGCTGCCGATCTTCGGGATGGACGAGATTTCTGTCATCACCGGTCTGCAGTCGCTGTGGGAGTCCGACGCAGCCCTGGCACTGGCGGTAACCTTCCTTGCGATCTTCGCGCCCTATGCCAAAACCATCGGCCTCGCCCTCCTGCACTGGAACCTCCTCAGCCCCCGCACGCTTCCGGCGCTGGAGATCCTTGGCAAGCTCGCCATGGCCGACGTCTTCCTGATCGCGCTTTACATCGTGATCGTGAAGGGGGCGGGCTACGTGACGATCGAGACCGCCTGGGGGCTTTATCTCTTCACCGGCTGCATCCTGATGTCGATCCTGGTGTCCTGGAAATCGAAACCGACTGCCTGACCGGCGTGTGGCCCGAATTCCAACCTCAGGGCCTTTTGCAAGGGGTTTCGTTAACATTCTTGTCGCCGTATCGCCTTGATACTGCCCAAAAGTCGGGCCACTGTCGCCCGCGATGAAACAGATTGCTGCCTTTACCTGCACTGTCTGCGGTGCCGCCTATCGTAAATGGGCCGGCAAATGCGATGCTTGCGGTGGGTGGAACACCATCGTCGAAGAGGCGCCACTGTCCACCGGCCCGAAGTCCCTCGGGGCCAAGGGCCGACCAATTCCGCTCACTGACCTGGCCACAGAAGAAGCCCCGCCCGTCCGTGCGTCCTCGGGCATCGACGAGCTTGACCGCGTCCTTGGCGGCGGGCTGGTCCCGGCCTCGGCCGTTCTTGTGGGCGGCGATCCGGGGATCGGCAAGTCCACGCTCCTTCTGCAGGCCGCCGCAAGTTTCGCCCGCAAGGGTCTGAAATGCCTGTATATCTCTGGCGAAGAAGCGTCGGCCCAGGTCCGGATGCGCGCGCAGCGCCTTGGCCTGACGGATGCCATTGTCCACCTTGGCGCGGAGACCAACCTCCGCGACATCCTGACGACGCTGGACGCCGAACGCCCGGCGCTCGCGATCATCGACTCGATCCAGACCATGTGGCTCGACAGCGTCGAGGCCGCCCCCGGCTCGGTCTCCCAGGTCCGCGCCGCCGCGCATGAACTGGTCACCTTTGCCAAGCGCAAAGGTGTTGCCGTGATCCTTGTCGGCCATGTCACCAAGGACGGCCAGATCGCCGGGCCAAGGGTGGTCGAGCATATGGTCGACACCGTCCTTTACTTCGAGGGCGAGCGTGGCCACCAGTTCCGCATCCTGCGCGCGGTGAAGAACCGCTTTGGCCCGGCGGACGAGATCGGCGTGTTCGAAATGACCGGCGGCGGCCTCGCCGAAGTGCCGAACCCCTCGGCCCTTTTCCTGGCCAACCGCGACCAGCCCGCCCCCGGATCGGCCGTCTTTGCCGGCATCGAGGGTACAAGGCCGGTCCTTACCGAGATCCAGGCCCTAGTCGCGCCCTCGACCCTCGCCAGCCCGCGCCGCACAGTCGTGGGCCTTGATGGCGGGCGGGTGTCCACCATCCTTGCGGTCCTTGAGGCGCGCTGTGGCATCCCCTTCGCGGGCCTGGACGTGTTTCTGAACGTCGCGGGCGGACTTCGCGTCTCGGAACCCGCGTCAGACCTCGCCGTTGCGGGCGCGCTGTTGTCCGCGCGCGAAGATGTGGCAATTCCGCCCGACATGGTGCTTTTCGGGGAGATCAGCCTCTCCGGGGCCTTGCGCCCAGTGGGCCAGACGGAAAACAGATTGAAAGAGGCCTCGAAACTTGGTTTCTCACAGGCGACTGTGCCGAGCCATTCCAAGTTCGAAGGGGCCACGGGACTGCAGGTCCGGCAGATGCCTGACCTTACGGCTTTTGTGGGCGAAATGTTCGGGGCAGGATAAGCCCTTGCAAGTAAACGGAATGGGGACGTAACCGATGGAAAACCTGACCGCAGTCGATGGGGCCGCCGCGCTGATCATCATCGTATCGGCCATTCTCGCCTTCTCGCGGGGACTTGTCCGCGAGTTGATGGCGATCCTCGGCTGGATCGGTGCCGCAATCGCCGCCTACTACTTCGCACCCGGCGTCCAGCCTCTGGTGAAGGAACTTCCCATTGTGGGCGAATTCCTGTCCGACAGCTGCGAATTGTCGGTCGTTGCAGCCTTCGCCGGTGTCTTCGTCATCGGCCTGATCGTCGCAGCCCTGTTCACGCCGCTCTTTTCCGGCGCGGTTCAGCGTTCGGCCCTTGGCGGGATCGACCAGGCGCTCGGCTTCCTGTTTGGGGCGGCGCGTGGGGTCCTGCTGATCGCCATCGCCTTCATCGTCTATGACCGGGTGCTGTCGGACCAGGCCATCCCGATGATCGACGACTCGCGCACCGCGCTGGTCTTCGCGAACTTCCAGGCGCAGATCGACGACAACATCCCGTCGGACGCGCCGGGCTGGATCGTGGACCGCTACAACGACCTGACCAATGTCTGCGCCCCGGGCGGTGCTCCAGAGCTTCAGGCCACGCCCGAGGCCCCGGCAACCGAAGCTCCGGCGACCGAGGCTCCTGCCACCAATCCGTGATCCTGACCGGCGTTTCGGGGCGTGACAGCCCCGACCCGCTGCCGTAAACAGCGGGCCTAAGCCCAAGGTAGGATTCGGACGCATGGTTCCCTTCCGCACGCACCCCTTCGATGACGACAAGCTGAAGGAGGAGTGCGGCATTTTCGGCGTGGTCGGCGTGGCCGATGCGTCGAACTTCGTGGCACTTGGCCTGCACGCGCTGCAGCACCGGGGGCAAGAGGCAGGCGGGATCGTCAGCTACCACCCCGACCACGGTTTCAACTCGGCCCGTCGCTTCGGCTATGTCCGCGACAATTTCACCAAGCCCGAGGTGATGGACACCTTGCCCGGGTCCCTGTCGATCGGCCATGTCCGCTATTCCACCGCCGGGTCCAAGGGTGCGACCGCGATCCGCGACGTGCAGCCCTTCTTTGGCGAGTTTTCGATGGGCGGCTGCGCCATCGCGCATAACGGCAACCTGACCAACGCGGCGGCGCTGCGCCGCGAACTGATCGAGCGCGGGTCGATCTTCCAGTCCTCCTCGGACAGCGAGTGCATCATCCATCTGATGGCGCGCTCGATCCAGAAAACGCTGTCCGAACGGATCAAGGATGCGCTGCGCCGGGTCGAGGGCGCGTTCTCTGTCGTCGCCATGACCCGCACCAAGCTGATCGGCGTGCGCGACCCCCTGGGCGTGCGCCCGCTGGTCCTGGGCCGCATCGGCGACCACGGCTGGGCGCTGTCGTCGGAAACCTGCGCCCTGGACATCATCGGCGCCGATTTCGTCCGCGAGATCGAGCCTGGCGAGATGGTGGTGATCGAAGGCAACAAGGTTGAATCGACCCGCCCCTTCACCCCCGCCAAATCCCGATTCTGCATCTTCGAGAACGTCTATTTCTCCCGCCCCGACAGCATCATCGGCGGGCGTTCTGTCTATGAAACCCGCCGCCAGATCGGCGTGGAACTCGCGCGAGAAGCCCCGGTCGATGCCGACCTCGTCTGCCCGGTCCCCGATTCAGGCACCCCGGCCGCGATCGGCTACAGCCAGGAAAGCGGCATCCCTTACGCGATGGGAATCATCCGCAACCAGTACATGGGCCGGACCTTCATCGAGCCGACCGACCACATCCGCAACATGGGCGTGCGGTTGAAGCTGAACGTCAACCGGGCGCTCATCAAGGGAAAGCGCGTGATCCTCGTCGACGACTCGGTCGTGCGCGGCACCACCAGCCGCAAGATCAAGGACATGATCCTTGAGGCGGGCGCGGCAGAGGTCCACTTCCGCATCGCGTCCCCCCCGACCGCCTGGCCCTGCTTCTACGGCGTCGACACGCCGGAACGCTCGAAACTCCTCGCCGCGACAATGTCCGAGGACGAGATGCGCGACTGGATCGGCGTCAACAGCCTGAAGTTCGTGTCGCTCGACGGCCTGTACCGCGCCGCTGGCGAAGCGATGGGCCGCGACATGGCCGCCCCGCAATTCTGCGACGCCTGCTTCTCGGGCGACTACCCGGTGGCCCCCTCGGACAAGATCGAGGAAGGGTTTGAGATGAAGGCGGCGGAGTGAGCCATGGCGCTGGCACCTGACAGGCGCTGGCAAAGGTTCACCGATACGAGCTACCGCTGCCCCTGCTGCGGCAAACCCGTTCAAGGCGTCCTTGACGTCGGCTATGACCATCCTGACGCCTGGCCACACATTTCGTTCCGAAAGAACGGCGGGACCGTAGCGGTCGGGCAGGACGTCCTCATGGCGGACTTCTGTTCGATCGGCGACCAGTTCTATCTGCGCGGCCTGCTATCCCTGCCTATCCGGGACACTGAGGCTCAATTCGCCTTCGGTCCCTGGGCGCGCGTTGAGCCTGAAACCTTCCGCGCCTACCATACCGCCTTTGGCACCGAAAAAGAGACCGACCTCGGCATCCATTCCGGATGGCTGGCAAATGACTTGCCGGACTTTCCAGACAGCATCGACCTTCAGCTGTCGATCCACTTCGTCGGCGGCTCCGAACGACCGCAATTTGTCATGGGCACGCGATCTGCCTTGGAACAGACGCAGTCCCAAGGCATCAGTTTCGACCGACTGCTCGATATCTACGCGACCTTCGGCCACGATCTTCGCCCGCATCTGGGAGAGGCTTGAAGACCATGAGCGCCGAAGTCGACGCCTATCTCGCCGCCCTCCCCGCCGACCAGCAGGCCGCCCTGACCGCCCTCCGCGCGCGCCTCAAGGCCCTCCTCCCCGACCACCTCGAAGTCATGTCCTACGCCATGCCCGGCTTCCGCCAGCCCGGCCCAAATGGCAAGATGGTCGTGGGCTACGCGGCTTTCGCCAAACACCTCGGCCTCTACCCCCATTCCGGCACCGTCATCCCGCTGATCGACTGCGCACCGTTCAAAACCTCGAAATCCGGCGTCCTCTTCACCCCTGACACGCCGCTCCCCGATGCCCTCCTCCACCTGATCATCGCAACCCGCCACGCCGAACTGGCTGCGGGATATGGCCGCAAGGGCTGATCCCCCAACCCCCTTGCCATTTGCCCTTTTCAAAAATACTCCCGCCGGAGGCTGCAATGCCCCCAAGAGGACCGCCCCATGACAGACAGAATTGCCCTCGTCACCGGCGCCTCGCGCGGCTTGGGATCGGCGCTCGCCGAACAACTCGCCCTGCGCGGTTGGCATGTCGTGGCAGCCGCACGGACTGTCGGCGGCCTTGAAGAGCTTGACGACCGGGTCAAGACCGCCGGACTGCCGGGGGCTGGTGCCTTGACCCTGGCCCCGATGGATGTGACCAACGACGACGCGATGCGGCACCTGTGCCGGTCGATCTTCGACCGCTGGGGTGGCCTTGGCCTGTGGGTGCATGCCGCGATCCATGCAGCCCCGCTGGCCCCGGCGGGGCACCTCGATCAGAAAGACTGGGAGAAATCTCTGGCGACCAACACGCGGGCGACCGGCATGCTGATCCCGATGGTCGAGCCGCTGCTCCGCGCCCATGCAGGCACTGCCCTTTTCCTTGACGACCCGCGCGCCGGCCAGCCGTTCTTCGGGGCCTACGGGGCGACCAAGGCCGCGCAGATGGCACTGGCCCGCAGCTGGCAGGCCGAGACCGCCAAGCACGGCCCTCGTGTCCTCATCGCAGAACCGGCGGGCCTGCCCACTGCCACCCGCGCGCGGTTCTTCCCCGGCGAGGATCGAACCAAGCTGGCCGATCTGCAGACCGAAGCCGCGCGAATTCTCGATAGCCTCTGATCAGAGCGCTTGGTCGATGGCCGACCACAGCACCTCGACCGGCTCCACCCCGACCGACAGCCGGATGAACCCCTCCGCCACAGCATCCCCCCAGCGCGACCGGCGCTCGGCGGCGGTGTGGACGCCGCCAAAGCTGGTTGCCTGCTCGATCAGCGGGCAGCGGGCGAGGAAGCCTTCGGCCTCAACCTCGCCCGCGAGTTCGAACCCGATCAAGAAGCCCCCGTTCGCCATCTGCCCGCCGATAGCCTTGTGCGAGGCGTCGCCCGGCAGGCCCGGATACCGCACCCCCCGCACCTTCGGGTGCGCCGCCAGCCGCTCGGCGATCACGGCGGCGCTGGCGCACATGCGGCTGAGGCGGACCTCCAGCGTTTCCAGCCCCCGGTGCACCAGATAGGCCTCGAACGGGCCGGGGACGGACCCCGATTGCCGCCGCCATTCCCGTACCCGGGCCATCAGGTTCGCGTCGCGCCCCGCGACATGGCCGAACAGAGCATCGGAATGCCCCGCGGGGGCCTTGGTGTCGGCAGCGACCACAAGGTCCGCCCCAAGGTCCAGCGGGCGCTGGAGGAGCGGCGTCATCGTGGTGTTGTCGGCGATCAAGAGCGCCCTGGCGGCGTGGGCCTTCTTTGCCAGTGCTGCGATGTCGACGGTGTCGAGGCCGGGGTTCGACGGCGTCTCGATGTAGATCACCTGGAAGCCGGTGAAGTCGGCCGTCTCCATTTCCAGCGTCGGGACCTGCACCACTTCCACCCCGTAGACCTGTAGGAGGTCGCGGCCGAGGAGGCGGGTCACGTAGTAGCCGTCGGAGGGGATCATCACCTTGGCCCCGGCCTTCAGGCAGCACACCAGCGCCGCCGTGATCGCCGCCATGCCGGAGGGGAAAGAGACCACTTCCGCGGCTTCAAGGATCGACAGCTGCGCCTCGACCGCGTCCCAGGTCGGCTGGCCGGAGCGTCCGTAGTAGTGCGCCGCCCCCTGCGCCTGCGGCAGGTGGAAGGTGGTCGCGACCGAGATCGGCGGGACGACCGGCTCGCCCAGGGAAAGGCCCGCCTTCCGGTGATGGAGAAGGCGGGCGATGCGGGCGTCGGTCTCGGTGGTCATGGCGGCTCCCAAACTGTCCACAGTGGACAAAAGCTGGACCCGCTGTGAAATCAATCACTTGGGCGCGGGCGTTTACGGAACCTTAACCCCTGTCCGTAGCCCCCTCAAGCCTCACTCCAGCCGTGCGGGAAAGCCCGGGGCCCGCAGGTCGGTGTCGAGCAGATCCTCGAGAAGCTTCGCGATCATCGGCGACTGAGCCTCGCCGCCATAGGCTGCTTTGGCGGCGATGTAGGTCTGGTTGGTCATCGAGGCGAGATCCAATGGCACACCGAATTCCTTGCCGAAGCCAAGCGCAAAGCCGAGGTCCTTCAGGGCCAGATCGATGTTGAAGGCGATGTCGTACGACCCGTTCAGGATCAGCGCACCCTCAGTCTCATGGACGAAACTGTTTCCAGAACTGGCTGCAATCGCGTGCCAGGCCTGCCCCAGATCAAGGCCCCCGCGCTTGGCCAGCATCAGGGCCTCGGACGTGGCCTTGAGGTGGATGAAGGCCAGCATGTTGGTGATGACCTTGATGATGCAGGACGATCCCAGAGGCCCCATGTGGAAGATCCGGTCCCCCATCGCCTGCATCGCCTTGTAATGCAGATCATAGAGATCCTTGTCCCCCCCGGCGAGCATGGTGATCTTGCCCTGATAGGCCAGATGCACGCCCCCGGTGACGGGCAGTTCCATCATCCGCACGCCGCTTTCGGCAGCGACGGCGGCCAGTTTCAGCACCTCGTCCCGGCCCAGCGTGGACATTTCCACCCAGCTTGCCCCCGCCTTCATCCGTGGCAGGATGTTGCGCAGAACCCGTTCGGACACGGCGGGCGACGGCAGGCAGGTGATGACGTGATCGACCGAGGCCGCAAGCTCTTCCGCGGAACTTGCCAGCACCGCGCCCATGGCGACCAGCGGTTCGGCCAGTTTCGGGTTCAGGTCATAGACCGTGACCTTGAAGCCATCCTTCACAAGACACCCCGCGCAGGCCGCGCCAAGGTTGCCGAGGCCGATGTATCCGTAGTGCATTTGTCCCTCTTTCCCGTGACTTGGCGGGCTTATTTGAAGTAGATGTTGTACCGCTTGCGGATCGCGACATCGATCTCTGGGTCGACCCGGCATCCGGCCTTGGACAGGATATCGTTCTTCCGCGCGATGGCGGTGTCGAGAAGCAGCGGCTTTCCAGCCTCGTTCCATTCCTTCGGCGACATTCGGTTGGCGGTCTTGGGGTAGATGTATTCGGTCTGCATCAGCTTCAGGGTCTGGTCCGAACCGAGGTAGTGGCCGGGGCCGCCCAGGCAGACCTGCTTCATTGCCTCGATGCTGGTGGAATCCGGCGTCACGTCGATCCCGCGCACCAGTCGCATCGCCTGCCCCAGAAGGTCGTCCCCCAGAACCAGCGATTCCAGGCAGAAGCCGAGGAGCGAGGCGTGCATTCCCACGGCCTCGTAGCACATGTTCAGCCCGGCAAGTCCGGCAAGGGCGTTGGTGATCCCCTGTTCCCACCCGGCCTGCATGTCCGGCAGCTTGCTGTCGGAAATCCCCGAGGCCGCCCCGCCGGGAAGGTTGTAGAACCGGTGCATCTGGGCGCAGCCGGCGGTCAGCAGCGCCTGTTCCGCCGAGCCACCCGACATGGCGCCTGTTCTCAGATCGGAAACAAAGGGCCAGGTCCCGAAGATCGCGGGCGCGCCGGGCTTGATCGCGTTGACGTAGACCACGCCCGCTAGGCATTCGGCCACGGCCTGCACGATCGTAAGGGCGATGGGCGCCGGGGCGGTTGCTCCCGCCTGCCCTGCGGACAGCAGAAGCATGGGCATCCCGCGGCGGATACAATCCTCCATCGTGATGCAGGATTCTTCGGCAAACTTCATCGGCGGCACGACGAAGCAATTGGAATTGCTGACGAACGGCCGTTCCAGCCACTTCTCCTCGCCGCCCGCAACCATGTGCAGCATGTCGAAGCAGTCCGCGACATGGGAAGGGTCCGAAAACGAGGTGCCGACGTGTTTCACCGTTCCGGCAAGGCTGCCGTAAAGCGTGTTGAGGTCCATCTCCTTGTTGTCGACCACGTCGCGGCAGACCATGGTCCGCTGGTAGAAGTGGATGTTGTCGAGGTTGTCCACGAGGCGCGCGGCATCATACAGGTCCTGCGCGGTGGATTCCCGGTAGTCCAGCGTGACCGGGTCGACGATATGGACCGCAGCCCCTGCCGTGCCGTAGTGGACGTTGGTCCCGGTCAGGTGCAGGTCGTGTTTCGGGTCGCGGGCGTGCAGCGTGATGTCGCGGGCCGCGATGTTCAGCATGTCCTCGACCAAAGCGCGGGGAAAGCGGATGCGGCCGTCATCGCCAAGGATCGCGCCTGCCTCGGTCAGCAGCTTGACGCCAGAGGGCGGGGCCTGGGAAAGGCCGATCTGTTCCAGCGCGTCCAAGGCGGCGGCGTGGATCTGCTGCACGCTGGTTTCGCTGAGCGGCTTGTACTGCCCGCCCGGCATCCCGGCGCGGACCGGTTTCACGTCATCGGCCAACGGGGCAGCCCGCATCGCCACGCGGGCCTGCCGTCCACCGGATCGGCGGGCGCGAGCGGGTTCGCAAATATCGCCCAAGAGGCTGAGGTCATCGGTCATTTGGCTGATCCCTTGAGGAGAAGTGCGTCGATGTCGTCGCCATTGGCGGTCCCGGCGAGAGGGGCGAAGGAGCCCTTGTCAAGCATGGCCACGGTGGCGTCGCGGATGGCGGCATGGGTGAGGCGGGCGATCTGGCTGCCAGTCGAGATGCGGCGGACGCCCATGGCTGCGAGGTCGGCCACGGTCAGCTGCTTCAGTGGCCCGGCGGCCAGGGCGTTCACCGGCTTGCTGACCGACGCAAGGATCTGCGCCAGCTCCGCCCGGCCCGGTGGCACCGGGATGTACAGCAGGTCAGCCCCAGCCTTTTCATAGGCTTGCAGGTGGCGGATGCCTTCGGCGAGGTTGTAGGTGCCGTGCATCACGCCATCAGCGCGGGCGCAGAAGACGAAGGGTCGTTTAAGGGCGCGGGCGGCCGCGACCCCGGCCTTGATGCGTTCGACGGCAAGATCGAAAGCGTAGGGCGGGTTTCCGGCAGTCATCTGCGTGTCCTCGACCGAGATGCCCGACAGACCGGCTTCGGCAGAGAGGCGGACAGTTTCGGCCACATCGTCGGGGCTGTCGCCGAAGCCGTTCTCGAAATCACCCGACACGGGAAGGCTGGTCGCGGCGATCAGGTCCTGGGCATGGGCCAAGGCCTCGTCACGAGTGACGCCGCCAAGGTCCGGGCGGCCCAGCGTGAAGGCGTGGGCGGCAGAAGATGTCGCCAGGGCCTTCGCGCCAAGGGCGGCCATCATCTGCGCAGACCCCCGGTCCCATGGGTTCGGGATGACGAAGCAGCCCGCTTGGTGCAGGTCGTGGAAGGCCTGATGACGGGCCGCAAGCGTCATGCGCGCACCCGTTCGGATTTCGGGTCGTACATCGGGGCAAGCGACGCGATGGCTGCATGGCGCTGGCCCGCAACCTCGATCTCGTAGGTGGAGCCGAGGATGTCGTCGTCGGTCTGGCCCTTTGCCGGGACATAGCCCATGCCGATGGCCCCACCGAGGAAGTGGCCGTAGTTGCCCGAGGTCACCGGGCCGACGATTTTCCCATCGCGGACAATGGCTTCGTTGTGGAAGAGAAGCGGCTCGGGGTCCTTGAGGCGGAACTGGAGCATCTTGCGGTCAAGGCCTGCGTCGTCCTTGCGCAAGGTGGCGTCGCGGCCGATGAAGACGGGCTTTTTGCGGCTGACGGTGAAACCAAGGCCCGCTTCCAGCACGTGATCCTCATCCGTGATGTCATGGCCCCAGTGGCGGTAGGCCTTCTCGATCCGGCAGCTGTCCAGCGTGTGGAGGCCGCAGAGTTTCAGGTCCGGTTGGGCCTCCATCAGGGCCTCGAAAACATGGGCGGTCTGGTCGGCGGAGACGTAAAGCTCCCAGCCAAGCTCGCCGACATAGGTCACCCGGTGCGCGCGGGCGAGGCCCATGCCGATCTCGATTTCCTTAGCCATGCCAAAGGGATGGGCGGCATTGCTGAAGTCGTTGGGCGAGACTTTGGCCAAGACATCGCGCGACTGCGGGCCCATGAGGCAGAGGACGGACTCGGCCGCGGTGACATCGGTGATGACAGCGAAGTCGTCGCCGACATGGGCGCGCATCCAGGCGAGGTTGCGTTGCAGCGTGGCCCCGGGGACGACAGCCAGATAGGCGGTGTCGGACAGGCGCGTCACGGTAAGATCGGCCTCTATCCCCCCGCGTTCGTTGAGGAACATGGTATAGACGATGCGACCCGGGGCCACGTCCATCTGCGCCGAAGAGATCCGGTTCAGATAGGCGCAGGCATCGCGGCCCTCGATCCGGATCTTGCCGAAGCTGGTCATGTCGAACAAGCCTGCGGCTTCCCGCACTGCCATATGCTCGGCCTTCTGGTTGTCGAACCAGTTCTGCCGCTTCCAGGAATAGCGGTATTCCCGCTCTTGCCCCTCATTCGCGAACCAGTTGGCGCGTTCCCAGCCTGCGACCTCGCCGAAAACCGCACCACGGGCCTTCAAATGCTCATGGATCGGCGAGCGGCGGACGCCGCGGGCCGTCACAACCTGCCGATAGGGGAAATGGTCGGCGTAAAGCAGGCCGAGCGTCTCGGTCACGCGTTCCTTCAGATAGCGGCGGTTCTTCTGGAACGGCTGGGCGCGGCGGATGTCGACTTCCCAAAGGTCGAAGGGCGGCTCGCCTTCGGTGATCCAGTGTGCCAGCGCCTGCCCGGCCCCGCCCGAAGAGACGATGCCGATGGAGTTGTAGCCAGCCGCGATCCAGTAGCCTTTCGCCTCGGGCGCTTCGCCAAGGTAATACCGGTCATCGGGGGTAAAGCTTTCCGGGCCATTGAAGAAAGTGTGGATGCCCGCAGTCTGGAACAGCGGCATCCGGTTGGTGGCCATTTCGAGGATGGGCATGAAGTGGTCCCAGTCCTCGGGCAAGGTGTCGAACTCGAAATCCTTGCGGATGCCAGTCATGCCCCAGGGTTTCGCCACCGGCTCGAACGCGCCGAGCATCATCTTGCCCGCGTCCTGCTTGTAATAGGCGCATTCGTCCGGCACGCGCAGAACCGGCAAGTTGAGATCGATCCCGGCGACGGGTTCGGTGATCAGGTAGAAATGCTCGCAAGCGTGCAAGGGCAGCGTGACGCCGTTCTGCGCGGCAAGGTCGCGGCCCCACATGCCGCCGCAGTTGACGACGACATCGGCGGCGATATGCCCCGTGCCTTCGGCGGTCTCGTAATCCACGCCCGTGACCCGGCCGTTCGCCGTGGTGATGCGGGTGACCGTGGTCATCTCGTGGATCTGTGCGCCCTTCATCCGCGCACCCTTGGCCAGCGCCATCGCGATGTTGGCGGGGTCGCACTGGCCATCCAGCGGCAGGGCAACCGCGCCGACCACGCCGTCGATGTTCAGGTGCGGATACTTTGCCTTGGCTTCGGCGGGCGAGATTTCATGGACTTCGACGTCGAAGATGCGTGCGACAGTGGCCTGCCGCAGAAGCTCTTCATGCCGTTCCTTCGTCAGCGCCACGGAGATTGAGCCGACCTGCTTCATGCCGGTGGCCACGCCCGTCTCGGCCTCGAGCCCGCGGTAGAGATCCGCCGAATACTTCGCCAGCCGCGTCATGTTGGCCGAGCCGCGCAGCTGGCCGATCAACCCTGCGGCATGCCAGGTGGTGCCCGAGGTCAGCTTGCGGCGTTCCAGCAGCACGACGTCGGTCCAGCCCGCCTTGGCGAGGTGATAGGCAACGGAGCAGCCCGAGATGCCACCACCGATGACGACGGCGCGGGCGTTTGAGGGGATCGTCATGGGGCGGGCTCCGATGGGACGAGAACAAGTTTGCCAGGATAGCGCCCGGCGGCAAGATCGGCCTGCGCCAAGGCAATGTCGCGCATGGGGTAGGTCTTCGACACGACAGGCCGGATGCGGGCGGTGTTGATGATGGTGACCAGCCCCGCGAACACCTCGCGCGGCTGGTGGGTGGCCCCGTGGATCGTGAGGTCGTTCAGGTAGATCCGGCGCAGGTCACCCTTCACCATCGGGCCGCCGACTGCACCGCTGGTGGCATACCGCCCACCCGGGCGCAGGGCGTCGAGCCGATCCTGAAACCCCTCGCCGCCAACGATGTCGATCACCACGTCAAAGCTTTGGGCGCGTGGCGTGGCATCACGCGGCAGGATCGCGGCACCGATGGCCCGCAGGGGCGCGGACTTCGACAGACTGCATTGCGCGGTGACCTCGGCCCCGCGCAGAAGCGCCAGTTGAACCGCCGCCAGCCCAACGCCCCCAGAAGCCCCGGTCACCAGAACCCGCTCGCCCACGGCAACGCCGGCACGGGTCAGAAGATTGTGCGCCGTGCCATAGGCACAGGGCATGGCGCCGATCTCGATATCCGACAGCGGCGAGGCGGTGACATCGTGCAGATGCTGGGCTTTGATCAGGCAGTATTGCGCGAAGGCCCCGTCGAACTCGGACCCGATCGAGACGAAGTGGATCGGGTTCTCGGCCGTCGGTTCGTGCTGGTTCGTCGGGCAGATAACGCGGGCGCCAAGCGGCAGCCCGTCCACCCCCTGCCCCAAGGCCACGATCCGCCCGCAAAGGTCCGCGCCCTGGATGCGCGGGAACGCGAGTTCACCCGCCCAACCGGCGGCACGGCCCTCGCCGCCGTACCAGCCAAGCCGGGTGTTGATGTCGGTCATGTTGACGCCCGCCGCCAGCACTTTGACCAGCACTTCGCCAGCCCCGGGACGCGGCACGGGAATATCATCGCGCCAGACGAGCATTTCCGGCCCGCCATGACCCGCAAGCTGCACGCCCGACATGGTGGCGGGCACCGCCGTCATGCGCGGATACGGGCGTTGGCGGCGTCCCAAAGCGGCTCGTCCGCCTGGACAGTCGCGGGGTAAAGCGTGCCGAAAATCTCGACCTCGACCGCTTGCCCCGGCTGGTTGAGCTCGGCCTTCAGCATGCCAAGCCCGATGCAGGCGTTGACGCGGTGGCCCCAGTAGCCCGAGGTCAGCTCGCCCACAACCTGACCCTTGTGCCAGATGGTCGCCATATAGGGCGGATCATGCTCTGCCGTCTGGATGACCAGCGTGGCAAAGCGCTTGGTCACGCCCCGCTGCTTTTCCGCCGCAAGGGCGGATTTGCCACGGAACTCGGGCTTTGCCCAGTCGACGAACCGCTCCAGCCCGCCCTGCAGGATCGTGTAATCGGTGGAGAGATCGCCCTTCCAGGTGCGGTAGCCTTTTTCGACCCGCAGCGCGTTCAGCGCGAACATGCCGAAAGGCTTCAGGCCAATGGGCGCGCCCGCGGCCATCACCGCATCCCAGACCGCAGGCGTGTCGGCCAGTTTCGTGTGGATTTCCCAGCCAAGCTCGCCCGCAAAGGAGACGCGCATCAGTTTCACATCACGCCCTGCGATGCGGGCGCTTTGATGCGTCAGCCAGCCCTTCGTCAGGTCAGCATCGGTGCCCGTAGCGGCCAGCACGTCGCGCGCCTTGGGGCCGGTCAGGATATGGCAGGACCAGTCGGCGCTTTCATCCGTCAGCGACAGGCCCGGTGCCAAGTGGCGCTCCAGCCAGCCCCGGTCATGCAGTTGCGCGGTGGCTGCAGTGATAAGAAGGATCTCGTCCTCGCCAATCCGGGCGACCGACATCTCGGTCACGATCCGGCCCTTGTCATCGGCGAAATAGGCAAGACCCAGACGGCCGATGTTCGGCAGCTTGCCGGTGATCTGGCGGGACAACCAGTCGGCGGCCCCGGCACCGGTCAGGCGGAACCGGCTGAACCCCGGCAGGTCAAGGATGCCGCAGGCGTCGCGCACGGCTTCGCATTCGGCCTGCACCGCCCCAAACCATGGCCCCTTGCGCGCCCAGGTCCGCTGCGCATCTGCCGAGGTGTCGTCGCCCGGCCGCGCATACCAAAGTGCCCGCTCATAGCCGTTGTAGGGCCCGAACTGCGCGCCCAGGGCTGCGGTCCGGTCATGCACGGCCGACAGCCGCTTCATCCGGCCTTCCGGCCAGGCGTGGTGCGGCATGTGCATCGCGTATTCGTGGCCGTAAACCTCCAGCCCCTTCTTCACGCAGTAGTCCTGATCCTCCCACCCCGTGAACCGGCGCGGGTCGCAGGACCACATGTCCCACTCCGTGGCCCCTTCGGTCATCCATTCCGCCAGCACCTTGCCCGCGCCGCCGGCCTGACAGATTCCGAAGGTGAAGACGCAAGCCTCGAAGGCGTTCGGGACGCCCGGCATCGGGCCGATCAGCGGGTTGCCATCGGGGGTATAGGGGATCGGGCCGTTGATCACCTTGGTCAGGTTCGCCTGCGCCAGCAGGGGCACGCGCGCCATCGCGTCGTTGATGTGCCACTCCAGCCGTTCCAGATCGTCCGGGAACAGCTGGAAGCTGAAATCCTCGGGCATCGGGTCGTCCGGCGTTGCCCAATGCGCGCGGCAGGGGTTCTCGTAGGGGCCGAGGTTGAAGCCCATCTTCTCCTGCCGCAGGTAGTACGAGCTGTCGACGTCGCGCAGGAGCGGCAGCTTGTGGCCGACTTCCTTCGACCAGGCCTCGAGTTCCGGGATCGTGTCGAACAGCATGTACTGATGGCTCATCACCATCATCGGCACCCGGCGGCCGAACATCGCGCCCACTTGCGCGGCATAGTACCCGCCTGCGTTCACCACGTATTCGGCGCGGACTTCGCCCTTGGGGGTAGAAAGGATCCATTCGCTGCCGGTCCAGCGGGCGGCGGTCACCGGGCAGAAGCGTTCGATCCGCGCGCCAAGCTTCCGCGCGCCCGTCGCCAGCGCCTGCGTCAGCTGTGCCGGGTCGATGTCGCCGTCATAGGGGTCATACAGCGCGCCCTTCAGATCATGCGTTTCCAGAAACGGATAGCGGCTGCGGATCTCGTCCGGGGCAAGGATGGTCAGATCCATGCCCTGATAACGACCCATGCCGACCACCTTCTTGAACTCCAGCAGGCGTTCGTCACTGTGGCCCAGCCGGACCGACCCGGTGACGTGGTAGTTCATCGGATAGCCGACGTCCTCGCCCAGGCCCCGATAAAGGCTCGCCGAATAGCGCTGCATGTTCATGATCGACCAGCTGGACGAAAACGTCGGCACGTTCCCCGCCGCGTGCCAGGTCGATCCGGCCGTCAGCTCGTTCTTTTCCAGCAGCAGGCAGTCGGTCCAGCCCGCCTTCGCCAGGTGATAGAGTGCCGAGGCCCCAACAGCGCCCCCGCCAATGATCACCACCCGAGCCGAAGCAAATTCCGCCATCGCCGCCTCCCCATTCCGCGCCACACTATCCGCCGCAATGCGTCCGCTTTCAATTCGGCGGGAACCGGGGTATTGATCGACAAACCCGATCAAGAGCCTTTCTCTTCCCAAAGTATCCTCTGGGGGTCCGGGGGGGCGACGCGCCCCCGGGGCCAGCCACAAGCACAGCGGCACAAAATGCAGATCGACCTTCTCGACACCTTCCTCGACCTTGCCGAGACCCGCAGCTTTCACCGCACGGCGGACCGGCTGCGGATCACCCAGTCCACCGTCTCGGCCCGCGTCACCGCGCTTGAACAGGCCGTCGGCCAGCGCCTCTTCGACCGGTCGCGCGCAGGCACCGACCTCACGCCGGAAGGCAAGCGCTTCGAACCCCACGCCCGCGCGCTGCGCCACGAATGGAACGAGGCCAAGCGCCGTATCCAGATCCCGCAGGGGGCAGCACAGCTTTTGCGGCTTGGCATCCAGAACGACCTAGCGGCGGTCTATCTGGGCGATTGGGTGGCCGAGTTTCGCGCCGCCCTACCCGAGACCGTCTTCTACATCGAACCGGATTATTCCAACCAGATGTGCGCTGACCTCTTGACCGGCATCCTCGACTTCGCGGTGATGTTCAGCCCCAAACCCCACCCCGACCTGCATTTTGAAAGCGTGGGCGATGTCACCTACCGCATGGTCTCGACCGACACGCAGCATCTGGCCGAGGTCGCACCCTCACGCTTCGTCTTCGCGCATTTCTCGCCCGCCTTCGAAGAGATGCACCGCCAGCTGACGCCCGAGCTTGCGACCTCGCCCGTCTCGGTCGGGCAGTCGGGGTCTGTCGTGTCACTCCTGACCGCGATGGGGGGCTCGGGCTATGTGCTGGAAAAGACCTCGGAGGAGCTGATCGCCGGGGGCCGCTTCATGGCTGTGACCGATGCGCCCGATCTGCGCCAGCCGGTCTTTGCCGCGATCCACATCCGCCACCGGACCCTGCCGCTGCACCGCAAGCTGACCCAGCTTGTCGCCCGCCATTTCCCGGAGTGACCGGCCGGGCTGGCAAACTGCCTCTGCCCCGCGTCAGCGCCGAAACCCGGCAATCGCCTCGCCCTGATGGCGGAGTTTCTTGCCAAGCCCCATCTGGTCCACCCAATCGCGCATCGGCGGGGTCAGCGGGCCGTAGAGATCGGTCCGCGCCAGTCGGGCCGCAGCGCGCAGGGCAACCATCTCGGTCCAGGGCATGATCAGGTCGTGATGCCCGACCCAGGCCGCAGGGTCTTCATAGATCGCCACCAGCCGCCGTTCCTTCGGACCCGACCCGAAAAAGCGGTAGCTTCGCACCCCCGCATGCCCTGACAGCCGCACGCGTGCGACCAGAAGCTTCACCGCGCGGTCGAAGGCCTCGGGGTCGCGGAGCGCGTAGAAATTGACGACGACGATCTCAGCCGTCATCGCGCCAGCGGTTCACGATTGGATAGCGGCGATCTAGCCAGAAGGCTTTCTGTGTCAGCCGGACGCCCGGCGCGGACTGGAACCGTTTGTATTCGGCGAGGTACAGAAGGTGCTCCACCTTCTTCACCACGGCCCGGTCAAAGCCCAGGGCCACGATGTCCGCGACCGCCATCTCCTTTTCCACGAGGCATTCCAGGATCACATCCAGCACCTCGTACGGCGGCAGGCTGTCGTCGTCGCGCTGGTTCGCACGCAGCTCGGCCGAGGGCGGCCGCGCGATGATCGCCTCGGGGATGACCTCGCCCGGAGGGCCCTTCATCCACGCGCGATGGTTCTCGTTCCGCCAGCGGGCCGTCAGGAACATGCGGGTCTTGTACATGTCCTTGACCGGGTTGTAGCCGCCGTTCATGTCGCCGTAGATGGTGCAGTAGCCCACCGCCATTTCCGACTTGTTGCCGGTGGTCAGAAGCATCTCGCCGAACTTGTTCGACAGCGCCATCAGCATGACGCCCCGCAGGCGGGACTGGATGTTTTCCTCGGTGATCCCGGCCTCGGTCCCAGCGAATAGGGGAGCCAGCGCCTCGCCCACCGCACCTTGCGCGCCGGTGATTGGCACCGTGTCATAACGGCAGCCCAAGGCCGTCGCCGCCGCCGTCGCGAGGTCCAGCGACTGCTGGCTGGTGAACTCGGACGGGAGCATCACGCAGCGCACGTTCTCAGGCCCCAGCGCATCCACCGCCATCGCTGCGACAATCGCGCTGTCGATCCCGCCCGACAGACCCAGCAGCGCCTTCTTGAACCCGCATTTCCGCATGTAGTCGCCCGTGGCCATCACGCAGGCCCGGTAATCGGCCTCACCAATCGGCGGGATCTCGTGGATCACTCCCTGGTCGGCCTCCCAGCCCTCCGCGCCCCGCCGGAAGGTCACCATCACCTCGGTCTCATCGAACTGCGGCAGCTGCGCCATCAACCGCCCGCCGGGGTTCAGCACCATGCTGGAGCCGTCGAACACCTGGTCGTCCTGCCCGCCGACCATGTTCAGATAGACCAGCGGCAGCCCCGTCTCCACCACCCGGCTTACCATCAGGTTCAGCCGCAGGTTCGGCTTGCCCCGGTGGTAGGGTGAGCCATTGGGGATCAAGAGGATCTCCGCCCCCGTCTCGGCCAGAGTCTCGGCCACATCCGGATGCCAGGCGTCCTCGCAGATGGGCGTCCCGATGCGCACGCCCTTGACCACGTAAGGCCCATGCACGTCAGCCGAGGCAAACACCCGCTTTTCATCGAAAACCGCGTCGTTCGGCAGGTGGTGCTTCAGGACCCGGGCATGCACCTTGCCGCCGTCCAACACGTAATAGCCGTTGTAAAGCTTGCCGCTCTGCCGCACCGGCCCGCCGATCCCGAGCGCAGGTCCCTCGGCACAGTCGCTGGCAAGCGCCTCGACCGCCGCAATGGCCGCGCTGACAAAGGCGGGTTTCAGGATCAGGTCCTGGGTCTGATAGCCGGTCACGAACATCTCGGTCAGCGCAACCATGTCCGCCCCGGCGGCGCGGCCCGCCTCCCAGGCTGCCTTGGCCCGCGCCACGTTGGCCGCAATCGCGCCCACAGTCGGGTTCAGTTGCGCCAGCATCAGTTTGAAC
>JBKDYO010000229.1:0-17012 GCA_046305855.1 Paracoccaceae bacterium
CCCCGATCCGCGGGTGATTTGCCCGCCAGAACGGGGGCACCTTGCATGACATTCGCGCTGCGGCAGCTGGCGAACCATCCCTGGCATTTCCTCGCTCTTGCGCCGCTTGTGGCGCTTTCTGCCTTCTGGGTCGGGGGGGAAATCGCGCTTGCAGCCTTCGCGGTGGCCTTGCCGGTCTTGGTGCTGGCCCTTGGGCGGCACCGGTCGCCTGCTCCCCTCGGCGCGATGTCCGATCAGGTGATCACGCGGCTGGATGCGACGCT
The DNA here is from genome assembly GCA_046305855.1 of Paracoccaceae bacterium. GTDB lineage: Bacteria > Pseudomonadota > Alphaproteobacteria > Rhodobacterales > Rhodobacteraceae > Tabrizicola. The sequence goes on from JBKDYO010000229.1 coordinate 264, forward strand.
GGCCGAGGTCAAGGCAAATGGCGGGGCGACGGGTTGCATCGTCATCCAGTTCGATGACGCGGCCCAGCTTTGCGACCGCCTTGGCCGCGCCCGCCAAAGCGAGGTGCTTGCCACCTGCGTTGCCCGCCTGCGCGGCGCTTTACGACCGGGCGATCTGCTTTACGCGCTGGAAGATGGCAGCCTTGCGGTGGCGCTCGGCCCTTCACCCCGGCTGGATCTTGAAATCATGGTTCGGATCGCAGCCCGACTGCAGCTTGTGGCACAACAGCCCGTTACGCTAGCGACGGGGATGGTGCAGACAACCTGTTCCATCGGGTTCTGCCACGCGCAGCAGCTGATGCAGCCCTCGGGTCGGGCCCTGCTGGATGCCGCACAAGTCGCGGGGGACGAAGCCGCAGGGTGCCGTCCCGGCGCCATCCGTGGCTATTCCGCCGACCTCGCCCGCGCGCGGGCCGACCGGGACGCGCTGCGCGCCGGATTTGCCGCCGCAGTCGACCGGGGCGAAATTCGGGCCTGGTTCCAGCCGCAGATCTCGACCGACAGCGGTGAGGTGACGGGGATCGAGGCGCTGGTGCGTTGGCACCATCCCGACCGGGGATGCCTTGCCCCCGGCGCCTTCCTTCCCGCCCTCGAAGGCTCTGAATTGATGGAGCTTCTGAGCCAGACCATGCTGACCCAGTCGCTTGCCGCTTTGGCCGAGTTCGACCGCAAGGGCCTGCGCATCCCGACCGTGGCGGTCAATTTCTCGGCGCAGGACCTGCGTGATCCTCAGCTTCCCGAACGGCTGGGCTGGACGCTCGACCGCTTCGGCCTCGCGCCCTCCCGGCTGACGGTCGAAGTGCTGGAATCGGTAGTTGCGGGCGACGGTGAGGACATCATCGCCTCCAACATCGGCCGGATTGCCACGATGGGCTGCGCTGTCGACCTTGATGACTTCGGCACCGGGCATGCCTCGATCACCGCAATCCGCCGCTTTGCGCTGAACCGGCTGAAGATCGACCGCAGCTTCATCCGCGATGTCGACCAGAACCGCGACCAGCAGAATCTGGTGACTGCGATCCTGTCCCTGGCCGAACGTCTTGGCCTGGAAACTCTGGCCGAAGGCGTGGAGACCCCGGCCGAACACGCGCTTCTCGCGCAGCTTGGCTGTGGTCACGTGCAGGGCTTCGTCATCGCCAAACCCATGCCGGTGGAAGATCTTGCCTCCTGGCTCGTCGCGCAGCGCGAAACCCGGGCCAAAGCCCTGCGCATTGGCGTCCGCGCGCGGTAGGGCGATGCGTTGACGCGACAGGGTGTCCGGGGCATTTGCGGCCCTTCGTCATCCTGCCTAATCCAGTCGAAACAGCTTGTCGCGCGAGGTCGCCCCACGGACAAGGCTTAGCCGCGTCTTTGCCACGCCCAGAGCCTTGGCGAGGCTCGCACGGGCGGCCTCTGTCGCGCGTCCCGCTTCGGGCGTTTCGGTCACGGCGATCCGGATCACATCGTCCACCAGATCGATCCCCGCCCGCCGTGCGTTCGGCGTGACGCGCACAGCAAAAACCGCGCCGCCCAAGGCTAGGTGAGAAAGGTCGGTCATTCCCGAACAGATGCCTCTCCCAGCACCGTCTGACAATCGAGAAATCCTCAGGGGAAACCTATCCAGTCAGTGTCTCGCCGCCGTCCGGCAAAGCCTCAGACCCCGACCTCGATCCCCAAACCCCGCTCACGCGCCCGGGCCACGGCAACCGCCGCGACCGCCAGATCCTGCAGCCCGACACCCGTCCCGTCGTAGAGCGTGATCTCGTCCGCGCTGCGCCGCCCCGGATGCCTGCCGATCAGCACCTCGCCCAAGGGCACAATGGCGGTTGCCTCCAGCAGGCCCGCGCCCACGGCATGTTGCGTCTCGCCGATCGAGATGGACTGCGCCACCTCATCGGTGAAGACCGAGGCCGCTGCCACCAGCGCGGGCTCCACTTCCTGCTTGCCCTTGGTGTCGGTCCCCATGCAGGACAGATGCGTGCCGGGCGCGACATGCGCCGCCATCAGGCTGGCCGCAGGGGACGAGGTAATGGTCACGATCACCTCGGCCTCGCGCATCCGCTCCAGCGGCACGGCTTCGAACGACAGGCCAAGCTCTGCCGCGACCGCCCCAAGTTTCGGCAGCATCTCTGGATGCAGGTTCCACGCGATCACCCGGCGGAACCGCCGGGCCCGCGCCGCCGCGCGCAGCTGGAACCCGGCTTGATGTCCGGCTCCAACGATGCCCAGCACCTCGGCCTCTGGCCGCGCCAAACGGTCGATGGCAATGGCCGAAGCCGCTGCCGTCCGCAGCGCTGTCAGCAGGTTCCCCCCGACCATGGCGACGGGCCGCCCGGTGTCGGGGTCAAACAGGAAGACCGAGGACTGGTGGTTGATCAGCCCCTTGGCCGCGTTGCCCGGGAAATACCCCCCGGCCTTGACCCCCAGCTGCCCGCCCGCGCGGTCGAGACCCGATTTGAACCCATACTGCCGCCCCTCGCCCAGCGCCTCGCGCACCACGGGGAAGTTGTAGGCATCCCCCCGAGCCATTGCGGCAAAACAAGCCTCGACCGCGCGGAAGGCATCTTCGGGGGTGACGAGCGAGGCGATCAAAGCCTCGGGGACGATCAACATGGCGGCCTTCCCAGGGACACTCGCCCTGATTTGCTCTTTACAGAAATACTCCCGCCGGAGGCTCCGACGCGGAAGCCGGGCGCAGGCTCAGTAGGCCTTGCCCCGCGCCGAGACCGGCCAGACGACCTCGACCTTGCCGTTCCGGACGCCGACGTACCAGTCATGCACGTTGCAGGTCGGGTCGCAGTGACCGGGGACCAGCTTCAGCTTGTCGTTGACCTGGAGCACACCCGCCGGGTCTTCGACTACGCCGTGTTCGTCGCTGCACTTGACGTATTTCACGTCCGTCCGGCCAAAGACCACCGGCAGGCCAGAGTCCACCGACTGCGCTTTCAGGCCGGCATCCACGATGGCCTTGTCGGGCTTGGCGTGGCTCATCACCGACGTCAGGATGAACAAAGCGTTCTCCCATTCGCCCTGGTCGATACGGTGGCCGTCCTTGTCCAGGATGCGGCCATAGTCCGCGTCCATGAAGGCGTAGCTGCCACACTGGAGTTCATTGTAAACCCCCGAGGTGCTTTCGAAATAGTAGCTGCCGGTCCCGCCGCCGCCAACGATGTCGCAGGCGATGCCTTCTGCTTTCAGCGTGTCGACCGCGTCCTTCACCTGGGCCACCGCGACGTCGATCTTGGCCTTGCGGTCAGCGTAAGAGTCCATGTGCTGCATCGCGCCCTGATAGGCTTGGATGCCTGCGAATTTCAGGCCCGGGGCCGCGTCGATCGCCTTGGCCAAGGCCACGACTTCTGGCGTGGTCTTCACCCCGCAGCGCCCGGCGCCGCAATCGATTTCGACCAGACATTCGATGGTCGTGCCATGCTTGACCGCTGCTGCCGACAGGTCGGCCACATTGTCCAGCATATCGACGCAGCAGATCGTTCGTGCGCCCAGCTTTGGCAACCGCGCCAGGCGGTCGATCTTCATCGGATCGCGCACCTGGTTCGACACCAGCACATCCTTGATCCCGCCACGCGCAAAGACCTCGGCCTCAGAGACCTTCTGGCAGCAGACCCCGACCGATCCGCCGAGGCGTTCCTGCAGCAGGGCCACATCCACCGACTTGTGCATCTTGCCATGCACCCGGTGCCGCATCCCGTGGGCGCGGGCATAGTCGCCCATCTTCTTGATGTTGCGCTCCAGCGCGTCGAGGTCGAGGACCAGGCAAGGAGTCTGGATGTCCTTTTCGTCCATGCCGGGCAGGGCCGGGATGTCGTAGCCCACTTCCAGGCCCTGGAAATCTGCGTGCTTGTTCATGGTCTTAGCCTTTCATCCAGGGAAGTTTGTCCAGATCGACGTTGCCGCCGGTGATGATGATGCCCACCCGCTTGCCCCGGAAGGCCGCGCGGTTCTTCAGGACCACCGCCAGCGGCACGGCGCTGGAGGGTTCCATCACGACCCGCAAATGCTTCCAGGTCAGCTTCATCGCGTCGATGATCTCGTCTTCCGAAGCCGTGTAGATCTCGCTGACGTGGTTGGACACGAAGTGCCAGGTCAGGTCCTTCAGCGGCACCAGCAACCCGTCGGCGATGGTCTTCGGCGCGTCGTCGGCGATGATGTGCCCGGCCTTGAAGCTGCGATAGGCGTCGTCGGCTTGCTCGGGTTCCGCAGCGATCACCTTGGTCTCGGGGGCAAGGGTGGACAGCGTCAGGCAAGTGCCCGAGATCATCCCGCCCCCACCGATGGGCGCCACGACCATGTCGAGGCCACCGGTCTGCTCCATGAACTCGCGCGAGCAGGTGCCCTGCCCCGCGATCACGCGGGGGTCGTTGTACGGGTGGACGAAATCGCCGCCCGTTTTGGCCTGCACTTCGGCAAAGGTCGCCTCGCGGGATGTAGTCGAGGGTTCGCATTCGGTGATCACGCCCCCGTAGCGGCGGACAGTATCCTTCTTCGCCTGCGGGGCGGTGCGCGGCATGACGACGTTGCAGGGGATGCCCCGCAGCATGGCGGCATAGGACAGGCACGAGGCATGGTTGCCCGAGGAATGCGTCGCGACGCCCTTCTGCGCCTGCTCCTCCGTCAGTCCGAAGACAGCGTTCGTTGCGCCCCGAACCTTGAAAGCACCGGGCTCCTGGAAGTTCTCGCACTTGAAGAACAGTTCCGCACCGCTGAGTTCGTTCAGGTAATCCGAAGTGCGGACCGGAGTCTGGCGGATGTGCGGGCGGATGCGTTCATGCGCAGCCAGCATGTCGTCGTAGGTTGGGATTTGCAGGGCCATGTCTTTCATCTCATTCCGCCGCCAGCGCCAGTGCCGGGACCGTGCCGCGATAGTACTCCTGCGCCGCAGCGACGCCGGACCCCAGCTTCACCGGCCAGCCAAGATCGGCCATGCACATCTCGGCCACGCAAAGGCCGGAAAGCACCATCGCTTCGGTCAGCATCCCGAGGTGCCCGATGCGGAAGACCTTGCCTGCGACTTCGCCCAGGCCAACGCCGAAGGCCATGCCATACTTCGTGGCCGCCAGCTGCACCAGCGCGGTGCCATCGCAGCCCTCGGGCACCTTCACAGCCGTCACAGTGTCTGAATAAAGGTCGGCGGAGGCCGCATAGGGTGTCATCCCCCAGGCAAAGACCGCGCGGCGCACGCCTTCGGCAAGGCGGTGGTGGCGGGCGTAGACGTTGTCGAGACCCTCGGACTCCAGCAAGTCGATGGAATGTGCCAGACCCGCGATCAGGCCGACAGCGGGGGTATAGGGATAGCCGCCGCGGGCATAGGCCGCCAGCATGTCCTTGAAATCGAAGAAGGTTCGGGGCAGACGCGCGGTCTCCATCGCGGCGATGGCCTTCGGGCTGATCCCAAGGATCGCAAGGCCCGCGGGCAGCATGAAGCCCTTCTGGCTGCCCGCCACGGCAATATCGACGCCCCAGGCCGTGAATTCAAACGGCATCGAAGCAATAGACGACACGCCGTCCACAAGCAGCAGGGCGGGATGCCCGGCCGCGTCCATGGCGCGACGGATGCCGGCAATATCGGACTTCACCCCCGTCGCCGTTTCGTTGTGCGTTGCAAGGACGGCCTTGATGTGCCCCGCCTTGTCGGCCCGCAGGATCTGCTCGATTGCTGCCAGCGGGGCACCTTCACCCCAAGGGGTCTCGATGATCTCGACGTCCAGCTTGTGGCGCTGGCAAAGGTCGATCCAGCGGTGGCTGAACATGCCGAACCGCGCCGCCAGCACCGTATCACCGGGGGAAAGCGTGTTGGAGATCGCCGCTTCCCAGCCGCCGGTCCCGGTCGAGGGGAGGATGATGACCTCGCCTTCCTCCATCTTCAGCACGCGGCGCACCCCGGCAACGGCAGGCTTGAACATCCGCGCAAAGGCAGGCGACCGATGGTCCAGCGTCGGCATGTCGCAGGCCTTGCGCACGCTTTCCGGGATATTGGTCGGGCCCGGGATGAAGACGGGGTTCTGCATGGACATCGGGCAACTCCCTGAAAGATCGCCCACAAAACCTACGCCCTGCGACCAATGCGCACAATTTTTTCGAAAAGATTTTTCACTGTCACAAAACCATGCTATTCCCCAATCCAGTCAATAACTTGCGCTTTTTCACCCCTTTGGAAGGTCCCCATCATGGCACAGAAACCCCGCGGTCGGCCGAAGGCGTTTCACGACAAGACCGACCAGAACACCGTCCAGGCGCTGGACCGGGGCCTCGACATCCTGACTTATGTCGCCCTGAACCCGGGGCGCACCCTGTCGGAAATCGCCGAGGCGACGGGCGAAGCCATCGCAACCGTGTTCCGCGCCCTTGTCACCTTGCAGGGCCATGACATGGTCGAGGTCGAGGAGCCCGGCCAGTTCTGGCATGTCGGCCCCGGCGCCTTCCGCACGGGTTCGGCCTTCCTCAAGCGGACCAAGGTCGTCGAACGCGCCCGCCAGCCGATGGACACCCTGATGCGCGAAACCGGAGAGACGGCGAACCTTGGCATCGAGGTCAAGGACGAGGTCTTCTTCGTGGCCCAGGTCGAAACCTACGAGGCGATCCGCGCCTTCTTCCCCCCCGGCACCCGCGCGCCAATGCACTCCAGCGGCATCGGCAAGGCCCTTCTCGCCTGGTACCCCGAGGAGAAAGCCCGCGGCATCCTTGCCCGCAAAGGGCTGGAAAAGTTCACCTCCCTCACCCTCACCAGCGACTCGGCGCTGATGCGCGACCTTTCCCGCACCCGCGACCGGGGCTTCTCGATCGACGACCAGGAACGCGCCGAAGGGATGCGCTGCGTCGCAGCCCCGATCTTCAACGCCCATGGCGAGCCTGTGGCGGGCCTCTCCGTCTCCGGCCCCGCCTTCCGCATGGGCCTGTCCGACGCCACGCGGATCGGCGCGCTGGTCCGGGCCGCGGCGGATCAGGTGACCGAAGCCACCGGCGGCACCCAGCCGGAGTGACGCTTTCGACAGGGGCCGGTCGGTCGGGGGCCAGACTGCCTGCCCCGACCGGCTAGACAGACGGTCGAAGCACGGAAGGACGACCAGATGACCAAACCCAACCTCCTGATCCTGATGGTCGACCAGCTGAACGGCACGCTCTTTCCAGACGGCCCAGCGGACTTCCTGCACACCCCGAACCTGAAGCGCCTCGCCGCCCGTTCCACTCGGTTCCAGAACTGCTACACCGCCTCGCCCCTCTGCGCCCCCGCCCGCGCAAGCTTCATGTCCGGCCAGCTTCCCAGCCGTACCCGCGTCTACGACAACGCTGCCGAATTCGCCTCGGACATCCCGACCTACGCTCACCACCTGCGCCGAGCAGGCTACCAGACGGCCCTCAGCGGCAAGATGCACTTCGTCGGCCCCGACCAGCTTCACGGCTTCGAGCAGCGCCTGACAACCGACATCTACCCCGCCGATTTCGGCTGGACCCCCGACTACCGCAAACCGGGCGAGCGGATCGACTGGTGGTACCACAACCTCGGCTCGGTCACCGGCGCGGGCGTGGCCGAGATCACCAACCAGTACGAATACGACGACGACGTGGCCTTCCAGGCGATCCAGAAGCTTTACGACCTTTCCCGTGGTCAGGACCCCCGCCCCTGGGCCCTGACCGTCAGCTTCACCCATCCGCACGACCCCTTCGTCGCCCGCCGCAAATACTGGGACATCTACGAGGGCGCGCCGGAGTGCGAACCGCCGGAGCCTGTGGCCTACGAAGACATGGACCCCCATTCCAAGCGCCTGATGGACGCCTGCGACTGGCGGGGCATGGAGATAACCCCCGACCACATCCGCCGCGCCAAACAGGCCTATTTCGCCAACATTTCTTACATCGACGACAAGATCGGCGAGATCTTGGCAGTGCTGGAGGCGACCCGGCAAGACGCCCACATCGTCTTCCTCTCCGACCATGGCGAGATGCTTGGGCAAAAGGGCCTCTGGTTCAAGATGAACTTCTACGAAGGCTCCGCGCGCGTCCCCCTGATGATCGCCGCACCCGAAATGCCCGCAGGCCTTGTGGAAACCCCGGTCTGTTCCATCGACCTTGCCCCCACCCTTGCGGCCCTCGCTGGCATCTCGATGGACGAGGTCATGCCCTGGACCGAAGGCGTAAACCTGATCCCCGTCGCGAACGGCGTGCCGCGCGGCCCGGTCGCCATGGAATACGCCGCCGAAGGCACCATCACCCCGATGATCGCCTTGCGCGAAGGCGCCTGGAAATACATCCGCTGCCCCGCCGACCCCGAACAGCTGTTCGATGTCGCCAACGACCCGCTGGAGAGCACGAACCTCGCCACAGACCCCCGCGCCGCCGAAATCCTGCAACACTTCCGCACCCTAGCCGACCAGCGCTGGGACCTTGCCACCTACGACGCGCAGGTCCGCGAAAGCCAGGCCCGGCGTTGGGTGGTCTACGAGGCACTGCGGAACGGCGCCTATTACCCTTGGGACCACCAACCGCTCCGCGCAGCATCCGAACGCTACATGCGCAACCACATGGACCTGAACGTGCTGGAAGACAGCAAGCGGTTTCCAAGGGGAGAGTGATCCGTCCCAACGGTCGCAAGACAAGCACGTGGGAAAGGAGCAAGTCTGCTTGATTTGCCCTTTTCCTAAATGCTCCCGCCGGAGGCTCCGCCGCCCGGACGCGGCGACCGGTCAGTTACCCATCCACGACAGCGCCGCCGAGCGGGGCCTCGATGGCCCCCGAGGCGGCACCCCCGTCAGGCTCACCGCGCGTCGGCCAGCACGGCCTCGGCACCCTTCCAGCCCATCAGAATCGCCGGTGCATTGGTGTTCCCCGCAATGATGTTCGGGAAGGCGCTGGCGTCGATCACCCGCAGACCACCGACCCCGTGCACCCGCAAGCCCGCATCCACGACGGAAGTCGCGGCATCAGGCCCCATCCGGCAGGTGCAGCTTGGGTGGTAGACCGTCCCGGACCGCGCACGGAAATCGGCGATAAGCTGATCGTCCGTCACCACCTCCGGCCCCGGCCGCAGTTCCTCCTTGATCAGCCGCGCCAGCGTCGGCCCGGCCGCGATCTTGCGCAGGTATTTCACTGCGGCAAGCATCTCCTCGACATCGTTGTTCGTGGAAAACGCGTTCGCCGTGATCACCGGATGATCCTCGGCACTGGCCGTACGCAGCCGGATATGTCCACGGCTGGTCGGGCGGCAGTTGGACAGCCCGATCGACATCCCCGACCAAGGGTCCGGCGTCAGCAGTGGCCGCTCGCCGTCGCGGGGGATCAGCGTCGAAAAGGCCTGGAAATACAATTGCATGTTCGGCCGGTCGAGGTCTTCCCGTGTCCGGAAGAACCCGCCGCCGTGGTTGATCGACTTCGCCAGCGGCCCGCCGCCCCCGATGAAGTACTGCAGCCCCGCGCGCAGCTTGCCCCACCAGGGGCGCAACTCGTCATTGTAGGTCGGCACCTTCATCGCCCAGGTGTAATTGATCCCCTGATGGTCGCTCAGGTGATCTCCAACATTCGCATTGTCCCGCACGACCGGAATCCCAAGCGATTGCAATAGCGCCCCGGGACCGATCCCCGACAGTTGCAGCAGTTGCGGCGAATTGATCGCTCCGCCGGCAAGGATCACTTCGGCCCTCGCCCGCAGAATCCGGGTCTCGCGGCCACGGCGGTATTCGACCCCGACGGCGCGCCCATTCTCGACCAACACCCGGGTTGCCAGGGCGCCGGTGACCACCCGCAGGTTCGCCCGCTTCATCGCCGGGCGCAGGAAGGCCCGCGCCGCCGAATTCCGCCGCGCGCCCTTGATAGTCATCTGGTAGACCCCGGCACCCTCTTGCCGGGCCCCGTTGAAATCCGCGGACTCGTCCAGCCCCGCCTCGCCGCAGGCCGAGACAAAGGACGGGACGAGGGGATGCAGCCCGCTCCGGTTGGCCGAGATGAACAGGGGCCCGCCCTGTCCGCGCCAGTCGTCGCTGCCCGCCTCATTGTCCTCGATCGCCCGGTAGGCGCTCAGGCAATCCTCCCAGCCCCAGCCGGGATTGTCGCGGCCCCAGTCCTCGTAGTCGGCCCGATGCCCCCGGATCCAGACCATCGCGTTGATCGAGGACGACCCGCCCAGCACTTTGCCCCTCGGCCAGTGATCCCGGTTCCCGGCCAGACCGGGGTCGGGCTCGGTCCTGTACATCCAGTTCACGCTGGGGTCGTAGAACAGCTTTCCGTAGCCCAGGGGAAGGTGCACATAGAAGCGCCGGTCACTGCCCCCGGCCTCCAGCACGGTGACCTTGTGCTTGCCATTGGCCGACAGCCGGTCGGCCAGCACGCAGCCCGCAGACCCCGCGCCCACGATGATGTAATCCGTCTCGTCCATGCTGCCCCCCGGCACGTCGCGGCACCCTAGCCGGGCAGCGGTCTGGGGACCGTTCGTTTTGCGACACCGAATGTCGCCAGAGGGCAGAGATCAGCTTGCAGCAGCAGCAAATGTCGGGGCGTAATCGACCGGAAAATTCACCGACCGCGCTATGAAGCAGACCTCATGGATGCGGTGATGGATCGCTTCGGCCTTGGCCAGATCCGTCCCCGCTGCCACCTCGACATGCGGCCGCAGGGTCACCTTCACGAACCGCCCTGCCCCGCCGCGCCCAACTTCCCCGACGCCGACAGGGCTGTCGGAATACGAGGTGACCACGATCCCCGCATCGCTGGCATAATGCAGATACCACAGCATGTGACAGGCCGAGAGCGCCGACAGAAGCAAGTCCTCCGGGTTCATCTTGCCCGGATCGCCCCCCAGCAATGGATCGTTGGAACAATGCACCGGCGCCTTGCCCGGCACTGCGATATCCCAGGTCCGATCATAGGCCTTGTAATGCGCCGTCCCCTCGCCCCGGTTGCCGGTCCATTGGATGCGGGTGGTGTAGTCGTGATTGGGCATCGGATGTCTCCCTTCCATGGGAAGGCTAATTCGATCCCCGGCCGTCCGCCAGAGAGCGGCTCAGCTCTCGACCATCCGCCCTATGACAATCAGCACCTGATAGTCCCGCTTCTCACAGCCATCGACCAGGGGCATCTGGCGGCCGGGGTCCATCGGGAAGACATCGGTCGGGGTCTTGTCGGGGGTGCAGGATTGCCCGGCCTTGGCCGTGTAGACCGCCGCCCGGCAGCGCAGATGCGTCACGTCGTAGATCGTCGCGCCGTCAGCCAGGCTCCAGGCCTGATGCCCCTCGGCATCGGGTGCGGCCACTGTCAGGAGCGAGGTCACCTCGCGCCCTCCCGTCACCACATACTGGCCCGGCGGCAGCGGAAAGCTGGGCGCTTCCATGATCAGGCCATGCTCCTCCAGCCACCATGAGGCCGCATCGAACTGCCACCCAGCAGGGGCCTTCCCGCCATTCGCCAGAAGCTCGGCAAAATCCGTCGACCAGACTCCACGCGGACCGGGATCAATCTCCCAGAACCCCCAGTCCTGTGCATCATTGCCGGACGTGGAGCCGGGGTCGCCCAGGGCGGCGATGTATTGCGTCTCGCCCGGGACGAAGGTTGCTTCCGCCCAGGCGGGCGCAGCGACGAAAGTCAGCGCGGCCAAGGCAGCGCGAAGATGCAGACTGAAATGTCCCAAGGTCCACTCCCCGTTCAATGGGTCAGGACGAGGATACTAGGGCGAAAGCCCGAAAAACCAAACGCCGACGGTTTCCCCTTACCGCCCCTTCCAGACCGGATCGCGCTGCTCAGCAAACGCCTTCGCTCCCTCCAGCTGGTCCTCGCTGGAATACAGCCGGTCCACCGTCGGCATCTGCCGCTTGGTGATGCGGTTCAGCGCGTCCTGAAAACGCATGTTCTCCGCCTCGCGCACCACTTCCTTGATCGCGGCGTAGACGAGGGGGGGCCCGCTCTCCAGCAGACGCGCAAGGTCCCAGGCCTTGCCCAACAGCTCCTCCGGCGCGCAGACCTCCTTGATCAGCCCCCAGCGCTGCGCTTCCTCGGCGTTGAACCAGCGGCCCGTCAGAAGCAGGTCCATCGCCACATGATAGGGGATGCGTTTCGGCAGCTTGATGCTGGCGGCATCGGCCACGGTGCCCGACCGGATCTCCGGCAAGGCAAAGGTGGCGTTCGTCGAACACAGGATCAGGTCCGCAGATAGCGCCAGCTCCAGCCCGCCGCCGCAGCAGATGCCTTGCACCGCGGCAATCACCGGCTTGTTGAGGTTCGGCAGTTCCTGCAACCCGCCGAAGCCCCCGACCCCATAATCGCCATCCACCGCATCGCCCTCGGCCGCGGCCTTCAGATCCCAGCCGGGGCAGAAGAACTTCTCCCCCGCCGCCCGCAGGATGCAGACCCGAAGACTGTCGTCGTCCCGGAAATCCCGAAACACCAGCCCCATCACCCGACTGGTCTTCAGGCTGATCGCATTGGCCTTGGGCGCGTCCAGCGTCACCTCCAGGATCGCCCCTTCGCGGCGGGTCTTCACCGGCCCTTCAGTCCGCATTTCCATTGCCATCATGCTCTCCTGACCAATGCGTCCACCGCCACGGCGCCCGTCTCGCGCACCATGACCGGGTTGATTTCGATTTCCTCAAGGCTCTCGTCCGCCAGCATCAACTGCCCGAGCCTTACTGCGATCTTCGCAAGCGCAGCCATGTCCGCCTTGGGCCGCCCGCGATAGCCGTCCAACAGCGGCCACAACCGCAAGCCGCGTGCGACCTGCAGAACCTCGGCCTCAGTCACCGGCAGCACCAGCGTCACCGTATCCGCCAGAACCTCTGCCGTTACCCCACCCATGCCGAGCGTCAGCGTCACCCCATAGACCGGATCGCGCCGCAGGCCGAGCAGCACCTCGGCCACCGCCCCGGTCACCATCTCCTCGACCAGATAGCCCGTCGCCCCGGGCATCTCGGCCTGCCCGTCCAGCGAGGACAGCCCCAACCGCACTGCCCCGGCTTCGGTCTTGTGGGCAAACCCGAGGCCTTTCAACACGTAAGGCGCGCCAAAGCGCAGCTTCCCGGCGACCTCGGCAAGTGTCGTGCCGGTCACCGAACCCGGCACCGGCACCCCCGCTTTGGCCAGAAGCGCCTTCCCCTCCGCCTCGGACAACATACGCACCTCGCGCGGCGCAAGCGCCTGTGCCGGCCGCCACCCAGACGCCCCCGCCGGGGTCTGCGCCGCCTTGATCGCAACAATCGCGGTTTCAAGCCCAAGGAGCGTGCAGATGCCCTGCTCCATCATCGCAGCGACTCGCCCCTCGCCGAAATTCTCGACCATCGAGGCGACCGGAAAGGCGATCTTCCCGGTGGCCTTCTGCGCCGCCACGATCGCATCCAGCGCGGGCTGGTAGCTGGACGGATCACAGCGGTCCGCCCGCGGCGTGTCGATGATGTACATCCCTGCGTCATAGGCCTCCAGCATGGCCGAGAAGACCTCGGTCGTCTTCGGCCCGTCGCCCCAGATGAAGGTGTGATAATCCAAGGGGTTGGAAATCGTCGGAATCTCTCCCAGCACCGCGAACAGCCGGTCATGCGTGGCTTGCGGGACGGCCGGGAAGTCGATCCCGTAGGGCGCGGCCAGGTCCGCCACCAACCCCGCCTCGCCGCCCGAGCACGACAGCGAACAGATCCGCGTCCCGATCTGCGGCCCGTGGACGTGGAAGATCTTCAAGGTCTCGATCAGCTCGCTGGGCGTGTTCACCTCGGCAACACCGATCTGCCGCAGGAAAGCGCTGGACGCGGCCCCACCGCCCGCCAGCGAGGCGGTGTGGCTGGCAGCAGCCGTCCGCGACAGCTCGGTCTTCCCCGACTTGATCGCCACAACGCCCTTGCCCAGCGCCCGCGCCTTTTCGGCCAAGGCGGCAAAGGCCGGGGCGTCGTCGATCCCTTCGATGTAAAGCCCCACTGCGGTGACGCGCGGGTCATCCAGCAGCGCGCCGGTCAGCTCGGCCAACCCGACAACGGCAGCATTCCCCAGACAGGCAACATAGGCAATGGGAAGACCCCGCGCCTGCATGCCCATGTTGATGACGATGTTCGACGACTGGCTGACCAGCGCCACGCCCTTTTCGACCGGGATGCCGCCATGCTGGTCGGGCCATAGAAGCGCCCCGTCCAGGTAGTTGATCACCCCATAGCAGTTCGGCCCGAGGATCGGCATCTCGCCCGCAGCCGCGACCAGCTTGTCCTGAAGGCCCGCCTCCCCTGCCTCGGTCCAGCCTGAGGCAAAGCAGATCGCCCCTCCTGCACCCATCGCGGCGAGTTCGCCAACCACGTCGATCGTGGCAAAGCGGTTGACCCCGATGAAAGTAGCGTCCGGCGCTTCGGGGAGGTCGGCGAGGCTCGGATAGGCCTTCAGCCCCCCGATCTCCGCCTTGGTCGGATGCACTGGCCAGACCGGGCCCTTGAAGCCCATCTTCCGGCACTGCTCAATGACATTCATCGCCCAGCCGGCACCCAGAACGGCGATGTGGCGTGGGCGGAGGAGGCGGTCGAGGCGGCTCATGTCCGGCCTCGCTCTGCGGCATCAACCCCGGGGCGCTGCCCCGGACCCCGGGATATTTGGGGACAGATGAAATGGGAGTTGATGCGCCCTGCCTCAGCGAACCGAGGCAGGGTTTCACCTGTCGCGGTCATCGGCGTCCCCGCCTGTACCGCCCGATCACTCTTGCAGGCCAAGGTTAACAAACCCTTTCATCTGTCCAAAAGTATCCCACGGGTAGCCCATTGGTTTCGCCATTGGTTCGAGAAACCAATGGGCTGGGGGGTGTGAAACCCCCGGTCCGACGGTTCAGCCGCCCACCGCCCTCAGCAATTCGCGGCTGATGATATGCCGCTGGATCTCAGACGTGCCTTCCCAGATCCGCTCCACCCGGCTGTCCCGCCAGATCCGCTCCAGCGGCAACTCGTCCATAAGCCCCATGCCGCCGTGGATCTGGATCGCCTCATCGGCGACCATCGCCAGCACTTCGGTGGCCTTCAGTTTGGCCATCGACATGTCGGCTTCGGTCACCGTGCCCTGATCGTATTTCCAGGCGGCCTCCCGCGTCAGCAGCTCCGCCGCCTTCAACTCCATCGCCATGTCGGCCAGCTTGAACGACACGCCCTGAAACTTGCCGATCTGCTGGCCAAACTGTTTGCGCTCTGCCGCGTAGGCGATCGCATGCCCTAGCGCCCGCTCTGCCCGGCCAAGGCAGGTGGAGGCCACCTGCAGCCGCGTCGCCCCAAGCCAGGAATTCGCCACTTCGAACCCCTTGTGCGGCTCACCCAGCACGTTCGCCGCAGGCACCCGGCAATCGTCGAATTCCAGAACCGCGTTGGTGTAGCCGCGGTGGGACACGTTGCGATAGCCGTCCCGCACGGTGAAGCCGGGCGTGCCCTTGTCGACGAAGAAGGCCGTGATCAGCTTCTTCGGGCCGCGCGGGGTCTGTTCCTCTCCGCTGGCCATGAAGCAGATCGCGAACCCGGCCAGGTCAGCGTGGCTGATGAAATGCTTCGTCCCGTTCAGCACCCAGTCACCGCCGTCCTGCCGGGCCGAGGCTTTCATCCCCCGGAGGTCCGACCCCGCGCCGGGTTCGGTCATCGCGAGGCAATCCCAGGTCTCGCCCTTGATACAGGGCATCAGATAGCGTTCACGCTGCTCGGCATTCCCGGCCAGAAGGATGTTCGACGGCCGCGCCACACAGGTCCAGTGGAGCGCATAGTTCGCCCGGCCCAGCTCCTTCTCGTACAGGAGCCACGAGAGCGTATCGAGCCCCGCGCCCCCGACCTCCACCGGCATGTTGGCGGCATAAAGCCCCGCCGCCATCGCTTTCGCCTGAATCTCCTTGATCAGCTCCAGCGGCAGCACGCCCGTCCGTTCGACCATCTGCTCGTGCGGGTATAGCTCCGCTTCCACGAAGGCCCGCGTCGTGTCGACGATCATCTGCTGTTCTTCGGTCAGTCCGAAATCCATGCCATCCCCCTCACGGGTCAACGTTGTAGGTCATGCCGTCCACCGCCAGCGCCTGGCCCGAGACCATGCGCGCGCCGTCCGAAGCGAGATAAACCGCCATGTCGGCCACGTCCTCCGGGTCGGTCAGGCGCTTCATTGCCGTTCCCGACGCGTATCCCCGCCGCACCGCATCCGGCGTCATCCCCTTGGCCGCCGCTTCCGCCTCGATCACCCGGTCGATCCGTGGGCCGTTGACTGACCCCGGGCAGATCGCATTGGCCCGGATCCCGAACGGCCCCAGCTCCATCGCCACCGTCTTCATCAGCCCGATCACGCCCCACTTGGCCGCCACATACGGCGCGCGGAAGGGGGTTCCATACAGACCGGACGTCGAGGAGATGAAGGTGATCACCCCCTGGCCTTCGGGTTTCATCAGCCGCGCCGCGCCCCGTGCCAGCAGCATCGCGCCGTCCAGGTTCACCGCCAGACACTGGTGCCAGCCCTCCAGCGGCATGTCCTCGATGGCAGCCGTCGGCCCCTTGATCCCGGCATTGGCGATGGCGACGTCCAGCCCGCCCCAATCCCGCGCGATGTCGGAGAAGAGAAGCTCCATCGCCGCCTCGCTCGAGGCATCGCAGACCGTCCCCCGCACGCCTGCAGGCAGCGCCGCAACAGCGGCCTCGTCCACATCCGTCACCCAGACCCGGTCGCCCAAAGCCGCGAAGGCCCGGGCCATCACCAGCCCGATCCCGTTCGCGCCTGCAGTGATCAGGACGCGGCGGCTCACTTTGGCTGCCCGATGGCCCG
>JBKDYO010000230.1:0-6849 GCA_046305855.1 Paracoccaceae bacterium
GTCTGAATAACCCGTAACAGCAACCACTTAACCGAAAGGCAGTCAGATGAGCGCCGTTGCCAAGGCTCTGAAACTGATGAAGGACGAAGAGGTCGAGTACGTCGACATTCGTTTCACCGACCCGAAGGGCAAGCTCCAGCACGTGACGCTGGTGGCCGACCTTGTGGACGAGGATTTCTTCGAGGAAGGCTTCATGTTCGACGGCTCGTCGATCGCGGGCTGGAAGTCGATCGATCAGTCCGACATGAAGCTGATCCCGGACCCGGCGTCGGTCTACATCGACCCGTTCTACGCCGAAAAGACCATGTGCGTGCATTGCAACGTGGTCGAGCCGGACACGAACGAGGCCTATGCCCGCTGCCCGCGCCAGATCGCGCTGAAGGCGGAAGCTTACCTCAAGTCCTCCGGCATCGGTGACGCGGCCTACTTCGGGCCGGAAGCCGAATTCTTCATCTTCGACGACGTCCGTTACTCGGTGACCCCGCGCAAGGTGTCCTACGAGATCGACGCCGAGGCGGCTGCCTGGAACACTGACACCGTGACCGAGGGCGGCAACTACGGCCACCGCGCGGGCCACAAGGGCGGCTACTTCCCGGTGAACCCGATCGACGAAGCCCAGGATATCCGGGGCGAGATGCTGTCCACGATGAAGCGGATGGGCATCAAGGTCGACAAGCACCACCACGAAGTGGCGACCTGCCAGCACGAGCTTGGGATGATCTTCGGCGGACTGGTCGAGCAGGCTGACAACATCCAGAAGTACAAGTACGTGATCCACAACGTGGCCCACGCCTACGGCAAGACCGTGACCTTCATGCCGAAGCCCATGAAGGGCGACAACGGCTCGGGGATGCACGTCAACATGTCGATCTGGAAGGGCGGCAAGCCGCTGTTCGCGGGCGACAAGTATGCCGACCTTTCGCAGGAGGCGCTGTACTTCATCGGCGGCATCCTGAAGCATGCCAAGGCCCTGAACGCGCTGACCAACCCCGGCACAAACTCCTACAAGCGTCTGATCCCCGGCTTTGAAGCCCCGGTTCTGCGCGCGTATTCGGCCCGCAACCGGTCGGGCTGCGTCCGGATCCCGTGGACGGAATCGCCGAAGGCCAAGCGCGTCGAGGCCCGTTTCCCCGATCCGTCGGCGAACCCGTACCTCGCTTTCGCGGCGCTTCTGATGGCCGGCCTTGACGGCATCAAGAATAAGATCGACCCGGGTCCGGCTTCGGACAAGGACCTCTACGATCTGCCGCCGGAAGAGCTGGCTGAAATCCCGACCGTCTGCGGTTCGCTGCGGGAGGCTCTGGAAGAGCTGGAGAAGGACATGGACTTCCTTTTGGCCGGCGACGTGTTCGACCGCGACCAGTTGGAGGCTTACATGGCCCTCAAGTGGGAAGAGGTGTACGCCTACGAGCACACGCCGCACCCGGTCGAGTACCAGATGTACTACTCCTGCTGATCATCCCGGCAGGTCGGAAAGGGCGCCTTCGGGCGCCCTTTTCATTTCTGCCGTCCACGCTGGGCAGACCATTCATTCCCTTGTAAATCAAGCACTTGCCTGTGGGCATTTACCTTCTGGAAAGCCTTTCCGGCCGCCGGTTGCGGGGCGGGGAGCGGCGGGGTAGTGTCGCACGGACGATCCGGAGGAGCCGCCCGATGCGGACAGACGATCCCTACCCGAAACGGCCCGCGAAGCCCAAACCCGAGATCTGGGCCTCGGGTGGGCAGCGGCCGCCGTTCGACCTGCGGGCCTTGGGCAAGGGAACACTGCACCTTGCGCGCGAGGGGGTTGCTCCGCTGCATGCCTGGGCGGCACGGACGGCACGCCGGGTTGCGGTGAACGTGAAGAACGGCGCGGGCCGACTTCCGGCGGAAAAGCTGGGGCGGGCCGCACGCTTTGTTCCCTCGCATCTGCGGGTCGCGGGCTGGATCAAGAATTTCGCGGCGACCCTTGCCCATGCCAGTGCCAACTCGGACCCGGACATCAAGCGCGGGAACGCGCTGGTGGCCGAGATCGAGCCGCATCTCTGGGCCGACCCTGCGCCCCTGCAGGAACCGGAACCGGCCGAGGCACCCGCTCCGGAAACGGTTGCGCCCGTGGTCCTGAGCGAACCGAAGGTCGAAGCGGACCCGCTTGCCTCGATCCGGGGCGATCTGGCGGGTGAGAGCGGACGACCGCACGCAACTTTGGCCGCTGGTCCGGACGTCCCGCCGGCACCCCCCGGTACGGTTGCGACCGCCGTGATCCAGGTCACCGGGTATCTGATCGGCTGGGCCAGCGTGATCATCGCCCTGCCCTACGGCTTGGCCCGGGCCCTGTGGCAATGGGCTAACGGCCGCGATCTGAAAGCCATCGGGCGCGAGGACTAAGCGGCGTCCCCGGTAGAGACGCGGCCTAGGCGAGCACCTTCTGCAGGAAGGCCAGCACCTCGGCCTTGACCGGATCGGTCTCGAAGGCGTCGCCGCCGTGACCCGCGCCCGGCACCAGCTTGTAGTCGACCGTGGCCTCGGGGTCGGCGGCAAGCCAGGCTTCGCGCAGGCGTCTGGACTGCAAGTCGGCGATCAGCGGATCGGCATCGCCATGCCGGATCAGGATCGGCGGCAGCGGTTCACGCAAGCGCGACAGCCGACCGATCGGACCCATGGCCCGGGCCGCAGTTCGGTCGTCGCCGACGGCATAGCCCAGAAGCTGGCTTTCCGCGCTATCCGCCGCATCCGTCGCGCCCATTTTCGGCGTGCGGCCAAGCGCCTTCATGTCCTCGTCCATGGTCGAGAAATCCATCGGGCCAAACAGGCTGACGACCCCCCGGGGCTTGAGGCCGACCTCCACCAGGCTGAGGGCGGTCGAGACGGCAAGGAACGCCCCTGCCGACTGGCCAAGCAGCACCATCCGCGACGGATCGACCCCAAGTGCTGCCCCCTGACGCTGCAGATGGACAATGGCGGACAGGCAATCCTCGCCCGGCGCAGGCCAGCGGTCAGTGTCGGACAGGCGGTAGTTCACCCGGACCACGGCGATGCCCGCATCCAGAATTTCCGGCCAGATCGCGAGGTCGGACTTGTCCCCGACACGGAAGGCCCCGCCATGCACCATCACGAGGACGGGCGCAGGCCCGGTGCCGCGCGGATAGGTCAGATCCATCACCTGGCGCGGTCCCGCACCATAGGCGATGTCGTTGGCCCCGGGCGTCCGCCAGCGCCAGAGCGCGACGCCGCCTGCAGCCGCAGCCGCACCGCCGATCAGAAGGGTTCTGCGGATCAGTCCGGGCATGTCACAGTCTCCGTGTCATCGCTTTGATTTCGGTTGCGAGGCGGGCTTCAAACCGCTCGACCCGCGCGGGCTGCACCGCCTCGGCCTGATAGAGCGCATGCCACCGGACCGAGGCCTTCGGCGCGCAGGGTCGGACGATCGCCCAGTGCAGGACGCGCCGCAGCGGACGGCGCAGGATCAGCCAGTCGACCCAGGCTGGCGCGCCCAACGTGGTGACCGCAAGCACCTCGCGCAGGTTGGACAGGCGCGGCCGCATCGCGCCAAGGTCGGGGGCATGGTCATAGGCCAGGCCCGGGGTCCAGACCCGGTCGAACCAGCCCTTCAGGATCGCGGGAAAGCCGAACCACCAGGTCGGGAAGACCAGAATCAGGACCTGGGCTGACTCCAGTTCCCGCTTTTCTTCAGCCAGCGTGGCAGCAGGGGTCGCGTAATAGCCAGCCCGCTCCTCGGGCGTCAGCACCGGGTCGAAGCCGTCGTAAAGGTCGCGCCGCGTCACTTGCCAGCCTTCTGCGCGGGCCAGCGCCTCGACCGTCGCTGCAAGGCGCGCGTTCAGGCTGTCCGGCAACGGATGCGCATGGATCATGAGGCACTTGGTCAATGCATCGCCTCGCGCAGGGCGGCGTAGTCTTCGGGGCTGATCTGGTTGGCATCGACGACGATCGTATGGATAGCGAACAGGACGGCCTGGGTTTCGGGCAGCCGCACAAGGGTCTGGCGTTCACAGCGCACATAAGACTTGCCGGTGGGCTGGCGGCGCCAGTCGCCTTCGACCCGTGGGTGATGCAGCAGGAAATCGTCGTAGGTGAAGAAGTTCATCCGCCACAGGGGCTGGTCCGGCCGGATCGCGGACAACAGGCGGTGAACCCGGGCCGCGAGGGCTTCGTCGTAGATCTCGACAGGTTGGTGGATGCCGGTCATCGGGCGGCCAAGCTTTTGCGCCAGGGTCCAGGAGGCCGGGAAGCACAGGATCGCACCGGTCAGGTCGTATTCCGCGCCATTGGACTGCATCAGGCACAGGTCCTGCTGGACAAGTCGGCCAAGGGTGAGGAGTGGCTGATTGGGATCCAGCGGGACGGTCACGCCGTCTGGGCGGGTCACATGGGTATCTGTCAGGGTGAACCCTGGCTCCGCCGCCAGCCAGTCAAGGATGGTGTGGTACAGCTCCTCCGCCGCCGAGCGCGCGTCGGGCAAAAGGGCATGGACGACCTCGGGCCGCGCCGCGATCAGGCGGTCGCGGAGCGCCATCTGCCCGGAATAGGCCTCATCCACCCGCAGCCAGTCGCGGCCCTCGACCGGTTGGATGCCGGGCAAGCGCCGGGTCGCCGGATTGGCCCAGGGGTGCAGCGGCAGCCGGTCCTGCAGGATCGGTCCCGGCTGTATGGTGTCTTGCGTCGGGTTGACCATGCCGGTCTTTGATCATGCACGGGGAACGGCTGCAACCAACACGTTTGCGACCAGACGCGTCGCGGATGGGGAAGCGGCGGTTCGCCGCCGGGGCAGTCTGGTGCGGCAAGGGGAGGGTCCCATGGACTATCAACGCGACCGTCGGCAGATCGACCCGACACGGGGGCCAGCGCTTGGCGATGGCAGCCCGAATGACAACGACCGGGTGGAAATCGGGCCGACGCAACTGGCGTTCCGGGAATGGGCGGCGGCGGGGCTTGCCTTGCCGAACCTGTCGCGGATGCGCGAGGACCGCTGGCGCAAGCTGGTGGCCGGGCTGGTGGCGCGGGACTACGGCGGCCTGTTGATGTTCGATCCCCTGAACATCCGCTATGCCACCGACACCACGAACATGCAGCTGTGGAACACGCACAACCCGTTCCGGGCCTGCCTTCTGTGTGCCGACGGGCACATGGTGATGTGGGAGTACAAGAACTCGCCCTTCCTCGTGACCTTCAACCCGCTGGTGAAGGAACTGCGGTCGGGGGCGACGTTCTTCTACAATTCCACAGGGGATCGGGGGCAGCAGGCGGCACAGGGCTTTGCGGCGCAGGTGGATGAGGTGATGCGGGCGCATGCGGGGACCAACCGGCGGCTGGCGGTCGACAAGATCATGGTCCATGGGTTGCGGGCGCTGGAGGCGATCGGATTTGTGGTCGAGGAAGGCGAGGAGGTCACCGAACGCGTCCGCGCGGTGAAGACGCCGGACGAAATCCTCGCGATGCGCTGTGCCCACCACGCCTGCGAGGCGGGTATTGCCGAGATGGAGGCGTTCACGCGGGCCAATGTGCCCGCGGGGACGGTCAGTGAGGATGCGATCTGGGCGGAACTCCATGCCGCTAACATCCGGCGCGGGGGGGAATGGATCGAGACGCGGCTTCTGGCCAGTGGCCCTCGGACCAACCCGTGGTTCCAGGAATGCGGGCCTCGGCTGGTGCAGCCGGATGAGATCGTCGCCTTCGACACCGACCTGATCGGCGCTTACGGCTTCTGCATCGACATCAGCCGGACCTGGTGGGTGGGGGAGACAAGGCCCTCGAACGCTATGGTCTCAGCCTTCCACCACGCGCTGGACCACATCGCCGACCACAAGGCGCGGCTGAAGCCCGGCGTGACCATCGAGGAGTTGGTGATGCAAGGTCACCAGCTTGCCCCGGAATACTGGGCGCAGAAATACTCCTGCAAGATGCACGGCGTCGGGCTGTGCGACGAATGGCCCTACGTCCACTACCCCGACGGCTGGATGCCGGGAGCCTTTGACGCGGCGCTGGAGCCGGGGATGGTGCTGTGTGTCGAGGCGCTGGTGTCGCCCGAGGGCGGCGACTTCTCGATCAAGCTGGAGGATCAGGTGTTGATCACCGAAGACGGCTGCGAGACGCTCACGACCTATCCGTTTGATCCAAGGCTGATGGGCTAAAGGTCCACATACCGCCCCACGCTCACATCCCCACCCTTCCCGGTAAACCGCACATCCAGCCCCTGCGCCTCGACCCCGTAGCAGGCGGGCACGTCCGACGGCGGCCAGGTGGAGCAGTACTGGCCCCCTTCGACCCACCACTTCCCCCAGCTTTCCCCGGACCCGGCCTGGTACAGGGTGCGGCCGTCGGTGAAGAAATTCTGCGTCGACCCGTCCTCATACTGCAGCACCCGGGCCGACAGCGCTGCGGTGATCCCGGCGCCGTCCAGCACGCGCCAGCCCTCGGCCAGCGCCGGGGTGGACAGAGCGAGACAGAGCATGAGGGATCGCATAACGGCAGCCTTCCGGGACCAGAGGCATAAGCCTAGCCCGCCGCCCCGCATCCGTGCCAGTCACCGCTGCGTGAGCCTCAGAGCCCGACTTCGGCCAGAAGGCCCAGATGGTCCGACCCGAAGGCCCCGCGCAGCGAAACTTTGCCGCCCCGGGTGGCGAAGACATGATCGATCGGCAATGCGAACTGCTTCGACAGCCCGATATAGCTGCCGAAGGTCGGACCCGCCGGGCGCAGGCCCAGGATGTCGGACAGCTGCTTTACCGAATTCGCCCAGCGCACCATGTTGAAGTCCCCGGCAAGGATCGCGGGCCCCTGCAGCCGGTCCAGGACCGGCAGGATAAGCTCTACATGATCGGCCTGCTGATAGGGCCAAGGCCAGTGCAGATG
>JBKDYO010000231.1:0-22212 GCA_046305855.1 Paracoccaceae bacterium
GTCCGGTGGAACTCCAGGTTGGTGCGGACATAGGTGACCGCATCCCCCCGGACCGCCGCCTCGCCGTTCATCAGGTTGATCGCCGTCAGCCTTTCAATCAGCGCGAAGTGGGCGCGGGGCAGCGCGCGGGCGGCCATCTCCGGCTCCAGCAAGGCCCGGATCGCCGCCAGCTCCTCGATCCGTTCGGGGGTCAGTTCCGGCGTCGAAATCCGGCCCGAGGAGGACAGCGTCAGCGCCCCCTCGGCCACCAGCCGCCGCACCGCCTCCCGCGCCGGGGTCATCGAGACGCCGAAGGTCTTGCCAAGCCCCCGCAGCGTCAGCGACTGACCGGGGTCCATCTCGCCATGCATGACCTGCTGGCGCAGCGACCGGTAAAGCCGTTCATGCGCGGCAGCGTTGGGGTCGGGGGGGCGCGGGGTCAGCATGGGGGAAGGGAACACCCCCCGGCCCGGACGGTCAATCCTGAAACCGCAGCCGGTGCAGGGTCTGGCCGTGATCATGCAGCCAGCCGCGCTGAACCTGCCAGCCGGGATAGATGCGGTTCACCACGGCCCAGTAGGACGGTGAGTGGTTCAGTTCCACCAGATGCGCGACCTCATGGGCGGCGACGTAGTCAAGGACCGTGGGCGGCGCCATGATCAGCCGCCAGGAATACATCAGCCTGCCGTCGGGCGAACAGGACCCCCAGCGCGACCGGGTGTCCCGAAGGGCCAGGGTCGTGTAGGACTTGCCCACAAGCCCCGCGTAGTGGGTCGAGGCGCGGGCCAGCCGGTCCCGGGCCAGAACCTTGAGCCAGGCCGCGACCCGGGGGCCGGCCGATGCAGGATCGCCGGGGATCAGCAGGCGGTCGCCGTCCAGACGGATGCCGCGCCCCGTGCCGGGGGCCAGCAGAAGCTCGCGGCCCTCGACCGGGATCACCGACCCCAGCCCGACAGAACGACGCGCCGAATCCGGCATGCCCAGCAGGGTCTCGCGCAGCCAGCCCTCGTGCCCGCGCAGGAAGGCCAGCGCTTCACCCTCGCGCGCCCGCAGCGGCATCGACAGCGTGACCTTGCCGTCAAGCCGCGACACCCGCAGCGAAAAGCGCCGGGCACTTGCCACCCGTTTCAGATGGACCTCGACAGGTGGCGAGCCGGGCAGGACGGCCATGGAAACCCCTTGAAACCTTGGGCGACCATAGCCAGCTCCAGCGGTACAGAAAAGCCTTTGACACTCGCCTGCACCTGTGGCAAGCGGCAGCTTTCCTGCAGTGCAGAACTTAAAGGGATCACCATGCCCAAAGCAGAATGGGGCACGAAGCGGATTTGCCCGACCACTGGCAAGCGCTTCTATGACCTGAACAAAAGCCCGATCGTCAGCCCCTACACGGGCGAGGTTGTGGACATCGAATCTGTCCGCCGCAAGATGGCCGCTTCGGTCATTTCGCGCGCCGTGCCGGAAAAGGATGACGACGTTCTGGTCGAGGATCTGGAAACCGAAGACGCGCTCCTCGAAGGCGCGGTCGCGGATGATTCCGAGCTGGACGACGATCTTCTGGAAGACGATGCGGACGACAACGTGTCGCTCGACGACCTGGCCGACGTGCCCGGCGATGAGGAAGAAGTCTGAGGCAAACGCCAGAGGACAAGGGCGTTTTTTCCCCTTGCACCCCTCGGCGACCTGCCCTAGATACCCCGCATCGCGGCGGAAACGGCGCGGTGCTTCTCTCCGGTGGGGTCATAGCTCAGATGGGAGAGCGCTTGAATGGCATTCAAGAGGTCGGGAGTTCGATCCTCCCTGGCTCCACCAAAGAGAGACTGAAAGCGGGACGGCATTGCCGTCCCATTTTCGTTTCAGGCCCTGCCCTGTAGACCGTCTTCCCTGCACCCGCTAACACTTCCCTTCAGACCGTCAGTCTCGGATTCGGAAGGTTGGGCGATGCAGTCTTGGGTACAGCGGCCAGAGCATCTGGTTCTCGACGAAACGGCCTTGCGCAGCCTTTATCCGCCGACCCACAGCCTTGCTGCGGTAAAGTCGCTGTCTGCCTTGGACGTCCACGCGAAGGCGTTTATCCGCCGCTCTCCGTTTCTGTGCATCGGCACCCAGAATGCCGAGGGCAAGTCGGATGTCAGCCCGCGCGGCAACCCGCCGGGCTTTGTCAGCATCCTGGATGATCGCACGCTCGCCATCCCCGACCGCCCCGGCAACAACCGGCTGGATACGCAGTCGAACATCCTGGCCAATCCCAATGTCGGGCTGCTGTTCATGATCCCGGGGTTCGACGACACTTTGCGGGTAAACGGCCGCGCGCTGTTGACGACCGACCCTGATATCTTGAGTCCGATGGCGATCAACGACCGCGTGCCGACGCTTGCCATTGTGGTATCGGTGACCGAGGTTTTCCTGCACTGCGCCAAGGCCTTCCGCCGCTCGCGCCTGTGGGACCCGGAGGCGCGGCAGGACCGAAAGGCAATGCCGACGCTTCTGAAGATGATCCTCGACCAGACCACCGGGGCCCCAGACGACGCCGAGGCCATGCGGAAGATCGACGACGGCCTCGAAGCGGACTATCGCAGTTCGATGTACTGACTATTCCGCAGGCTGCGCCCTGCCCCGACCGCGTAGCTTGGCGGGGCGGTGCTCGGCATACCAGGCCCGACGCTTTTCGCGCTGCCAGAACCAGGGCTTCGGATGGTCGGCCCGCGTCACCAGCATCAGCATCGACGGGATGATGATCAGGGTCAGCACGGTGGCAAAGGCGAGACCATAGACGATGGCCGAGGACAGCGCGATCCACCACTGGGTTGAAGGGGCGCCAATCGTGACCTCGTGGTTCAGAAGTTCCATGTTCAGGCCGAAAGCGATGGGGAGAACCCCGAGGATCGCGGTCATCGCGGTCAGGACCACCGGACGGGCGCGTTCGCGGCAGGTCTGCAGGATCGCCTCGATCTTCGGTTTCCCCTCGCGGCGCAAGGTGTCGTAAGTGTCGATCAGCACGATGTTGTTGTTCACCACGACCCCCGCCAGCGCGATGATCCCGATCCCGGTCATCACCATGGTGAAGGGCTGCGCCATGATCATCAGGCCCAGAAGCACGCCGATCGTCGACATGAGGACCGCCGACAGCACCAGCCAGACCGAGGTGAAGTTGTTGAACTGCGCCAGAAGGACGATGAAGATCAGGAAGATCGCGGCACCGAAGGCCTTGGACAGGAAGGCCGCGGCCTCGGCCTGTTCGGCGTCCTCGCCCGCCAGTTTCCAGCGGATGCCAAGGTCTTCCAGCCCTGCTGCCTCCAATGCGGCGGTGACCTGGGCATAGATCTTGTCGGCCTGCACCCCTTCACGGATGCCCGCCTGCACCGTCACTGTCCGCGCGCCATCCAGCCGCGTCAGCGTGCCAGTGGTTGGTGCAGCGGTCCGGGTCACGAAGTTCGAGATCGGGACCGAGCCTTCCGCAGTCTGGACGCGCAGCTGGTCCAGCGCCGAAATGGTGCGCTGGTCGGGCGGCAGACGCAGCACGATGTCCACGGCGTCGTCGGCCCCGGCGGGGCGGTAATCCGACAGTTTCAGCCCGCTCGTCACCAGTTGCACCATCGCCCCGACCGTCGAGGGCGCGATGCCATAGCGCGAGGCGGCAGCGCGGTCGACCTGCAGCTCCCAGTCGACGCCGGGGGGCGGCAGGCCGTTCGAGATGTCGATCACATCCGGCACGTCAGCCAGCTTTTCGGCCACCTGCTGCGCCACCGCGTTCAGGTTGGTCGGGTCGTCAGCCGACAACTGGATCTGGATCGCCTTGCCGGTCGGCGGACCCGCCTGGGGCACTGAGACCTGGATATCGACGCCTGGAATGCCCACCATCGCCTGCCGCAAGTCGGCAAGAATGGCGTTCGCGCTTTTGCGTTCGCGCCAATCGACGAATTCGTACTGGATGGTGCCGATCACATCGGCATCTACCTCGTTGCCCGCGCCTCCGGCGGCACCCGTCCGGGTGTAGACCGTTTCAATCCCGGGCCAGCCGAGGATGCGCTTTTCGGCCTGGGCCACCAGCGCGTCCTTTTCGGCAATCGACAGGTTGCCACGGGCCTTGACGTAAAGGAGGCCAAATTCGGGTTCGACATCTGGGAAGAAGATGACACCCTTGCCGTATTTCCCATAGGCAAAGGGCACTGCGAGGAGAAGACCGATGGCCACGAACAGCATGATCACCGGGTGTCGCACGGCCTTGCCAACCAACCACATGTAGGCCCCGTCCTTGTGCTCGGGCGGGTGCTTGAAGGGCTTGGCGATGATCGCGCCCAGGGTCGGCACGAAGATCAGCGCATAGACCAGTGAGGCGGTCAGTGTGACGATCAGCGTGATCGGCATGTACTTCATGAATTCGCCGACAATCCCGGGCCAGAAAAGAAGCGGCGAGAAGGCCGCGACCCGCGTCGTCGTGGCCGCGATGACCGGTCCGGCCATCTTGTGCGAGGCCAGAGCAAAGGCTTCGCGCTTGTCCATGCCTTCGGACATCCGACGTTCGGCGTATTCGGTCACGATGATGGCATCGTCCACCAGCATCCCCACGGCCAAGATAAGCGAGAAAAGGACGACGATGTTGACCGTATAGCCCCAGAGCGACAGCGCCAGCATCCCCATCAGGAACGACGCCGGAATCGCCAGCCCAATCAGGATCGAGGCGCGGACCGACAGGGCGTACAGGATCACGATGAAGACCAGGATCACCGCCGTCAGCACCGAGTTCTGGAGGTCGAACAGCAGTTGGCGGATGTCCTTGGACTTGTCCTGGCTGAAGGTAACCTCGGTGCCTTCGGGCAAAAGCTTCCGGAACTCTTCGGTCACGGCTTTCACCTGATCGACCGTCTCGATCAGGTTCGCGCCTGTGCGCTTGGACACTTCGATCGCGATGGCAGGGGCACCATTCAGCCGGGTGACGGTTTCCGGTTCCTTCAGCGTTGGCAGGATGTCGGCGATGTCGCGGACGCGGACCGTGGCCGTGCCGGTCGACACGACAGGCAGGTTCGCTACGTCCTCGATCGTCTCGAGTAGCGAGGGGACCTTGATCGCATAGCGCCCCTCGGCGCCTTGCAGCGCGCCTGCGGCAACCAGCTGGTTCCCGGCGGCGAAACCGGCGATCAGGATGTCGGGACGCAGGCCGTAGGTGGCCAGTTTGCCGGGGTCGATGACGACTTCCACCAGATCGTCGCGCACGCCTTGCAGTTCGGCGTTAAGGACCGGGGGCAGTTCCTCGATTCTGTCGCGCAGCGCGCGCGCCGTCTTGGTCATCACCCGCTCGGGAACGTCACCGGACAGCGTGATGACGAGGATCGGGAATTCCGACAGGTTGACCTCGTTCACTGTGGGCTCGTCAGTGCCGTCGGGCAGTTCCGGTCGGGCCTGATCGACCTTGGTCTTCACGTCGTCCAGCGCCTTCTTCAGGTCGGCCCCGGCCTGGAATTCGATCAGCACGTTGCCGCCGCCCTGATATGCCGTCCCGGTCATCTTCTTGATGCCGGTGATCGACTTCAGCGAGGTTTCCATCGGGCGCAGAAGCAGGCGTTCGCTGTCCTCCGGCGAGATGCCCTCGTAATGCATGCTGACGTAGAGGATCGGAATCTGGATGTCCGGCTCGGCCTCCTTCGGGATCGAGACGTAGGCCATCGCCCCCGCAAGCATCAGGAACAAGAGGACCGAGATCGTCAGCCTGGCATTGGCAATGGCGGTTTCGACAATCTTCATTGGCCGACCCCGGACGCAATCGTCACCTCATCGCCGTTGCGCACAAGGTCCTGCCCGGCGGTGATGATGCGGACGCCGTCGGGCACGCCGGTAACCACCAGCCCCTCGGGGGTGTCATCAATGATCCCGACAACCGCGAACTGCGCGAGGTTGTCCGCGCCCACAACGCGCAGGCCCAGTTGCCCATCTTCTGCCAGCGTGATGACTGACCGCGGCACGACCACGGCACGGGTCGGCTTGGCGAACAGCGAGACCTCGGCGGTCATGCCGGAAGGGACTTTCAGGTCGGGGTTCGGCAGGGCAATCTCGACCGGAAAGGTCCGGGTCTGGGCCGAGGCTTCGCGCGCGACGAGGCGGACGGTGCCCTCCATCTCGGTCCCGTTCGCCAGACGCACCTTGGCGGTCGATCCGACGGCGACCGAGGCCAGATCGACCTCGCTGACTTCGGCTTTCACCAGAATCGGGTCCAGCGAAAGGATGGTGGCGACCGGGGCTCCGGTCTGGACCCATTCGCCGAGCTCGACGGCCACCGTGTCCACGACCCCTGTGAAAGGCGCCTTCAGACGCAGGCGATCGGCTGAGGCCTGGGCACGGGCAAGCTCGGCCGCGGCGGCGTCCCGGGCAGAGCGCGCATTCGTCAGGTTGCTTTCCGACGTGCTGCCGCCTTCGAACAGCTTTAGCGCCACGTCTAGGTCACGCTCTTTCTGCGCCAGCGCGATTTCGGCGATCTTCTCCTGAGCGACGGCTTCCGGCCCCTCCAGCGTCATCACCAGCGCGTCGGACTCGACCGTCCCGCCCTTTTCCAGCGCCAGGGTCGCGATGACCCCATCGGCGCGGGCGGCAAGCTCGACCCGCTTGTCGGCCTCGGTGATCCCCGACAGCCGGATCTCGCGGGCATGGTCGATAAAGACGGGATCGACGGCAGAAACCGTGCGGACCAGCGGGGTCACAGGCGTCGGCGCGGTCTCGGGCGTAGGGGATTCCTGACCCCCGGCTTCCTGCGCACTGCCGACGGACGAGAATTCTCCGGTCGCAATCCAGGCCACGGCAGCGACTGTCACGCAAAGGGCGGCAATTCGATGGAACTTCGGCATGGTAATGAGAATCCGGGGCAAGTGGTTGATCGGGAAGGGCTTCTACGGTTTCTGGCGAAGGATCGCGCACAACAACAGGGCAGCGTGGGCGACAGCTTTTGGCGTCCGCGCAAGTGATACGCCCAGCGGGAAACCGCGTCCAGCCCTGCCGCGCCCGGCGTCTTTGCTTGACTTGGGCATGGAAAGCCCCCATGTGCCCCCTGTCCGATACCCGTGCCGCGTGAGCACCGAAAGGTCCGGACATTCTGGTTCCCACAGTCACGCAGGGGCGCCGCTTGCGGCACGGTCACGGGCAAAGGCTCGGGGCGAGGGTCGTAGGCCCTCTGAATACTGGGACCACCCATGACCACTTTTGCCGACCTCGGCCTTTCGCCGACCATTCTGAAAGCGCTGGAAAAGACCACGCTGAAGACGCCGACGCCAATCCAGGCGCAGGCGATCCCCCACATCATGCAGGGCCGCGACCTGATGGGCCTTGCCCAGACCGGCACCGGCAAGACCGCTGCTTTCGGCCTGCCGCTTCTGCACCGCCTCTTGGACATCGGCCACCCGCCGGGCCCGAAGAACGTCCGCGCGCTGATCCTTGCGCCCACGCGTGAGCTGATCGCGCAGATCAAGGACAACTTCGAGGTCTTCACCAAGGGCACTGCCGTCAAGGTGACGATGGTCGTTGGTGGCGCCTCGCTGTTCAAACAGGCGCAAGCGCTGTCCAAGGGCACCGACATCCTTGTCGCCACCCCGGGCCGTCTGATCGACCTTCTGGAACGCGGCGACGTGAGCCTTGAGAAATGCGGCTACCTCGTCCTCGACGAGGCCGACCACATGCTCGACATGGGCTTCATCCACAGCCTGCGGAAGATCGCCAAGCACATCCCGCTGAAGCGCCAGACGCTCCTCTTCTCGGCCACCATGCCGAAGGACATTTCGGAAATCGCCGACACCTATCTGCGCGACCCGATCAAGGTGCAGGTCGCCCCGCCCGGCAAGCCGGTCGAGCGGATCAGCCAGGGCGTTCACTACATCCCGAACGGCGAAAAAGCGCGGCTTCTGGAAGAGTATCTGAAGAAGCACCCGGGCGAACAGGCCCTGGTCTTCGGTCGCACCAAGCATGGCTCGGAAAAGCTGATGAAGCTTCTGGCCACCTGGGGCTTCAAGGTCGGCTCGATCCACGGCAACAAGAGCCAGAACCAGCGCGACCGCACCTTGACCGAGTTCCGTGCAGGCCAACTTGACGTGCTGGTTGCGACCGACGTCGCAGCCCGCGGGATCGACATCCCGACCGTGCGCCACGTCTACAACTTCGACATGCCGAACGTTCCGGAAAACTACGTCCACCGGATCGGCCGCACCGCGCGTGCGGGCGCGAATGGGTCATCGATCAGCTTCTGCGCGCCCGCTGAAATGGGCGAATTGCAGGCGATCGAAAAGATGCTGAAGGTCCCGCTGCCCGTGGTCGGAGGTGCCCCTTGGGCTGCCGATGTCGTGGCCGCAGCGCCGAAGCCCGGCCAGAACCGGGGCCAGCGCCAAGGCAATGGCGGACGGCAAGGCCAGAAGCTGACGGCCAAGCCGCAGGGCCAGCGGTCAGGCTCCGGTAAGCCTGCAGGTCAGGGTCGTCCTGCCGGTCAGGGCAAACCCGCCGGCCAGCGCCCGGCCAAGCCGCAGGGCGGCAGCTTCGCCCCGCGCCGCGACGCGCGCTAGAAAAAAGCGGATGGGGTCGGTCCCGAACCGGCCCCGTCAGCTCGCCTCTTCTTCCAGGTTCAGCTTCATTTCCAGCAGGACCTGCTGGATTGCCAGCGTCTCGCGCAGCAGGCGCTTGGCCTCGTTGATCGAGATCTTCCCGTCACCGATGGCCTGATTGTATTCGGCCATCAGCATCCCGAAGCGCTGCGCCAGCGCGACCACATCTTGGTTCACGCCCGACGAGGTCGCATTCCGCTTTTCACCGTCATAAGACAGCGTGATCCCGCGCAAGTCCGACAAGGCCGCCGTCACATGCGGAAACCGGCTGGCCTCCTCCAACTGCGCCACAACGTCGATCGGCATGAACCGGTCGTCATGCTCGTCATTGTCCGAATAGTAGCGCCCCAGGGTTGCCTTGGACTTGCCGGTGATCTCGCAGGCGGCCTCGATGCCGACGTCCTTGACCAAGGCTTCGGTGTGTTTCTTGAGGTAGGAGGCGATCGACATAAGGTACTCCAAGCCCACAGTTGCGACACCGAGGGGAAAGACTGCTGGTTTTTCCCATTAATCGGATGGGAAGTCTTTGTCATTTATAAAGACGTTCCGGCCTAACCGGAACTTGTAGCGAGTGTCCGATGTCCCCAGCATCGGAAAAGGGTGGGGTCCGCCGCATCAGTCCGGAAACGGGCTGACGGCGGTGCCGACGAAACGCGGCGGGCCCGTGTTTTAAAGAGTGCGCGGTTGTATTCTCATAGCCAGTTCCGGGTCCGCAGGTGCCCACCCTTTATTGGTTCCCTTCGATCACCGGGCAACGTCTTCAGGCCAGTGGCTTGCAGCTTAGCCCGGTGATCGGCTAGGGCTTTGTGCCATGGCCAAGCTCTACTTCCACTATTCGACGATGAACGCGGGGAAATCGACCTCGCTTCTGCAAGCCTCGCACAACTACCGCGAGGGGGGCATGCAGACCTATCTCATCACCGCGCAGTTCGACAACCGGGCGGGCGAGGGGCGCATCGCCAGCCGCATCGGCATTGGCGAGCCTGCCGATACCTTCGGCCCTGGCGAGGATTTGTTCGAAAAGCTGAAGTCCCGCTTCGAAGAAGGCCCCATTGCCTGCGTCTTCATCGACGAGGCGCAGTTTTTGTCCAAGGAGCAGGTCTGGCAACTGGCCCGCGCGGTTGATGATCTGGGCGTGCCGGTGATGTGCTACGGGCTGCGGGTCGATTTCCAGGGCAACCTTTTCCCCGGCTCGGCGGCCCTACTGGCCTGGGCTGACGAGATGCGAGAAGTGCGCACCATCTGCCATTGCGGAAAGAAGGCCACGATGGTCGTGCGTAAGGGGCCGGACGGCAAGGCGCTGCGCGACGGCGAGCAAGTGGTGATTGGCGGGAACGAGACTTACGTCAGCCTTTGCCGCCGTCACTGGCGCGCGGCGATGGGCGACTGAGGCTTCGGCACGCGGGAAATAAGCACCCCCGCGACGACGATCAGCGCCATCCCGGTTATCGCAACCCAGGTCAGCTTTTCCCCCCATAGGAACAGGCCCCAGGCAGCCGAGGCCGGAAGGATGACATACTCGAAAACCGATACCCGTGACGCTTCAGCGATCTGGTAGGCCTTCACGATCATGCCCACCCCTAGCAAAGACCCTGCCGCCTGGACAAACGTCCACCACAGGAATTCTCCCGTAGGCCACACCGGCCCGCGCTGCAGGAACCCCTCCGCTCCCTCGGGGACCGGCAGGGGGATTGCCCACAGCACGGCCATCCCGACCAGCCCGATCACGCCCAGCATGCCGAAGAACCCGGCCACCACCGACTCGGCGCTTTCCCCCGCACACCAGCGCTGCGTCGCGATATTGCCCATCGCGTAAAGCGCCCCTGCGATGATCGGCAGCAGGGCCGCGAACGTCGCGCCTGACATCGCCTCTGGGCCCAGTACCAGAACGACGCCAAGGAACCCCACAGCCACCGCAAGGATCTGCAGACCGCGGATCTCTTGCCCATAAAGAAAACGCTGGATCAACAGCACAAAGATCGGCGCGGTGAACAGGCCTGCGGCGACCTGGGCGACCGGCAGGAAGGCCAGCGCGCCGAAGTAGATCACCATCGCCGTCCCGTGGATCGCCGACCGCGCAAGCACCGCCCGGGGCCGCTTCGGCCAGAGCTTGAGCCCCATTGGCACCGCGACCACGGCCAGGATCGCAAAGGCCATCGCGGTCCGCGTCGCATGAAACTGCCACAGCCCCGCATCCTTCGCGATCACCCGGACATAGTTGTCGGTGAAGGCGATGACCGAGGCATAGATCAGGACCGCGCCAAAGGCGGCAAGGGTTCGGTTCTGGGTATCGCTCATCAGCCTGTCCTGCGTCTTTCTCTTGTCAATGCCGGGACTTCTTCCCTGACGCCTGCCCGAACGCGACGCGGTCAGGCCAATCCCGGTCGCGGACGCACCTTCGGGCAAGAGAGATTGTCGCCGCCGCCGGGGACAGGTAAGCTTGCGCCAAACAGGCAGAGACCCTCCGGCCGATGACGGCGTTGAAGAAGTATCAGAGGCTGGAATGCGGAGGCTTGTGGCGCGAGACGCCGCAGGACCAACGCCGCGAGGTGCTTGTCCGCTTTGGTGACGCGACCCTTGTTCTGTCCGATCCCAAAAGTGGCACCGCAATCAGCCATTGGTCGCTGCCTGCCATCGAGCGGATCAACAAGGGCCAGGAGCCTCCGGTTTATGCTCCGGGCCCGGATGCCAGTGAAAGCCTGGAACTGACCGACCCCGAAATGATCGCGGCTCTGGGTGCCGTGCACTATGCCGTGCAGGCCGCGACGGCGCGGCCCGGACGACTGCGCGGGGTGCTTCTGACGGGGGTGGCGCTTGCCGTGGTCGCGGTCGGTGTCATCTGGCTGCCGGGCGCGCTGGTGCGGCACACGGCTTCGGTCGTGCCGCCGGCACAGCGCGCCGATCTGGGGCAGCGCGCGCTGGACGATCTGGCCCGGGTGACCGGGGCGAACTGCCAGAACCAGTTGGGCCTGCAGGCTCTGGCCACCCTGTCCGAGCGGGTCTTTGGCCCGGTGGACACGCCGATCCTGTACGTGATGCCCGAAGGCGTCGAGCGGCCCCTGCATTTGCCGGGCGACCTGATCGTCCTGCCGCGCCGGTTGATCGAACAGGCCAACGGCCCCGAGGCCGTGGCCGGTGCCGCCCTTGTCGAACGGTTGCGCGCCCGTGCCCGCGACCCGATCATCCCGATGCTGGACCAGGCGGGCCTGCGGGCGACGCTGCAGCTTCTGACCACAGCGGCCCTGCCCGACACAGCGCTGACTGGCTATGGCGAGGTCCTGCTGCGGGCAGCACCCCTGCCCTTGCCCGACGCACAGGTCCTTGCCGCTTTCGAAGCGGCGCAGATCCCCGCCACGCCCTATGCGCTGGCCGTGGATCCGGACGGCAAGACGACAGCCGGGCTTGCCGCTGGCGATCCCTACAAGGGGTTGGCGCCCACGCCCTTGATCCCGGATGACGCCTGGGTCGCGCTGCAGGGCATCTGCGACGGATAGTCGGGGCGGATGACCGGGGCGGTCAGGGCCCCATCACGATTGCATCGGGAAAGCCTTTTCCGCGCAACGCCTGCCGCGCGTCGGATGCGGCGTTTGCGTCCTGAAACGGCCCGGCAAAGACGGTGATCAGGGTCTGACTGCCGCCCTGCACCCGGCCCCGCACTACGCCATAGCCCATGGCGCGCAGCTTTTCCTCGGCCCGATCCGAGTTCGCGACCACGCCAAAACTGCCAACGGCCACGAAGTATCCGCCCGGCGCTGCCTCGGCTGCTGCGGGCGCGCTTGCCGCTGGCGCGGCTTCCGCTGGGGCCTCCGGGGCAAAAGTCGTCGCCGCACCCTCCTCGGCGACGGGCACCCGGCGTCCCGACGGGGGATTGCCGCAGACCGGCGTGCCTTCGCGCGACACTCTGGGCACCCAAAGCACCTCGGCCGCCGTTCCCGCCCGGACGAACATGCAGCCATTCGAATCGACATATTGCTGCCCGGCATAGTCCGCCGGTGGCAGTTCTGCGGGCCGGATCGGATCGCGGGCCAAGGCTGGGCCGCCCAAACCCAGGACCAGAGCCGCGATCAGGACTGGGCGCATCACTTGGTCCCGAACATCCGGTCCCCGGCGTCGCCGAGGCCCGGCACGATATAGCCGTGGTCGTTCAGATGGCTGTCGACCGCCGCGGTGACGATCGGCACATCGGGATGCGCCTCTTTCATCCGGGCAATGCCTTCGGGCGCCGCCAGCAGGCACAGAAAGCGGATCTGCTTTGCCCCGGCCTGCTTCAGCAGCGACACCGCCGCCGCGGACGAATTTCCGGTTGCCAGCATCGGGTCCACGACGATGGCAATCCGGTCCTCCATATGCTCGGGCAGCTTGCAGTAGTATTGCACCGGCTGCAGTGTCTCGGGGTCGCGATAAAGCCCGACAAACCCGACCCGTGCCGCCGGAACCAGCTCCAGAATCCCGTCCAGAAGCCCATTGCCCGCCCGCAGGATACTGACCAAGGCCAGCTTCTTGCCCTCGATCACCGGGGCGTCCATCTCCTCCAGCGGCGTCTCGATCCGCTTGGTGGTCATCGGCAGCTCGCGCGTGACCTCATAGGCCAAGAGCAGGCTGATCTCGCGGAGAAGCTTGCGGAAGCTTGCCGTCGAGGTGTCCTTTTCCCGCATCAGGGTCAGCTTGTGCTGGACCAGAGGGTGGCTGACGACAGTCAGGTGATCCAGCATTCAGGCCTCCAAGCGCTTCGCGATCCTTGCCTTGGTATCGGCATCACAGAAGGCCGCGTCAAGCGACTGGCGCGCGATCCGCTGGAATTGCGCTTCGTCCCAGTCGAAGGCCTTGTGCAACTCATCGTATTCCCGCTGCATCGTGGTGTGAAAGAACGGTGGGTCATCGGTGCTGATGGTGACCTTCACTCCGCGCCGGTCCAGCTCGGCGATCGGATGCACCTTGAAGCCCGGATAGATCCCCAGCGTCACGTTCGACCCCGGACAGACTTCCAGCACGATCCCCTTCTCGGCCAGCTCGTCGACCAGCGCCAGGTCCTCAATGGCCCGCACTCCATGCCCGATGCGCTCCACTTCAAGGTCGTGCACCGCATCCCGTACCGACGTCGGCCCGCCCCATTCCCCGGCGTGGGCGGTCAGCCGTAGCCCGGCCTCCCGTGCGCAGTCAAAGGACCAGCGGAAATCCTTCGGGGCGCCGATCTTCTCGTCCCCCGCAATGCCGAAGCCGACGATCCAGTCCCCAGCTGTCTCGGCCGCACAGCGCGCAGTTTCCCGCGCCTTGTCAGGCCCGAAATGCCGGATGCAGGTGATGATGCCGCGCAGGGTGATCCCCATCTCACGCTCGGCCTGATCCGCCGCCTCCTGCATCGCATGCAGGTATTCCTTCCACGCCCCGACATCCCGCCCGCCACAGAAATCCGGGGACAGGAAAGTCTCGGAATAGACCACCCCCGATTTCGCCGATTCCTCCAGCACTGCCAGCACCAGCCGCTGATAGTCGCGCGGGCTTTGCAGCGCCGAGGTCGCCGCTTCATAGACCTTCAGGAAATCCCAGAAGTCCTTGTAACGGTAGTTCCCCCGCTCATCGAAGACACCCGCTATGTCCAGATGCTTTTCCTTCGCCAGC
This sequence comes from Paracoccaceae bacterium, assembly GCA_046305855.1. Taxonomy (GTDB): domain Bacteria; phylum Pseudomonadota; class Alphaproteobacteria; order Rhodobacterales; family Rhodobacteraceae; genus Tabrizicola. The sequence continues at coordinate 14,169 of JBKDYO010000231.1, forward strand.
CCCGCGATGAAGGCCGGCGGTGCCGCGCCCTCCAGATGCAGATGCAGTTCGACCTTTGGAAGCCCGTTCATCCCAACACCATTTTCTGTCCACAAGTATCCCGGGGTCCGGGGCAGCGCCCCGGGGGCCGGTCACAAGAAATTCCGCCCCGGCCCCTGCGCAGCCACCCCCAGATGCGCGGCCACGCTGGCCCCCACATCCACGAACCCGCGCAACCCAATCTCTCGCGCGCCGACCCCCCAGCCCACCACGGGCACCCGTTCCCGCGTATGTTCTGTCCCCCGGAACGTCGGATCATTGCCGTGGTCGGCCGTGAAGATTGCCAGGTCTCCGGGCCGCAGGGCTGCGAAGAACCGGGGCAACCCGGCGTCGAACCACTCCAGCGCCCGGGCATAGCCCGCAACATCGCGAGGGTGACCATACAAAGTGTCGAACTCCACGAAGTTCGCAAAGGTCAAGGAACCCTCCTCGGCCTCGCCACCAAGCCGAATAAGGTGTTCGAAAAGGTCAGCATCGGACTTGCCCTTGTGCAGCTTTCCGATCCCGCGCATCGAAAAGATGTCGCCGATCTTGCCGATCCCGTGCGTCGCGCGCCCCGCGTCGGAAACCCAGTCCAGCAGCGTCGGCGCGGGTGGGGCGATGGCAAAATCCTTGCGGTTCGAGGTCCGCTTGAAGTTCCCCGGACCCCCGGTGAAAGGGCGCGCAATCACCCGGCCGACCTTCCGGGCATGCAGCATCGGCGCAAGGTCCTTGCACAGCTTCAACAGCCGCTCCAGCCCGAAGGCCTCCTCATGCGCGGCGATCTGGAAAACGCTGTCGGCACTGGTGTAGCAGATCGGCCAGCCGGTCCGCAGATGCTCTTCGCAATGTTCCGCGATGATCGGCACGCCCGAGGCGTGGCAGTTCCCAAGGATGCCCTCGGTCCCCGCCAGACGGCAGACCTCGGCCACGATGTCGTCGGGAAAGGCGGGCACGGTGTCGGGGAAATAGGTCCAGTCCCAGGGAACCGGCACGCCCGCCAGCTCCCAATGCCCGGAGGGGGTATCCTTGCCCCGCGACACTTCGGTCGCTGCCCCCCAAAGACCCGTGGGCACGGCGTCCAGCCCGGGGGTCGCGGCACCAGAAGCCAGCCGGATCGCCGCCCCCAGCCCCAGCCCGTCAAGATGCGGCAACCGCAAAGGACCCGAGCGCCCGACCTCGGCTTGGCCACCGGCGCAGGCCGCCGCGATGTGGCCCAGCGTGTTCGACCCCGCGTCCCCGAAACTCGCCGCATCAGGCGCGCCGCCACAACCGACGGAATCCATCACGATCAGGAAAGCGCGGGACATCAGCCGATCCTTTTTTGCACCAGGGGTGGCTCATCCGGCGGCGCTGCGGCGATGACATAGGCCGCCTGCACGGCCTTGACCGCCGCTTTCGCCGCGTCTTCCGTCACGGCATGGACCATCGCCAAAGGCACGCCGGCCCCGGCCTCCTCGCCGATACCGGCAAGGTCCGACAATCCGACCGACGGGTTCACCCGGTCGCCTTCGCGCAGGCGGCCCCCGCCCAGATGCACCACCGCAAGACCCAGCGCCTCGCCGTCGATCTGCGCGACATAGCCGTCCGCCAGCGCTGGCACTTCCAGCATCACCGGGGCCGAGGGCAGCCGGTCCGGCCAACGCTCGACAAAGTCGGCAGGCCCCCCCTGCGCCACGACCATCCGCCCGAAGATCTCGGCCGCCGCACCTGATTCCAGCGCCTGCGCGATCCGGCCCTCGCCATCCGCCGCGTCACTGGCAAGCCCGGCAAGGGCCAGCGCCTCGCCCCCGAGGGCCACGGTCACGTCCCACAAGGCGACATTGACCGAGGTTCCGGTCAGGGTCTCCATCACCTCGATCACCTCCAGCGCATTGCCTGCGGCTGTGGCCAGCGGTTGCGACATGTCGGTGATCAACGCCGAGGTCATGCATCCCGCCCCCTGCGCCGTCTGGACCAGCGACCGCGCCAGCGCTTCAGCACGTTCGGGCGTCTTCATGAAGGCCCCCGACCCGCACTTCACGTCCAGAACCAGCGCCTCCAACCCCGCCGCAAGCTTCTTCGACAGGATCGAGGCGGTGATCAGGTCGATGCTTTCCACCGTCCCCGACACATCGCGGATCGCGTAAAGCCGCTTGTCGGCCGGGGCGAGGTCGCTTGAGGCCGCGACGATCGCGCATTTCACATCGTTCATCTGCTTGCGCAACGCAGCCTCGGTCAGGCCGGTGCGGAAGCCCGGAATCGCCTCCAGCTTGTCCAGCGTTCCGCCCGTATGGCCCAGACCGCGCCCGGAAATCATCGGCACATAGGCCCCGCAAGCGGCCAGCGCCGGGGCGAGCAGAAGCGACGTGCAATCGCCGATCCCGCCGGTGGAATGCTTGTCGACCACCGGGCCGGGCAGGTCCCAGGCCATGACCTTGCCGCTGTCGCGCATGCCCTTGGTCAGCGCGACCCGGCCTTCCTCGGACAGGCCCTTCAGCAAGACCGCCATCGCGAAGGCCCCCGCCTGCGCATCCGTCACATCGCCCGAGGCAAGGCCCATCGCGAACCAGCGGAGCTCGTCCGCCGAGGGCTGCCTGCCATCGCGGATCGCCGCGATGATCTGACGCGCGTCGGTCATGCCCGATCCATATGTGCCGCCGTGAAGACACCGGGCAGAAGCTCGGCCACGGTCATCACCTTCACTTTGCCGTCCGTGGTGCAAAGGGTCACGCGCACATCCTGTCCCGCGAACTCGGCAATCTTCTGGCGGCAGCCGCCGCAGGGGGGCACGGGGTCCGGACTGTCGGCAATGACGCAAACCTCGGCAATCCTTGTGTCCCCGGCCGCGATCATGGCCGCAATCGCCCCAGCCTCGGCACAGGTGCCTTCCGGATAGGCCACGTTCTCCACATTGCAGCCGACATGCACCGCTCCGCTGGTGGATCGCAGCGCGGCCCCGACCTTGAAGCGCGAGTAGGGCGCATAGGCCCGTTTCCTGACCGCCGTTGCCGCCTCCAGAAGCGTCATCGCCCTCTCCTTTTGACCATTTGGTCAGAGTGTGTGCCGACCGCGCGGTTTCTGCAAGCGGGTCAGAGGACGCGCGTCGCCGGATTTCCCGGCAAGGTCACTTCCAATAGTTCCAGATCCGGGGTGGCGTCGCTGTAGCGCGTCGCCATGCCCGGCGGGATCACGAAGGCATCGCCCGGAGAAAGCCGGTAGGGGTTCTTCACTTCGCCTTCGAGCGTCATTCCGCCGGTCATCACGAAGGTGAAAAGGATGTCGCCGTCATGCGCGGTCCAAGGAGCCTCGCCAACAGGCCGCGCCACCATGACCGACGCGACGCCCTTTGTCGCGGCATGGATCGTCGTGTCCCGCGCCTCGAAGCCGGGGATACGGAAGGGCTTGAAGACTCCCTCCTTGCCGATGTCGTGGACGAACTTCTGCCCCTCCCACTCCCGCTCGGGTCGATAATGCGCGGTCGGCAGGGTCATCTCATGGTCGATCTCGGTCACATGTTCCGCCGGGACCCCGATTTCCACCACCTGCACGCCTTCGGAATGCAAGACCTTGTGGCGGATGCCGGGGGGCTGGATGAAACAGTCCCCGGCATGGATGCGCCGGATGCCGCCCTGATCCTCGTAAAGCACATCGACCCAACCCGCGACACAGAAGATCAGCTGGAAGCCGACTTTGTGGAAATGCACCATGTCCGGCACCGGGCCGTCCGGCACGCGAATGTGGCTGGCAATCATCGCGCCGCCCAGACGGGTCGGGACCAGATCGCGATATTCCATCCCTGCCCGCCCGATCACCCACGGGGCCTGGTCTGCCAGTCGGCGGACCACGAAGGCATGTTCGGTCTTCGGCGTGACGACCGGGGGGTTCAACGCGTCGATCTCGATCCGGGTGCCGTTCGGCGCGGTCAGGGCCTTGGCACCCTCGGCAAAGGCTGGGTCATCGGTCAGCAGGCGCAGCGTGCCGGGGGCCTCTGTCGCGCCCTTTTCGATCCGCAGGCGCAGGCCATGGCCGGACAGGACCGCGACCTCGGGATTGTCGGCGGGAAAGATCATGTCCAGCCGAAAGCCCAGGGTCCGGGTGTAGAACGGCAGATCGTCGCGAAGCTCTTTCGTCGGCAGCCGAACCTCAGCGCGTGTTTCCGTCATGGCATTCCCCGTGCTATGGCGGCATGGTGAAGCGCCGGACAGCGATTTGCAAGCTGGGGCGGAAACGGCTTCAACAGAAGCCGCAATAGTCGAAAACGAGAATTGGTTTAATACTAAACCACTTTTCGCGGGAGGGGTGAATGGACGAGGCCAGGAACGACAACGCACGCCAGGCGGCACTGGATTATCATGAGTTCCCGAAGCCCGGGAAGCTCGAGATTCGTGCTACGAAGCCCTTGGCCAATGGTCGTGACCTCGCCCGCGCCTACAGCCCCGGCGTGGCCGAGGCCTGCCTCGAGATCAAGGCCGATCCATCGACCGCCAGCCGCTACACCTCGAAAGGCAACCTTGTCGCGGTCATCTCGAACGGCACTGCGGTTCTGGGCCTTGGCAATATCGGCGCGCTGGCCTCGAAGCCGGTGATGGAGGGCAAAGCCGTCCTCTTCAAGAAATTCGCCAATATCGATTGCTTCGACATCGAAGTGAACGAACCCGACCCGATCAAGCTGGCCGAGATCGTCTGCGCGTTGGAACCGACCTTCGGTGCGGTAAACCTTGAGGACATCAAGGCCCCGGATTGCTTCATCGTCGAACGGCTCTGCCGCGAGCGGATGAAGATCCCGGTCTTCCACGACGACCAGCACGGCACGGCAATTGTCGTGGGGGCCGCCGCCACCAATGCGATGATCGTCGCGGGTAAGAAATTCGGCGATATCAAGGTGGTCTCCACTGGCGGGGGTGCTGCCGGCATTGCTTGCCTTGAGATGCTGGTCAAACTAGGCGTCAAACGCGAAAACGTCTGGCTCTGCGACCTTGAAGGCTTGGTCTACAAGGGGCGCGAGGCCCAGATGACGCCGCAAAAGGCGAACTTCGCCCAAGGGTCGGCTCCGGCCACACTGGCTGAGGTCATCAAGGGAGCCGACCTCTTCCTCGGCCTCTCCGGACCGGGCGTGCTGACTCAGGATATGGTCAAGGCGATGGCACCGAACCCGATCATCTTCGCTCTTGCCAACCCGACGCCGGAAATCCTGCCCGACGCCGTGCGCGAAGTGGCCCCGACCGCAATCATCGCCACCGGACGCAGCGACTTTCCGAACCAGGTGAACAACGTCCTTTGCTTCCCCTTCATCTTCCGCGGCGCCCTTGACGTGGGTGCCACAACGATCAACGACGAGATGGAGATTGCCTGCATCGAAGGCATCGCCGCCCTCGCCCGTGCCACCACCAGTGCCGAGGCCGCCGCCGCCTATCGGGGCGAGACCCTGAGCTTCGGCCCGGACTACCTGATCCCGAAACCCTTCGACCCGCGCCTGATCGGCGTCGTCGCCTCTGCTGTCGCAAAAGCCGCAATGGAAACCGGCGTTGCGACCCGTCCGCTGGATGACCTCGACGCCTACAAGCGCAAGCTTGACGGCTCGGTCTTCAAGTCCGCCCTCCTGATGCGCCCGGTGTTCGAGGCGTCGAAACTTGCCACCCGTCGCATCGTCTTTGCCGAAGGCGAGGATGAACGAGTCCTGCGCGCCGCCAACGCGATGCTTGAGGAAACCACCGACCTTCCGATCCTGATCGGCCGCCCCGAAGTGGTGGAGGCCCGCTGCGAACGGTCCGGCCTGCCGATCCGCCCGGGCCGCGATTTCCATCTGGTGAACCCGGAAAACGACCACCGCTATCGCGACTACTGGGGCACCTACCACGAGCTGATGGCCCGGCGCGGCGTCACGCCCGACACGGCCCGGGCCGTGATGCGCACCAACTCGACCGCCATCGCCGCGATCATGGTGCACCGCGAGGAAGCCGACAGCATGATCTGCGGCACCTTCGGCCAGTTCAACTGGCACCTCGGCTACGTCCGTCAGATCCTGGCGCGGGGCGGCTTGCACCCCGTGGCGGCCCTCAGCTTGATGATCCTTGAAGACGGGCCGCTGTTCATCGCCGATACTCACGTCCATTCGGAACCAACGCCCAGCCAGATCATGGAGACCGTGATCGGTGCTGCCCGCCACGTCCGCCGCTTCGGCATCACGCCCAAGATCGCGCTCTGCACGCAAAGCCAGTTCGGCAACATGGACAACGCCTCCGCCCGCCGGATGCGCGACGCGTTGGAGCTTCTGGACCAGCGCGAACCCGATTTCGCCTATGAAGGCGAGATGAACCTCGACGCCGCGCTGGACCAGTCGATCCGCGACCGCCTGTTGCCGAATTCGCGCTACGAAGGCGGGGCAAACGTGCTGGTCTTCGCCTCCTCCGAAGTCGCCTCGGGCGTCCGCAACATCCTGAAGGTCAAGGCCGGAGGGCTGGAGGTCGGGCCGATCCTGATGGGCATGGGCAACAAGGCCCACGTCGTCACGCCTGCCATCACTGCGCGGGGCCTGCTGAACATGTCCGCAATCGCCGGGACGCCCGTCGCGCATTACGGGTGACGATTCGCCGATTTCTTCGAAGAAATCGGACCGGAGCCTTCAAAGGCTCCGGTGCGGAGTTTTCGAAAACTCCGCCTCCCTCGGTCTGCCACTCCCTCGGCGATTTGCAAAGTCGCCCGCGATCAATGCCGGAAATCCCCTAGGCTGCGGACTTTGCATATTTTCCCATCCGCCAACCGCAAATTCTGCAAAACTGTCGCACCCTGCTACCGGTAACACCGTTGCGCGACCGGCATCCCATCGCATACCACCACGCCAGAAGTGCATCAGCGGGGGGAGATCGCGATGGGCTACGCGCAGGTCTACAGTCAGTGGCAGCAAGACCCGGAGGGCTTCTGGCTTTCCGCCGCCGGGGGCATCGACTGGGTCAGGAAACCGACCCAGGCGCTCAACGCCTCTCGGGCCCCATTGTATGAATGGTTCACCGACGCCGAGGTCAACACCTGCTGGAATGCCGTCGACCGCCATGTGATCGCGGGGCGCGGCAAGCAGCCCGCCATCATCCACGACAGCCCGGTCACCGGCACCAAACACGTCATCACCTATGCCGAACTGCAGGACCGCGTCTCCCGTCTTGCGGGTGCGCTGAAGGCCAAGGGCATCGCCAAAGGTGACCGCGTCATCATCTACATGCCGATGGTCCCCGAAGCCTTGGAGGCGATGCTCGCCTGTGCCCGCCTTGGGGCGATCCATTCCGTCGTCTTCGGCGGCTTCGCGGCCAATGAGCTTGCCGTCCGGATCGACGACTGCACCCCCAAGGCGATCATCGCCGCCTCCTGCGGAATCGAACCCAACCGCGTCGTGCACTACAAGCCGCTTCTAGACGCCGCCATCGATCTGGCCGACCACAAGCCGGACTTCTGCGTGATCTTCCAGCGCGAGCAGGAGGTCGCAAAACTGACCGAAGGGCGCGATGTCGCCTGGCATGAATTCCAGTACGGCGTCACCCCTGCCGACTGTACGCCGGTGGAAGGCAACCACCCGGCTTACATCCTGTACACCTCCGGCACCACCGGCGCGCCCAAGGGCGTCGTCCGCCCCACCGCCGGGCATCTCGTTGCGCTCAACTGGACCATGCGTGCGATCTACAACGTCGGCGCAGGCGATGTTTTCTGGGCCGCCAGTGACGTGGGCTGGGTCGTCGGCCACAGCTACATATGCTACGCCCCGCTCATCGCGGGCTGCACCACCGTGGTCTACGAAGGCAAACCCGTCGGCACCCCCGACGCCGCCGCCTTCTGGCGGGTGATCAACGAGCACAAGGTGAAAAGCTTTTTCACCGCCCCCACCGCGCTTCGCGCCATCAAGCGCGACGATCCCGAGGGCAAACTTGTCCCCAAACTCCCCACCCTCCAAGCCCTGTACCTCGCCGGAGAACGCGCCGACCCCGACACGATCCACTGGGCGCAGAACCACCTGAAGGTCCCGGTCATCGATCATTGGTGGCAGACCGAAACCGGC
>JBKDYO010000232.1:0-2502 GCA_046305855.1 Paracoccaceae bacterium
GGACGACCCTGACAATCAAGCCTTCTAAACGGGGGTCACCGCAAGGTGGCCCCCGTTGCCGTTTCCATCATCCGCCGGACCAGGGGCGTCAGATGCAGGGCAATCTCGGCATGGGCCGTTTGCCCAGGAAGGCAGCGGGCCTGCAGCGCTTCGATTTCGGGAAACAGCATCCCGGCCGGACCTTCCGCCTTGGCCGTTTCGGACGGCACCACCTCGACCAGATGCCCCCCCTCCGCCTCCAACGCGGCCAGCATGCCGCGGTCGATCAGCAAGGGGCCGAAGCCGGGATCTAGGTCCTCGGCAAGGGCTGGAGCCGGGGCGTCGGACAGCCACAACAGGATCTGCCGCCGGGGCATGTGCGCCAGAAGCTGCCGCATCCGCATCATCCAGTTCTCCTTCAGAACCGTCAGCACCTGCCGGAACCGGTGCCCATCAGTCCGCCGCAGGACCATCAGCAGATGGCGGGTGAAATGCACCTCGGTGAAGTCGACTTCGGGGTAAAGCGCGCGCAGGGCCGGAGAGGCACTCAGGAACCGGTCATTCCGGCGAGCATGCACCGAGTAAAGCGGGTTCGACAGCGCCTCGGCCCCGGTGATCTGCAGGATCGCGACCGTAGCACCCTTGGCAATCTCCAGCGTGGCGGGGTCGGACAGGTAGAGATCCGGCCCGGCATTCAGTGCGGCAAGGTTCGCGACGGGCTGGCCAAGCGCCCGTTCAAGAAGGTCGGCATAGGGGCTGGCGACGTACTTGCCAAAGCTTGCCGATCCGCCCAGCACGGCGACATAGGGCACCGTCAGGTCCCGCGCGGGCCCCCGGAACACCGCCTTTGACGCGCCATAGCGGCACGGAAAATAGTCGAGCGCCCCCGCGCCCGCATCAAGATGCATCATCACACCACCCGATTGCAGTCACCCCAAGGCAATCAGTGGCCGAGAGTGGTTGCCGAATGGCTAAAATCGGGCGGTTGCCTAAAAGGCCGGGCACTTTCCCCATCCTTGCGCGGGCCGGATGGGCCGGGCATAACCGGGGACGACAGATGGAGGTTACCCGATGGAGATCAAGCTGGTGGGCGTCGTGGGCGCCGGGCAGATGGGCAACGGCATCGCCCATGTCTTCGCGCTGGCGGGCTACAGCGTCCTGCTGACCGACATCTCGGAAGACGGCCTCGCCAAGGCGCTGGCAACGATCGAGAAGAACATCGAACGCCAGGTGTCGCGCGGCAAGGTCCTGCCCGCCGACAAACGCGCGGCGATGGAGCGGATCAAGACCACGCTCAAGCTGGCCGACCTTGGCCAATGCGACCTGATCATCGAGGCCGCCACCGAACGCGAGACGGTGAAGCAGGCGATCTTCGAGGACTTGCTGCCGCATCTGAAGCCGACGACGATCCTGACCTCGAACACCTCGTCGATCTCGATCACCCGGCTTGCCAGCCGCACCGACCGGCCGGAAAAGTTCATGGGCTTCCACTTCATGAACCCGGTCCCGGTGATGCAACTGGTGGAACTGATCCGCGGCATCGCCACGGATCAGGAGACCTGGGAGACGCTGCACGAGGTGGTGCGCAAGCTCGGCAAGACCGCCTCCAGCTCCGAGGACTTCCCGGCCTTCATCGTCAACCGCATCCTGATGCCGATGATCAACGAGGCGGTCTATACGCTGTACGAAGGCGTGGGGTCGGTGAAGTCGATCGACGAGTCGCTGAAACTGGGTGCCAATCACCCGATGGGCCCGCTGGAACTGGCGGATTTCATCGGGCTGGACACCTGCCTGTCGATCATGAACGTTCTGCACGAGGGGCTGGCGGACACCAAGTACCGGCCCTGTCCCCTGCTGACGAAATATGTCGAGGCCGGCTGGCTGGGGCGCAAGACCCAGCGGGGGTTCTATGACTACCGGGGCGATGTGCCGGTGCCGACGCGGTAGGAACGATACTGCAAGTGTCAGGCGACGATGACCACTCGCCCGGTCAGCGCACCCTCAACGCATTTCAAGTAGGCAAGGCCGACGTCACGCGATGAGACCGGCTTATGTCCAAGGAAAAACTTGCCATATCGCGGTTCAGAGACATCCAGCATCCCAGGGCTGACCACGTTGATCCGCAAGCCACGCGGCATCTCGATGGCAGCGCCCTTCACAAATCCAGCCAGGGCGCCGTTCGACGTCGCCGCATTGACACCCATCCGGATCGGGTCGCGGTCCAGAACTCCGCTGGTCAGCGTAAAGGACCCGCCATCCGAAATCGTGTCCAGACCGGCAAGCACAAGATTGATCTGTCCCATCACCTTGTGCCGCAGGCCAACCATGAACTTTTCCTGATCCAAGGTTACCAGAGGCGCAAAGGTCGTATCACCGGCACAAGACACCACCGCATCGATCTGCCCGACCTCGCGGTAAAGCTTGCGCACGGCGGCGAGGTCCGCAACGTCCACCTGATAGGCCCCGCTGGTACGGCCCACAGGGATGATCTCATGGCGCGCGCCAAGTTCGCTGCAGGCTGCC
>JBKDYO010000233.1:0-4358 GCA_046305855.1 Paracoccaceae bacterium
TCAGGACCGTTTCCAACCGTTCGGACCAGAAGGCGCCGGTGATCTTCACATCGGCAAAGGGGATGGATGAATAGCGGCGCATGGGGTCCCTCCTCAGGTACTGTCGCGCACGACCAGCGTGCAGGGCAGGCGCAGGGTGCCAGAGGCCTCCGCGCCCTTGATCATCTGGGTCATCTTCAGCCCGGCTTCGGCACCAAGCTGGGTAAGGTTCATGTCGACCGAGGTCAGCGCCGGGCGGCTGGCCTCGGCCATCACGGTCCAGTTGTCGAAGCCGGTCAGGGCGATGTCGGCTGGGCAGGTCACCCCGGCTTCGCGCAGGGCATCGGCGCAGCCCCGTGCGATCTGGTCGTTCCCGCAGACGATGGCATCGGGGTGGGGGCCGTTCAGAAGCTGGGCCACGGCGGCGCGGCCCCAAGCCTCGGTCCATGACCCATGCATCAGGGGGCCGGGTTCCAGACCGGCGGCGGTCAGGCCCTCGCGCCAACCTTCGGCGCGAAGGCGGACTGCCTCGAAGTCCTGCGGGCCGGTGACATGGGCGATGCGGCGGCGGCCGCGCTGGATCAGGTGGTCGGTTGCCAGCCGTGCGCCGCCCTTGTCGTCGGGGAGTAGGGTGAGTGCCCCCGGCGTGTCGCCCTGGCTGAAGACGTAGATCACGGGCAGGCCAAGCCCACGCAGGTCGACCGAGGGGCGGCGGTCGGCGCGGCGGGCGGTGACGATCAGCCCGTCGATCTGCTTGGCGAGCAACTGGTCGAGGTGAGCCCGTTCGCGGTCGGCGTCGTCGGTGGCGTTGACCATGAAGACGCCGATGCCGGACCCGGACAACACACCCTCCAGCCCCTCCATGATCGGCATGGTGAAGCGGCCGAAGCTGTCGTTGGAGATGAGGCCGACCGACCCCGACAAGCCGGTGTGCAGGCTGCGTGCCAGCATGTTGGGGCGGAAGTTCAGACTGCGGACCGTCTCCATCACGCGCTTTCGGGTGTCTTCGGACAGCGACCCCGTACCGTTCAGCGCCTTCGATACCGTACCGATCGACACCCCCGCCGCCCGGGCAACGTCATGGATCGTGGCGCTGCCGCGCGGCTTGTCGTCTGCACTCATTTTACGGCCCCCGCCAACAGTCCGGAGACGTAATACTTCTGCAGCGCGAGGTAGACGAGGAGGCAGGGCAGCATCGAGACGACCACCGAGGCTTGCAAAGCACCCCAGTCCACCGACCCGAAATCGCCCGAGACGACGCCGGTCAGCATGATCGGCACGGTGAAAGCGCTTTCGCTGTTCATCAGGATGAGGGCGCCGATGAACTCGTTCCAACTGGTGATGAAGGCGAAAAGGGCCACGGTCACCATCCCCGGCAACGCCAGCGGGATGAACACGCGCCGCAGCTGGAAGGCGGTGGAGGCGCCGTCGACGCGGGCGGCTTCCTCCAGTTCCTTGGGGACGGCCTCGAAGCTGTTGCGCATCAGGTAGACCGAGAACGGCAGCTGCAGGATCGTGTGCAGGATCGCGAGGCCGAAGTGGTTTGCCGTCAGGCCCAGCTTGGCGAACATCAGGTAGATCGGCACCAGCAGCGCCTGGTAGGGGATCATCATCGAGGCAAGGATCAGGACGAACCAAATCTCTTTCCCCGGCACCGGAAAACGGGCCAGCGCGAAGCCTGCGGGGACCGACAGGGCGAGGCAGAGGACAATGGTCATTCCCGCGACGACGGTGGAGTTGCGGACATAGGTCCAGATGCCCTGCTGATAGTTTGCGACCTTCTGGTAGTTCTCGGTGCTGAAGGATGAGGGCAGGTAGGTGGGCGGGACCGCCGAAGTCTCGGCCAGTGGGCGGAACGAGGCCAGGAAGGACATCACCAGCGGCATCAGCATTAGCGCGATGACGGCAATGCAGATCGCGGCCATCAGCCAGCCGCGCGCCCGGCGGGCCAGCGGCTTTGGCGGCAGGTCCAGGGTCGTGACGCTCATCGCCGACCCCTCTGCAGGCGCAGCTGGATGACGGTCATCGCCATGATCACGACCATCAGGATCACCGAAAGGGCCGCCGAATAGCCGAGGTCAAAGCGGACGAAGCCCGACTGGTAGATCCAGTAGACCGAGGTGAAGGTCTTTCCCCGCGGACCTCCGCCGGTCATCAGGTAGAACTGGTCGAAGGCGAGCATGGAGCCGATGACCGAGATCACGGTGGCCATGACCAGCGACCGGGCGGCCAAGGGCAGAATGATGCGGCGAACCTGCAGCGTGCGGGAAGCCCCGTCGATCCGGGCTGCTTCGAACAGGTCAGAGCTGATCGACTGGATGCCGGCCATGATCAGGATCATCCCGAAGCCCACGACCTTCCAGGTCACCGAGATGATCACGGCGGCGAGGCCGGTTTCGGCCTTGCGGAACCAGACGACGGGTTCGTCAATGGCCCCGAGGTCGACGAGGAGATGGTTGAAGAGGCCCACCTGCTGGTCAAAGAGCCAGAACCAGAGGAGCGAGGACGAGGCGAGACCGATCACCACCGGCAGGAAGACCACAGTCCGGGTGAGCCGCCGCAACGGCGTGTTGGGCGAAACAAGAAGCGCCAGCGCGAAACCAAGGCCCATCAGGATCGGCGTGATGACGGCGGTGTAGAGGAGCGTGAACTTGAACGCCGCCCAGAACTTCGGATCGCCAAAGGCGGTGCGGTAGTTGTCCAGCCCCACCCACTCCCCCCCGCCGAGAAGCGAGGTCGAGGTGAAAGAGAGCCAGACAAGGTGCACCATCGGCCAGAGCACGAAGAAGCCGACGAAGGCAAGCGTCGGGGCCAGCCAGGCAAGGCCGACGAGGGCGTTCCTGCGGGTGGACATCTTGGCGTTCCCGGGGGTTGGCGGGGGCCGGGCTTACCAGCCCCCTAGACAGGTCACTTGGCGGCGATGGCCAGCATCTCGGCCCGCGCGGTCTCGATCGCGCCGTCGATGTCGCCATCGAAGATCGCGGTCTGCACCATGATGATCCATGGCGACGAGTCCGAGTTCACCATGTCGGCGAAGTGGAAGACCCATGGCACATAGCCTACTGACAGCGCCTTGGCGGTGGTCAGCACCTTGTCATTGCCCTTAGTGAACTCGTTGTCAGCAAGGTCGGTCCGGGTGGTCAGGATCGAGTTCTTGGCAAGACCCTGCAGCTGCGCTTCGTCCGACAACACCCAGGTCACGAATTCCCGCGCCGCTGCCTCGTTCTTGCCGTTCGCCGGGATCGCCACCACGTCACCGCCCACGAAGGCCGAGACCTGTCCCGGTTCGGCCCCCGGCAGCAGGGTCAAGCCATAGTTGAAGTCGGGGTTCTCGCGCTTCATCAGGCTGATGAGGAAGCCCCCCGTGCCCGCGATGCCGATCTTGCCCGAAGCAAAGGCCGAGACGAAGTTCGCCCCGGTGTCGACCTCGGCGTTCTCGGGGATCAGGCCTTCGTCCCACATGGTCTTGTAGGCTTCCAGCACCATCTTGACCCCGTCGCCGGTCAGGACCTCGTCCTCGCCGTTGCGGGGCAGCATCTTCGACCCGGCGGCGACCATCATCGGCGAGGTGACAAAGATGTTGCAGCCGGGGCAAGAGCCGGAGAACCAGAAGCCGTAGGTGTCACCCCCCAAAGCCCTGATCTTGCGGGCATGGTCGACGACTTCGGCAATCGTCGTTGGCCCCTTCTCGGGGTCAAGTCCGGCTGCCTTGTACAGGTCCTTGTTCCAGGCGAGGACCGAGACGTCCGGAGTGAACCCCACGCCATAGATCTTGTCTTCGTAGGTCGCGATGTCCTTGTAGGCCCGCACATGCGTGGCGTAGTGCGGGTCCGCGTTCAGCTGCTCCGTCAGATCGGTCAGCAGACCCGCCTTCATGAAATCAGGCATGTAGATCAGGTCGAAGGACACGAGGTCCGGCGAATCTCCGGCCTGTGCCGAGGTCGCCAGTTTCGTCACCACCTGGTTGTCGGGGATCGCGGTCAGCGTGATCTTGTTGTCGTGACTGGAATTCCACAGATCGACCATCAGCTTTCCGGGGTCGGCCGCACTTTCGCGGACCCACATCGTCAGGTCTTCGGCATGAACTGGCAACGCGGTCATGGCCGCGAAGAGGCAAGCAGTCAGGGTTCCCGGAAGCCGGGGTCTGCGTCTGGTCATCGTCCATCCTCCCTCGTGTGCCGTTTGGGCACGGTGACTGGCGGGGTCTCCTCCCCGTGTAGGAAAAGCTTTTCCGCTCTCGCTTCGCTCTCTCTCAGAGCCTTGACCCTGAAGAGGATGCAGCGAAAGCGGATGAGTCGGAAAAGCTTTTCCTTGTCCATCGAAACACAGAGATCGCTATCCGTCAATGAGCTTGGCAATGGCCAGGTGCGGCGGCTGCC
>JBKDYO010000234.1:0-23845 GCA_046305855.1 Paracoccaceae bacterium
GTCTTCAGCGCGTCGACCAGTGACCCGGCATCCTTGGCCTCGATGTAGCGGCCGCCGGTATTCTCGGCCAGACAGGCCACGGTGGCGCCTTCCTCGGCGGTCAGGCCGAAGCCCACGACATGCGCGGTGAAGTCGACGCCCGAGGCCTCAAGCTCGGCCCCGAGGGCGCAAGGATCAGCTTCGCAGGTTTCGATCCCGTCAGTGATCAGGATGACCGTGGCCTCGGCCTCGGTCGATTTCAACTCGGATGCGGCCTGGCGCACGGATTCGGTCAGCGGAGTCTTCCCAAGGAATTTCATGGCGTTGGCGGCATCGGTGATGGCCTGGGCCGTGCCCGGACCCGGCGGGACCACCAGTTCGATGTCAGAGCAGGAGCCCTTTTCGCGGTGGCCGTAGGCCATGAGGCCAAGCTCGGCTTCGGGCGGCATTTCGGACAGAACGGCCCCCAGCGCTTCGCGCGCGATTTCCAGCTTGGGTCGACCGTCGATCTGGCCCCACATCGAGCCGGATGCGTCAAGGATGATGATGGAGCGGCCTTCGGCCAGAAGCGGGGCGGCGAAAAGTGCCTGGGTAAGGGCAAGAAGACAGGCGATCCTGGAAAGCGACATCAAGAGGCTCCGAACTGAAATGACCTTGCGGAGAGCCTAAGGCAGCGGGTGACGGTAGGTCAACCAGAGCGTGCATCTATAGGAAAAGGGTCTCCAGGGCGTGCCTGAAGACCCGACCGGGCAGAGAGAGCGGGAACGGGGACCTGCTCCTGCCACTCTGCCCGGGCTTTGGTCCCGGAGCCGCGGCCTGAGTGACCAGACCTGACCCCGGGACCTGCCTGAGACCTGCGATTACATCGCAGGCAGCAGGACCGTATCGATGACGTGGATCACGCCATTCGACTGCTTGACGTCGGCGATGGTGACGTTGGCCACGTTGCCCATTCCGTCCTTGATCATGACCTTGTCGCCTTCGTACATGATCGTGAACTCGCAGCCGCCGACGGTTTTCACCGGATGCGCGCCCTTGTCGTCGTCGACCATCTTCATGATGTCGGCCGACATCGCGTTTGCCGCGACGACGTGGCAGGTCAGGATCTTGACCAACTGGTCCTTGTTTTCCGGCTTGAGGAGGGTCTCAACGGTGCCTGCGGGCAGCTTGGCGAAGGCGTCGTTGGTCGGGGCGAAGACAGTGAAGGGGCCAGCGCCCGACAGCGTTTCGACCAGGCCTGCGGCCTGCACGGCAGCGACGAGGGTGGTGTGGTCCTTCGAGTTGACGGCGTTTTCGACGATGTTCTTGTCTTCGAACATCGCAGCGCCGCCGACCATCGGGTTTTCGGCAAAAGCCATGCCAGAGGTCAGAGCCAAGAGCGCCGCGCCAAGTTTCAGAGCCTTCATCGTAGTTCTCCCTTCGGGGTTAGGGCGGGGTCATTCCCGCCTCACACCCGAAGCAACGAAGGCTTTGCGCGGAAGTTTCAGCGGGCCCTGCGGCTCACGCTGACGTGATCAGGCGTCCTGCCTGACCTCTGCCGTCAGGATCACCGGGCCGGTCGGCTGGCCCGTGGGCGAGCCGCCAGTCGGTTCGACCGAGACGGCGAAGACAAAGCCTTCGGGCGGGGAGGGGTAGGTCACGACCAGCGGACGGTCCTCGAGCAGCCCCAGCGAGACCGGGGCGGCGTTTGGCGCGATGATCCAAAGCTCGTGCACCTGGCCCTCGACGGCGGGCACGCCTGAAACCCGGGTCACCTGCAAGGATTCGCCGAAATGGGTGATCCGGTAGGCAAGCCGGTTGTCAGCGGTGGCCAGCGTGGCGACGAGATCGGGTCGCGGGGGGGCCAAGGTGGCCACGGTTGCAAGGGCCAGGACGGCAGCGATGGCAGCACCGGACAACCAGCCGAAGCTGAGGCCGAACCGGCGGCGCGTCGGGGCAGGGCGGGCGGCAACCGGGAAGAGCCGCGCCTCGATCTGCGGCAAGAGGTTCGGGGCCGGGGCCTCGGCGAAGTCATCGTTCATTCCGGCAAGGCGGGCTTCCCAGGCGGTGACCCGGGCTGCGAATCCTGCGTCGCGCTTGATCCGGGCCTCGGCCTCGGTCCGCTCGGCAAGGTCCAGCACGCCCAGCACATATTCGGCGGCCAGCGCGTCGTCGGCTTCAGCGGGGGTCAGAGGTGCATCGGTCATTTGTCGAGGCACTCCTTCAGTTTCAGGAGGCTTCGGCGCAACCAGGTGCGCATGGTGTTCAAGGGAACGGCATGACGCGCGGCCAGTTCGATGTAGGAGAGGCCGTTGAGGTAGGCCCCCCGCACGGCGTCAGCCCGGTCGGGTTCCAGGGTGGCGAAACAGTCCGACATCCGCCGCGCTTCACCCTGCGCGATCAGCCGGGTTTCGGCCCGGGGGGTGCTGTCCTGCACGGTATCGAGCCCGTCGTCCGACGCCGCTTCGGGCCGGGCGCGCAGGCGGTCGATGGCCAGATTGCGCGCAATAGCGATGAGCCAGGTCATGCCCCGCCCCTTGGCCGGATCGAACCGACCTGCCCGCAACCAGACCCGTGTGTAGACTTCCTGCAAGGCATCCTCCGCCTCAGCGCGTTCTCTTAGCATACGCAAAAGAACGCCCATGAGTTTCGCGGACGTGTCACGATAAAGCGCGCGGAAGGCTGCACGATCTGCTGCGGCGCATTTCGCGATCATGTCGGCGACCGGATCATCCATGCCGCGACGTTACGGATTTTCATCCGCGGCGCAAGGGCTTCGCCGGGGAAGCTTATCCCCGCCGCCGCCTGCGCCCGCCGTCCCCGCCCTGAGTGGCGGTGTTGAAGCTGACGTCCGGCAGGGTCACGATGCTGTCGAGGTTCGGGAAAGCCTCGACCGCATTCGGGATCGCGCTGGCGTTGACGAAATGCTCCTGGAAGCGCGGCTCGATGGCGGTTTCGATCTTGTGGATCTCGCGCACGGTGGCCTCGATTTCGGCCCGGGCGGCGCGGTTGAGAAGTGCGATCCGTGCCCCGGTGCCAGCTGCGTTCCCGGCAGACGAGACCTTGGACAGGGGCGCGTCCGGGATCATCCCCAGCACCATCGCGTGCTTGGGGCTGATATGCGCGCCGAAGGCCCCGGCAAGGATGATCCGGTCGACATGATCGACGCCGAACTTGTCCATCAGAAGCCGCGCGCCGGAATAAAGCGCGGCCTTCGCCATCTGGATTTCGCGGATATCGCGGTTGGTGACGGTGATCTTTGGCCCGCCGTCGGCCGACCCGTCATGCACGAGGTAGGAGTAGGTCCGCCCGTCGAGGAACAGCCGGTCCGACCCGGTCTGTTCGGGCGAGCCGATCAGCCCTGCGGCATCGACGATGCCCGCCATCCGCATTTCGGCGACCATCTCGATGATGCCGGAGCCGCAGATGCCGGTGACGCCAGTGGTGGCGATGGCGGCGTCAAAGCCTGGATCGTCCGACCAGAGGTCGCTGCCGATCACCTTGAAGCGCGGGTCTTTGGTGACGGGATCGATCTCCACCCGTTCGATGGCGCCCGGGGCGGCGCGCTGGCCGCTGGAGATTTGCGCACCCTCGAAGGCGGGGCCGGTGGGCGAGGAACAGGCGAGGACTTTGGTGGTGTTGCCCAGCAGGATTTCCGCGTTGGTGCCGACATCGACGACCAGCATCAGGTCTTCCGACTTGTCCGGCGCTTCGGACAGGGCCACGGCGGCGGCATCGGCGCCCACGTGGCCTGCGATGCAGGGGAGGAGATAGACCCGCGCTGCGGGATGCAGGACGAGATCCAGATCGCGCGCGGTCAGGCGGAGGGAATTCGACGTCGCCAGAGCAAAGGGGGCTTGCCCAAGCTCATAGGGGTCGATCCCGAGGAAGAGGTGGTGCATCACCGGGTTGCAGACAAAGACCGAATCCATGATCAGGCCGCGGTCGACCTTGGCCTCGTCGCAAAGCTGGCCGAAGAGGGTGTTCATCGCCTCGCGCACGGCCTTGGTCATCTCGGACGCGCCCGAGGGGTTCATCATCGAATAGCTGACCCGGCTCATCAGGTCTTCGCCAAATCGGATCTGCGGGTTCATCAGGCCCGAGGAGGCCACCACGGCACCGGACCGCAGGTCGCATAGATGCCCGGCGATGGTGGTGGAGCCAAGGTCCACGGCCACCCCGTAGATCGAGCCCTCGTAGAGACCCGGCCAGACATGCATGATCCGTGGGGTGTCCGTCCCGGCGACCTGATGCAGGGCCACGGTCACCTTCCATTCGCCCTTGCGCAGGATCGGCTGCAGCATGGTCAGGACGGGAAGGTCGATGGTGACCGACTGGACGCCCCACTGGTCGCGCAGCGCGTCGGACAGGCGTTCGAGATCGCCCGAGGGGTCGTGCATGTCGGGCTCGGCCACTTCGACGAAATGCAGGTGGACGGACGGGTCCATCCGGATTTCCCGCGCTTCGACACGCTTCCGGACGACCTGCTTGTGGACCTGGCTTTCGGGCGGGACGTCGATCACCACGTCGCCCATGACCTTGGCCTGACAGCCCAAGCGGCGGCCGTCGATCAGGCCACGGATGCGCTTATAGCGGTCCTCGACCGCGTTCCATTCGCTGAGCGCGTCCTCGGCGACAGTGACGCCGTGCTTGGAAAACTCGCCATAGCCCGGCGTGATCTGGCACTTGGAGCAGATGCCGCGCCCGCCGCAGACGGAATCGAGATCCACCCCCAGCTGACGCGCGGCGGTCAGCACTGGCGTCCCAAGGGCAAACCGCCCCCGCTTGCCCGAGGGGGTGAAGATCACAAGTGCGTCGTCGGTCATTCTGGGTTCTCGTCTGGAAAGCGATACTGGATGTCGGGAAAGCTATCGGCAGCGAAGGTGTAGGCCCATTTCAGCGGCCCCTTGGCCACCGGCACGCCATGCACGGCGTTCCCGGGGATGTAAAGCGCAACGCCGGGGCCAAGGTGATGCGGCACGCCGTCGATCATCACCTCGCCCGACCCTTCCAGCCCGAAATAGACCTCGGGGTCGGCGTGGGAATGCAGCGCGAAGGTGTCGCCCTCGGACATCATGGCGATCCCGAACACGATTGCGGTCGTGTCCGTCGCCGGAGCAGAGATCAGGGTGCGAAAGCGGATCGAGCTTTGTGCCGGGTCGCCCCAGCGTTCGTCCGGCTGGGTTGATGCATCGACACGGGTGGCCTGTGTCAAGGGAACTGTCCTCACGATACCTGCGAGTTTGTTCTAGGCCGGGCCGTTCGAGCCGCAATGCCCAATTGCGGCAGATGCCGCGCCTATTCCGGCACGCGCTTGCGCCGGGGCTGGGATTTCGGCTCGATGAGGCTGATCTTCTGCCAGATCTTGCGCGACAGGCTGGCGCCCAGAAGTTCGATGTCGGTCACCGCCTGCGCCACGCCCTCGTCCGGCACGGCCTGGGAATAGAGTGCCGCCAGCTTTCCGGTCAGCGCCAGAAGCTCGGAGCAGTAGTCGAGGTAGCGCGACATCCCCACCGCATCCAGATCGCGCGCGGGCGAGGTCTCGGTCGGGCTGAAATCGGGCGACAGTGTCACCGGGTCCTTGGTCAGCTGGTGCATGTCGATGACGTGGATGATCGACCGCAACCCGTGCAGTCCGCGCGCCACGCGCTGACGCTTGACCCGGGCCTCGAGCCGGACCAGCGCGACCATGCCAAATCCAGCCAGCAGAAGGGTGTTTATCGCCGCCTCGATGCCTTGCACCGAACCGACTGCCTCCTGCCCGATGTCGCGCAGCGGCACGATCGAGCCCACCCAGAGGAAGACCGCCGCACCCACCGCCACGACCAGCGCAACCAGCCCGCGCAGCCACCAGATCGGTGGAGTGAGGATGCCGACTTCGGCTGTCACCATCCGCGCCAATGCCACAACTTCGGCGGCGACCAGCGCCAGACCGCGATCAGGAAAGCGTTCCCGGACCCGACGCTCCAGCGTTTCGGCGGTGGCTAGGATCTTGGCGGGGTCGAGGCTGCGGAACGGCATGGGCCAAGCCATAGCAGCCCGGGGCCGGGTTTGGACCAAGAATTTTGCGGGGGTGCCGCAGGATCTGGCCCTGGTTCAGCCGTCCTGCGCCGTGAGGAGCGCCTGGGTTGCGTCGTCTGCGGGGAACATCAGTTCGATCTTCAGTTCGGACAGGGACACTTCTTCGGCGCTGCCGAACTGGGCATAGGTCGAGAAAAGCGACAACCGCGCCGTGCCCATCCGGTAGCGGGTGGGAAGGACGGCCCGCGCCGAGGAAGTCGGGCGGAAGGTGGCAATCTCGGGGTTGGCCATCAGCTGCATCGCGGCCTGGTCAAGGGCTGCGATGCCGCCCGCGGCAGCACTTTCGGCCCGCAGGCGCAGGGCGGTGTGATAGCCGACCTCGACCCAGTTTTCGATCAGCGTGGCAAAGCGGCCCGGATCGGCCATCGCCTCCAGCAAGCTGGAGCCGACCGCAAAGCCCGCCGGGCCGAAAAGCCGTATGGCAGGCGCGTTCAGGGCGGTGATCCGCCACAGCCGATCCATGATCAGGGCGGGGTAGGGCGTATGGCGGCTGATCGTCCAGTCCATTGCGGACTGGACGTGGCCCATCTCGGCCGCATCCAGCGCAAGTGTCGGAAAGTGCGCCGAAAAACCGGCAGCGGACAGGATCGCGTTCTGCTCGGCCCGGGGCAGGCCAAGGACTTCGGCCAGCCGCAGGACCATGCCGCGCGAGGGGCGGGCGCGGCCGGTTTCCAGAAATGCGACATGGCGCGGCGACACGGCGGCTTCCGAGGCGAGTTGCAGCTGGCTGAGCCGTCGGGTGCGCCGCCAGTCCTTCAGGGCGCGGGGGAAATCATGCATCGGGGACCTCGCTTTGACGGCGAGACTAACCGAATGCGCGCGGCGTGGCACTTACCTCACAGGGAATTGGTTTTCGTCCTCGATCCCGCTTGGCTGCCACCAGTGCAAGGATGGAGAGCATGATGACACGAGAGCAAAGAGGCTTGCGGTTCGCGGCCGGGGTCACGATGGGGTTCGGGCTGATGACGGCGCTTGCGGCGCTGCCACAGCTTGCGACACCGACCGTGATGCTGGCCGATATCCTGATCTGGCCAGTAGACGGGGCCGAGACCGGCAGCCTGCCAGAAGCCCGGCTGCTGTACGCGATCGCGGGGGGAGCGCTGACGGGCTGGGGCTGGATGATCTGGCTGCTGGCCGGCGAGGCGATGGATCGTCAGCCCGGGCTGGTGCGCGCAATCATCCGCCAGTCGCTTCTGCTGTGGTTCGCGGTGGACAGCACCGGGTCCGTGCTGGCGGGCGCTCCGCTGAATGTGCTGGCAAACGGTGCCTTTCTGGCGCTTTTCCTAGTGCCGACGCTGCTGCAAGCCCCGGCAAAGGCGGCCTGAACCCTCAGGGCGCGCGGTCCAGCCAGTCCAGGATCGCCGCCCTGTCCCCGTCCAGCCGCGGGGCGGGGGGCAGGCTGTCGACCTCGGGCAGGGTGGACATCTTGATCGGGTTCCCGGTGGCGGTGAAGGCGGGGCCGCCGGTGTGAGGGGTGACCGGCAGAACCATGTTCCGCGCCCGGATCTGCGGGTCGGCCAGGGCTTCGACCATGTCCTGCACCCGGGCAGTGGGCAGACCTGCGGCTTCGAGCACCGTGATCCAGTGCTGAACGGGCGCGCTAAGGGTCACCGTCTCGATCAGCCGCTTCAGAAGCGCGTGATTCTCGCAGCGGGCAGCGTTGGTGGCAAAGCGCGGGTCGGTGGCGATGGCGAGGCCAAGGACCTGACAAAGCTCGGCAAACATCGCGTCGTTGCCCGCGGCGATGACCACGAAGCCGTCCGCCGCGCGGTAAGTGGCGAAGGGCGTGATCGTGGGATGCCGCGCGCCGGTCGGACCGGGGGCCACGCCCGTGGCCGAGGCGATGGCGACCGCGTGTTCCTGGATGGCAAGCTGGCTGTCCAGCATGGCGACGTCGATCAGGGCGCCTTCGCCGGTCTTTTCGCGCTGATAAAGCGCCGCCAGCACCCCTTGCGCCAGATACATCCCCGCCACGATGTCACCGATGGAGGCCCCCACCCGGACCGGCGGACCGCCGGTTTCCCCGGTGATCGACATCACCCCGCCGCGGGCCTGCACCACCATGTCATAGGCGGGTTTTCCGGCATCCGGACCGGTCTGGCCAAAGCCCGAAACGGCGGCATAGATCAGCCGGGGCAGGCGGGTGTGCAACGCCTCCCAGCCAAAGCCCAACCGCGCCATCACCCCGGGCCGGTAGTTTTCCACCAGCACATCGGCGCGAGTGAGCAAACGCTCGAATATCGCGCGGTCGGTTTGCGCCTTCAGGTCCAGCGCGATGGACTGTTTCCCTGCGTTCAGCGTGGCGAAATAGGCGCTTTCGCCCTTCAGGAAGGGAGGGAAGGCCCGGGTGTCGTCGCCGGTCCCGGGGCGTTCCACCTTGATCACCCGCGCGCCAAGGTCCTGCAGCGACTGGGTTGCGAAGGGCCCGGCCAGCACATGCGTGAGGTCAAGGAT
Source organism: Paracoccaceae bacterium (assembly GCA_046305855.1). Lineage (GTDB taxonomy): Bacteria > Pseudomonadota > Alphaproteobacteria > Rhodobacterales > Rhodobacteraceae > Tabrizicola. Next base: position 8,494 of record JBKDYO010000234.1, read on the forward strand.
CGTGATTCCGTCCAAAGGTGCCATGCCGGTCTCCTGTTTCGCGCCAGAGTGCCACGCCGATCATGACCAGACGTTGACGCCGGTCAAATCCGCCTCTACCTCAGCCCACCATGGCACGCGCACCCCTTTTGCAACTTTCCGGCATTTCGCTGACCTTTGGCGGCAATCCGGTCTTTGACGACCTTTCGCTGACCGTCCAGCCCGGCGACCGCATTGCGTTGGTAGGGCGCAACGGATCGGGCAAGTCGACGCTGATGAAGGTGATGGCCGGGTTGGTCGAGCCCGACCGGGGCGACCGGACCATCCCGCCGGGCGTCACCGTGGGCTACATGGAGCAGGAGCCGGACCTCACGCGCTTTGTCACCTTGGGCGATTTCGCCGCCTCGAACCTGGCCGAGGGGCAGGAGTATCGCCTTGCCGTGGTGGCCGAGGGGCTGAAGTTCAACCCCGAGACGCCGGTCGTGTCCGCCAGCGGGGGCGAACGTCGCCGTGCGGCACTGGCAAAGCTTCTGGCCGAGGCGCCGGAACTGATGCTTCTGGACGAGCCGACCAACCACCTTGATATCCAGGCCATCGAATGGCTGGAGGCCGAGCTTTCCACCACCCGCACGGCCTTTGTGCTGATCAGCCACGACCGCGCCTTCCTGCGGGCCTTGTCGAAGGCCACGCTCTGGATCGACCGGGGCGTCGTGCGCCGCCGGGACGCGGGGTTCGAGGGTTTCGAGGAGTGGCGCGAGACCGTCTGGACCGAAGAGGACGAGGCCCGTCACAAGCTGGATCGCAAGATCAAGGCCGAGGCGAGATGGGCCGTGGAGGGCATCTCGGCCCGGCGCAAGCGCAACATGGGCCGTGTCCGCGCCCTGCAGGTCCTGCGGGCCGACCGGGCGTCGCAGATCCGGCGGCAGGGGACGGCGGCCTTCGCCTTGGACAGCGGGCCGGTGTCGGGCAAGAAGGTGATCGAGGCCGAGGGCCTGACCAAGGCCTATGGCGACAAGCTGATCGTCAAGGACTTCGACCTGCGCGTCCTGCGGGGTGACCGGGTGGCCTTCGTCGGTCCGAACGGGGTCGGAAAAACGACGCTTCTCAAGATGTTGACGGGCGAAGTTGAACCGGATGCGGGCAAGGTCACGCTGGGGACCAACCTTGAGATCGCGATCTTCGACCAGACCCGCACTCGGCTCGATCTGGACGCGAGCCTGTGGGACAACCTGACGGTTGACCCCTTGATGCGGGTGTCCGGCGCATCGGATCAGGTGATGGTGCGCGGCACGGCTAAGCATGTCGTGGCCTACCTCAAGGACTTCCTCTTCGACGAGGCGCAGGCCCGCGCGCCGGTGCGCAGCCTGTCGGGGGGCGAGCGGGCGCGGTTGTTATTGGCAAAGCTGATGGCGCAGCCGTCGAACCTGCTGATCCTTGACGAACCGACCAACGATCTGGACGTCGAAACGCTGGATCTCTTGCAGGATATTCTGGGCGATTATGACGGCACCGTGCTGGTCGTCAGCCACGACCGCGATTTCATTGACCGGATCGCCACCACGACTGTCGCGATGGGCGGGGATGGCAAGGCCCAGGCCTATCCGGGCGGCTGGTCGGACTATGTGGCGCAGCGCCCCGATGTGGGGGAGGCCCCGGCAAAATCTGCCAGCAAGCCCGCCACGGTATCGACAAAGCCCGAAGCTGCGGCCCGGCTGAACGGCCTGTCCTTCACTGAACGCAAGCGGCTGGAGGATCTTCCCGACCTCATCGCCCGGCTGGAATCAGAGATCGGCAAGCTGCACTTGCTTCTGGCCGACGCCGAACTTTTCACCCGCGAGCCGGTGAAATTCCGCAAGGCGACCGAGGCGCTGACCGAGCGGCAGACGGCGCTTGAGGCGGCCGAATCCGAGTGGCTGGAATTGGCCGACCGGAGCTGAAAGGCGCAAAGGCGGCAGGAACCGGCGGGCCATGGCCCAAACCGGCACCGGGCCTCGGCCATTCTTCGCCGCACTGCGGCAAGTCCCATCAAGCACCCGTGAGGTGGCATTGTTCTTCGCCGCCACAGTCCCCATCCCTCTGTCACGCCGCACGGAACCGTTCCGCACCATCGTTGGTTAACGTCGGCCAGAAAAAGGAGACAGAAATGAAAACTATCGCAGCAATGATTGCCACCGCCGCCTTGACCGCCCCCGCTTTCGCCGGAGGTCCGACCGTGGTTGCCGAGGAACCGATGATCGTTCCCGTTACCGAAGCCTATGTCGCGCCGGGCCTTGATTGGTCGGGTGCCTATGTCGGTGCGCAGATCGGCTATGGTGATGTGGATTCGAACGGTGCAGCGCTTGACGGCAACGACTGGTTCGGTGGCGTCCATGCGGGCTACCGCTGGGACCTCGGGACCTGGGTTGCCGGGACCGAACTGTCGTATGACGCGACCAACATCGGGCTTGGGGCCGTGGCAGGGAACGAGCTGAGCGATGTCCTTGCGCTGAAACTGCAGGCGGGCCGCGAGATCGGCAACAGCCTGGTCTACGGCTCGCTGGGTGCGGCCCAGGCCAATGCGACGGTCGGCGGTGTCGATCTGAGCGACACGGGCATGGTCTATGGCGTCGGTTTCGACTATGCGGTGAATGAGCGCTGGACCGTCGGTGGCGAAGTCACCCAGCACGACTTCAACGATTTCGATGGCACCACCACCGATTTCGATGCGACCACGCTCAAAGCCAAGGTCGGCCTGCGCTTCTGATCTACGGTTCAGAAGTATCGGCACTGACCTTTTGCGGCGCGGCTTCCCCCCGCGCCGCATGACTTTTCAGCGGCAGGCGGCGGGCCGCAGTATGAAGCTGCGGTCATCCCCGGTGTTCCGTTCGAGCGTCGTGAAGCCACCCTCGTTCTCGAAACTCATGCCCAGGCTGCTGACCTGCACCAGGATCGACCGGTTCTTTGCCGGCGTGATCTGGAACCCGCCAGCGTCCCCCTCCATCGTGCAATAGATCGCGTTGTCGCCGTTGTTCTCGCAGACCGCGTAGGCTGCAAACGCGCCGCCACCGGTGCCGCGCAGTTGCAGCCGCAGCTCGAGTGCCAGCGCAGGCGAGGCCGAGACGAAATCCGGCGTGATCGAAAAGCGCGTCACCCGTTGCTCCGGGTGCTGTGCCAGATGCACCGCACCATAGTTGCGCGCATAGCAAAAGTCGTCCCGGGGAAACATTTGTCGTTGCGGACTTTCGGCGAGCGCCACGTCTAGAAACATGAATAGCGCCGCGCAGATTGCTGATCTTGCTACCATTTCCCGGTCGCACCCCCTCCAGATGACCGGCCGCCGCCAAAGCCGCCACTGCTGCCCCCGCCACCCTTCCCGCTGCCCGCGTCGCGGTCGCGGCGGGCTTCGGCGCTATTGTAGCTGATCGGATAGGACTTCCGGTCGGTGAAACCGCAGGCCGAACAGGTCAGATGCTGCATCCCGACGCCGGTTTCGGTCCGGGTCGGGCGGTCGATGATCTCTTGCGAGCGTTCCAGGGTCCGTGCACCGCAGTTCGGACAGGTCTGCCGCTTCCGCCGGCTGCGCCAGAAGCCAAAGCCAGCCACGCCCGCGACAGCCGCGAACCCCGCAAGCGACGACAAGCCGGACCCGTCTTCGTCCGGAAAGCCATCGGTCACCGTGACTGGTTGGCCGGCCAGGAAGGGTGCGATCAGCCGGTCCCGGGCCGAGACGATCCCGGCCTCGATCCCGGCTGCGATCTGCCCGTCGCGCAACTGCGGCAGCACGGCGGTGGACAGGACCCGCGCCGCGCGCCCGTCATAGACCGGGTCATACCCGGCCCCAAGCGCGATCCGGGCCTCGCGCGCACTCGTGTCGAGAAGGAGCATGATGCCATCATTGCGATCCGCGCCGCCGACGCCCCAGGCGTTGAACAGAGCCTTGGCATAGGCCTCGATCCCCAACGACGGCTCACCAAGGCCCGGCACCGTGACGACAACCAGCTGCACCCCGGTTTCGGCCCGCGTATCCGCCAGAAGCCGCGTGATCCGCCCTTCTTCGGTGGCGTCCAGCACGTTAGCGAAGTCGGACAGCGTGTCACTTTGCGGCTGCGGCAGGTCTTGCGCAAACACGGGCGCGGCACAGGCCAGCGCCAGAACAAGAGAGCGAAGGAACATCATGCAAGCATTTCTTGGACAGTCTTTGCAATCAACATGACATCTTCTTCGCGACAGTCAAACGATCCGACCTGCACCCGGATTGCAAACCGTCCGTCCACCCGGGTCTGGGTCAGATAGATGCGCCCGTCATCATTGATCCGGCCCAGCAAAGCCTCGGTCGCGGCGTCGTCGGCCAGCGCAAAGGTGAACAGCGACAGGCGCGGCTCGGTGACGATCTCGACCCCCGGCACGGCTGCAAGCTGGTCGCCCGCGGCGCGGGCCCAGATGACGTGATTGCGGATGCGGGACCGGAGCCCCTCCAGCCCGTAGGCGCGCAGCACGAACCACAGTTTCAGCGCGCGGAAGCGGCGACCCAGCGGCACGGTCCATTCGTTGAAATTGACGATTTCCTCGCGCCCGGCGGTCTCCAGGTAGGTCGGACGCAGGCCCAGAGTGCGCACCTGCGCCCCGGGGTCGCGCAGGAACTGGATGGAACAGTCGAACTGCGCGCCAAGCCACTTGTGCGGGTTGAAGACGATGGAATCAGCCGCTTCAACTCCGGCCCACAGGTCCCTGAATTCAGGGCATATCATCGCGGACCCGGCCCAGGCCGCATCGACATGAGAGGGCAGGGATTCCGCGCGGGCGACGGCAAGGCAATCGGCAATGCGGTCGAAGGCCCCGACGCTGGTGCCCCCGGCGCAGAGGATCACGCCCGCGGGCATCAGCCCCGCCGCGCGGTCGGCCCGGATTGCCGCGCGCAAGGCTTCGCCCGTCATCGCCCGGTCGCTGTCGGTCGCCACCTTCACAAGGTTGCGCTGCCCGATCCCCGCCACCCGGATCGCCTTGTCGACGCTCGAATGCGTCTCGGCGCTGGCGTAGAAGCGCAGGGTCGGCGCGCCCGACAGGCCTTCATCCAGCCCACGCCAGCCCAGGGCCTTTTCGCGCATGGTCAGCACGGCAGACAGGGTGGCATTGGTCGCTGAATCATGGATCGTGCCGACAAAGCCTTCGGGCAGCCCCAAGGCCTGACGCAGCCAGTCGACCATGACCTGCTCCACCTCGGTCGCGGCGGGAGAGGTCTGCCAGATCAGGGCGTTGCAGGCCATCGCGTTGACCAGCTGCTCGGCCAGCATCGACGCCGGGGCGGCATTGGCGGGGAAGTAGGCGAAAAAACGGGGATGCTGCCAGTGGGTCATCCCGTCCGGCACGATCCGTTCGAAATCCGCCCAGATCGTCTCCATCGGCTCGGCGGTCTCGGGGGGCATGTCCGGCAGTTGCCGCGCGATTGCCCCCGGCACAAGCGGCGCGCGCACCGGGCGGTCGCGAAGGCCCGCGTGATAATCTGCGGCCCAGTCCGCCGCCCGTTTCGACCAGTGCCGCAAGCCTTCGTGGTCCATCACCGTCTCCCCCGCAGTTGGGCAGGCACTTCTACAGATCGGCACTGGATCGGCAAGGTTCCACCGCGGCAGCGCCACCGCGTTTCCTTTTTCCGGCCATCACCGCTCGTTAAGAGTATAGCTGTTATAAAAATGACATCGCTCTGACGTGAGGTTCCATGTCCCTGTCCCGCCGCGCAGCCCTTCTGGGGGTCTCTGCCCTGATCCTGTCCGCCTGTGTCGGCGGCGGCACTTTCAAGACCGATTACCAGCGGCTGTCACCGGAAGTGTCGCGTGGCTGGCGGCTGGCCGAAGTGCAGGTCGATGTGCCCCGCAGCCTGACCGTGTCGGAATCGAAGACGCTGCTTCCCACGGCCGACATCGTCTGGCGCGAGGATCCGTTTGGGGACCGCTACGCTCAGGTTGGCAAGATCATGCAGACAGCGACCTTGCGCGGGGCGCAAGGGTTGCGCGGGTCGCGGCCTGTGGTGATCAGCGTCACCGTCACCCGCTTTCATGCGCTGACCTATGAGGCGGAACTGTCGAATTCGGACTGGGGGGTGCACAACGTCGACTTCATTGCTCAGGTGACCGACGCCCGCACCGGCGAAGTGCTGGTTCCCGCTACCAACATCCGGGCGGAAACCCCGGCCTGGTCCGGCGCGCGGATGCGCGAGGCGCGGCGGAAGGGCATCACGCAGAAATCGATGATCTCGAACCACGTCGCGGCGACCGTGGCCGGTTGGCTTGCCACCGGGCCCGACAACCGGGGTGAGTTCAGCCGTCAGGGCAACTGAGGCCGTGGCGGGCTTGCACGGGGCAGGGGCCCCGTGCTACGCCAACAGCATGACGACGTTGCGCAACATCCGCATCTGCTGCATTACCCGCTGACTTCGGTCGCGCGGGCGCTTCGTCATTCCCTTCGGATGAAAAGCCAGTCCCGCGCAGGGTAAAGCACGCGTGCCTCGGGACGACTGACATGACCACGATCCGCCTGACCAATTCGAAGACCCGGAAGAAGGAAGAGTTCCGGCCGATCGATCCGTCGAATGTGCGGATGTATGTCTGCGGACCGACGGTCTATGACCGCGCGCATCTGGGGAATGGCCGGCCTGTGGTAGTCTTCGACACGCTCTATCGGCTGCTCCGCCATGTGTATGGCGAGGGGCATGTCACCTATGTCCGCAACTTCACCGACGTCGACGACAAGATCAACGCCGAGGCTTTGCGACGGCAGAAGGCCGGGTCCCCGGGGACGCTGGAGGACCTGATCCACCAGCGGACCGAAGAGACCATCGCCTGGTACCACGCCGACATGGACGCACTTGGCGCGATGCGGCCCGACCATGAACCCCGCGCGACCGAATGGATCGGCGCGATGGTGGCGATGACGGCCGACCTGATCGCCAAGGGCCACGCCTATGCCGTGGAAGGCCACGTGCTGTTCCGGGTCCGGTCCTACAAGGATTACGGCAAGCTTTCGGGCCGGTCGGTCGACGACATGATCGCGGGCGCGCGGGTCGAGGTCGCTCCGTTCAAGGAAGACCCGATGGATTTCGTGCTGTGGAAGCCATCGAACGATCAGGAACCCGGCTGGGATAGCCCCTGGGGCCGGGGACGCCCCGGCTGGCACATCGAATGCTCGGCCATGGCGCAAGAGCTTTTGGGCGACAGCTTCGACATCCATGGCGGCGGGCTGGACCTCCAGTTTCCGCACCATGAGAACGAAATCGCCCAATCCGCCTGCGCCCACCCGGAGGGCCAGTTCGCGCGCTATTGGCTGCACAACGAGATGCTGCAGGTCGAGGGCAAGAAGATGTCCAAGAGCCTCGGCAACTTCTTCACCGTGCGGGATCTGCTGGATCAGGGCATCCCGGGCGAGGTGATCCGGTTCGTGTTCCTGATGACTCACTACCGCAGCCCGATGGACTGGACGGCAGAGAAGGCCCGGCAGGCGGAGGCGACGCTGCGGAAGTGGCGGGCAATGACGGCGTCAGTTAACGCCTCAGCCCCGCTGCCCAGCGTCATCGACGCATTGGCCGACGATCTGAACACGGCCGGTGCGCTTGCCGCGCTTTACGCTGCTGCGGGTGAAGGTGACTGGGCGGGCGTGAAGGCGTCCGCGCCTCTGATGGGCATCTTGCAGGATGGCCTTGGAGACTGGACCGAGGTTCCTGCGGCAGATCTGGTTGTCTTGACGCACAAGCTTTCGACCCTGCGTCAGAAGGCGATGCAGACCAAGGACTTCTCCGCGGTCGACGCCATGAAGTCAGCGCTTGTCGCCGCCGGAGTCGAAGTGCGAATGTCCAAGGCGGGAGTCGAGTTGGTCCCCGGTACCGGCTTCGATGCCGCAAAAGTGGATGCGCTACGATGACACCTTTCGCGCCGGTTCCAAATTTCTTGAGTAAGAAGTTTGTCAAAATCCTTGCTCAAGGATCTTGTCCCAGATGACCCGCGAGCGCCTTTTCCTCTTCGACACCACTCTCCGCGATGGGCAGCAGACGCAGGGGGTCCAGTTCTCGACCGCCGAGAAGGTCCAGATCGCCCATGCCCTCGACGCTCTTGGGGTCGATCATATCGAGGGCGGCTGGCCGGGGGCCAATCCGACCGACTCGGAGTTCTTCGCGTCCCCTCCGCAAACCCGCGCGACGATGACCGCCTTCGGCATGACCCGCCGGGTCGGGCGGTCGGCCGAGAATGACGACGTTCTTGCCGCTGTCCTGAACGCGAACACGCCTGCGGTCTGTCTGGTGGGCAAGACCCATGACTTCCACGTCACCACGGCCCTCGGCGTGACGTTGGACGAAAACCGCGAGGCGATTGCCTCCTCGATCCGCCACCTCGTCGCCAAAGGCCGCGAAGCCCTGTTCGACGCCGAACACTTCTTTGACGGCTACCGCGCCAACCCCGGCTATGCGCTCTCTTGCCTCAAGGCCGCGCTGGAGGCTGGCGCCCGCTGGATCGTCCTCTGCGACACCAATGGCGGCACGCTTCCTTCGGAGGTTGGCCGCGTCACGGCCGAGGTCATTGCCGCTGGTATCCCCGGTGACCGGTTGGGCATCCATTGCCACGACGACACCGGCAACGCGGTGGCCAACTCGCTGGCCGCGGTCGAGGCCGGGGCGCGGCAAATCCAGGGGACGCTGAACGGGCTCGGCGAGCGCTGCGGCAACGCGAACCTGACGACGCTGATCCCGACGCTGCTGCTGAAGGAGCCCTATGCCAGTCGGTTCGAGACCGGGGTCACCCGCGCGGCCCTTGCGGAGCTTCTGAAGACCTCGCGCATGCTGGACGACATCCTGAACCGCGTGCCGTTGCGGTCGGCGCCTTACGTCGGGGCCAGCGCCTTTGCCCACAAGGCGGGCCTTCATGCCAGCGCGATCCTGAAGGACCCCACCACCTACGAACACATCGATCCCGCGCTGGTCGGGAACGAGCGCGTCATTCCGATGTCGAACCAGGCCGGACAATCGAACCTGCGCGTGCGCCTTGCCGCCGCCGGGATCGAGGTCGATCCGAAAGATGCGCGGATGGGCCGGATCATCGAGGTCGTGAAGGACCGCGAAGATCAGGGCTATGCCTATGACGGGGCGCAGGCCAGTTTTGAACTGGTCGCCCGGCGTGAGCTGGACCTGTGTCCGGAGTTCTTCGAGGTCAAGCGCTACCGGGTCACGGTAGAGCGGCGGAAGAACAAGTATGACAGGATGATCTCACTGTCCGAGGCTGTCGTGGTGGTCAAGATCGGCGACCGCAAGAACATGTCGGTCAGCGACAGCATGGACGAGACGGGGTCGGACCGGGGGCCGGTGAACGCGCTTGCGAAAGCGCTGGCAAAGGATCTTGGTCCCTATCAGGCCTGCATCGACGACATGAAGCTGGTGGACTTCAAGGTCCGGATCACCAATGGCGGGACGGAAGCGGTGACCCGGGTCATCATCGACTCTGAGGACGGGCAGGGCCGTCGCTGGTCGACCGTCGGGGTCAGTGCCAACATCGTCGACGCCAGCTTCGAGGCGCTTCTCGACGCCATCCAGTGGAAGCTGATCCGCGATTTCGGAACGCCGGCATGACAGTCGCGGCCTGCGCCGAACTGGTGCAGCGGGGCGACCCGGACCGGTTCCTTGCGGTGATGGCAGCCCCGGTCGAGGCTCGGGCGCAGCTTTTGCCGCTCTACGCCTTCAACCTGGAAATCGCGCGCGCGCCCTGGGTCACGCAAGAGCCGCTGATCGCCGAGATGCGGCTGCAGTGGTGGCGCGATGTGGTGGAGAACGCCGCCTCGGGTGCGGCTCGGGCGCATGAAGTTGCGGGTCCGCTGCATGATCTGATCCGGGATTTCGGTCTGCCGGTCGAGGTTATGGACCGCCTGATCGCCGCCCGGCGCTGGGATATCCACGCGGACCCGCATGAGGGACCCGAGGGGCTGGCAACCTATCTGGAGGAGACGGGCGCGGGGCTGATGTGGCTTGCGGCCCGCGCGCTTGGCGCACCGGATGGAGCCGAAGCGGCCGTTCGTTCCTATGGTTGGGCGGTGGCGACGGCGATGTATATACGCGCGGTGCCAGAGCTTCAGGCGCGGGGACGGCAACCCCTGCCAGACGGGATGTCCCAAGCTGATCTGGCACGGCTGGGTCTGGAAAAGCTGGCCCTTGCGCGAAAGGCGCGAAAGACTGTGCCGAAGGAAGTTGCCCCAGCCCTGTTGTCAGGCTGGCAGACGGAAGGCATTTTGCGTCAAGTGGTTGCGGGGCGATCTTCGTCCGGACTGTCTGAGGCTCAGAAGCGTTGGCGGCTTCTCTGGCAGGCCTTCACCGGTCGGTGGTAACCCGTCAGGCGCGGGTTTCCTGCGGGCGCATCCAAAGCCAGATCAGCGCGCCACCCGCCAGGATCAGGAAGGGCAGCATGGCAAGGTTGACCATCTGCCAGCCCGCCTGCACCGAGCCGCCCGCGCAGTTCATCAAGCCTCCGGACGAGAACGAGGCCATCGTCACCCCGCCGAAGACCACGAGGTCGTTCAGGCCCTGCAGCCGCCCGCGTTCCTCGGGGCGTTGAGCCGAGGTCAGCATCGTCGTCGCGCCGATGAAGCCGAAGTTCCAGCCAAGGCCCAGAAGCATCAGTGCAATGAAGAAATTCTCCAGTTGCACCCCGGCCATCGCGACGGCGCCAGCAGCGGCAAGGATCGTCAGGCCCAGGGCAATGATCCGCTCAGTCCCGAAGCGGGCGATCAGGTGGCCGGTGAAGAAGCTTGGGGCATACATCGCCAGCACATGCGCCGTCACCACATCCGCCGCGTTCCCCTTGTCGAAGCCACAACCGACAACGGCCAGAGGCGAGGAGGTCATCACGAGGTTCATCAGCGCGTAGGACACTGTCGCGCAGATCATCGCGACCAGGATCGTGGGGTTGCGGATCAGTTCAGCGCGGCTGCGGCCAAGCGGGCTGCCCTCTGCCGGAGGCTTCGGTTTCGCGATGTCGAGTGCCAGGAACAGAACCGAGCCGACGACGTTCAGAACGATCACGGTCAGGTAAGAGCCGAGGAAGGGCACGGCCATCTCGTCCGCGGTCAGTTTCACCAGTTGCGGCCCGAAGACGGCAGAGAGTAGGCCCCCCGCCATCACCCAGCTGATCGCCTTGGGGCGGAAGGCTTCGGAGGCGGTGTCCACAGCGGCAAAGCGGTAAAACCCGTTTGCGGACATGTAGATGCCGGAACAAAGCGCGCCGATGCAGAAGATCAGGAAGCTGCCGGTCGAAAGCCCGTAGGCCCCGATTGCGGCCCCGGTGGCCCCCCCGGCTGCGCCAAAGAAGAAGCCCACACGGCGGCCAAAGCGCTGCATCAGCATCGACAGCGGCGTGGCGGTCAGCATCGAACCGATCACCATCATCGTGATCGGGAGCGTCGCCCAGCACTTGTTCGGCGCAAGACTGGAGCCTGCAAGACCGGCGATAGTGAAGATCATCGGCAGTTGCGCGCCAAGGACGGCCTGAGCGGCGACGAGGACAAGGACGTTGCGGCGGGCGGTGGAGTCGTTTGTCATGGCAGCAGGCGTAGACCCGGCGCGCAGCAGGGGCAAGGGGAGTTGCAGTCGTGAAAACCGGATGCAAGGGTGCGCGGCATGGTGGGTCGGATCATTCATTCCCTGGACTGCGTGGCCGAGGGCGCGGACTGGCTGGCGCGTCATGAGCCCCGGTTTGCCCATGCCATGCCTTTGCTGGGCGCGCTGCCGTTGCGGCGCGAGGAGGACGGATTCGCCGCCCTTCTGCGGGCGATTGTCGGGCAGCAGGTGTCGGTCGCGTCGGCCCGCGCGATCTGGGCAAGGCTGGAGGCGGCGGGGCTGACCGATGCGGCCGTGATGGCGGAAGCGTCGGATGAGGCGTTGCGGGCTGCGGGTCTGAGCCGTCAGAAGGCGCGCTATGGGCGGGCTCTGGCGCAGGCGGGCATTGATTTCAAGGCGTTGCGCGGCGCTGCTGATCCCGAGGTGATCCGTTCACTTGTCGCCGTGCCCGGGATCGGCATCTGGACTGCTGAAATCTACGCGATGTTCGCGCTGGGGCGGGCCGATGTCTTTGCCCCCGGTGATCTGGCCTTGCAGGAAGCCGCACGGATGCTGTTTCAGCTGGCGGCCCGGCCCACCGAAAAGGCGCTGCGCCAGATGGCCGAGGCCTGGTCGCCCTGGCGGTCGGTTGCGGCGCGCATTCTTTGGGCCTACTACCGGGTGGCAAAGGAACGGGACGGGGTGATCTGATGCGCGAGTTGCGGTTTGGCCGAAAGGGTGTGGCACAGGGGCAGGCGCGCTCGCTTGTCGTCTTCCTGCATGGCTATGGCGCGGATGGCGCGGACCTGCTGGGTTTGGCTGACGTGCTGGCACAGCATCTGCCTGACGCGGCTTTCGTCGCCCCGGACGCGCCCGAGCGGTGCGCAGGCGGCGGGTTTGGCTACCAGTGGTTCCCGATTCCGCGCTTTGATGGGTCGACCGATGCTGAACGAGATGCAGGAATAGCGAAATCCGTCAGTGACTTGAACGCCTTCCTTGATGCGAGGCTTCTTGATGAGGGGCTGACAGATGACCGTCTGGCCCTCGTCGGCTTCAGTCAGGGCGCGATGATGAGCCTTGAGATTGCTCCGCGCCGGGCTTCGGTGATGGCGGCGGTCGTCGCGATCTCGGGGCGGCTGATGCGGCCCGAGGCGCTGGCGGCAGAAGCCGTGGTCAAGCCGCCTGTCCTGTTGATCCATGGCGATCAGGACCCGGTGGTGCCGTTTGACGACATGGCGCGCGCCGGGGATGCGCTGGTCGCGGCAGGGTTCCAGACCTTTGGCCATGTGATGCAGGGAACCGGCCACGGCATCGCCCCTGACGGGTTGGGCGTAGCACTGCAGTTCCTGCAGGAACGTCTGGGATAACCCAGCAAAGCCCGAAGGTTAGGCCAGAGAGCTCAGGTAGGCGGCGCAGCCGGTCAGGGCGGCGTAGTCGTCTTCGACCACAGTGATCGAGAAGTCCTTCTGCAGCAGATCGACGCGCCGCGCTTCGCGGAAGGCCTTTTCCAGCCCGAAGGTCTGGAAATGCGGTGTCATGGCACGGGACATGCCGCCGATCAGGTAGATCCCGCCGTAGGGAAGATGGATCAAGGCCAGATCGGCCAGCATCTGCCCCAGGATATGTATATACAGTCGCGCGGCATGGGCGGCGATCTGGTCGCCGCTTTCCAGCGCCGACAGAACCTCGGCCGAGGTCAGGCTGGCGGGATGGCCCGCTGCATAGGCCGCAAAGCCGTGCAGATTGGCTAGACCGCGACCGGCCAGCACTTCCTCGACCCCGGCATGGGGGGCCTCACCCTCGGCCCTCAGCTTCGCCTCGATGAAGCGGATCAGCTGGAAGTCTTCTTCGCTCCGCACCGGCATGTTGACGTGGCCGCATTCCGAGGGCGGAACCGCGCGACCATGGGGCAGGGGATGGACCGGCGCGGCATTGACCCCGGTGCCGAGACCCACCACCAGCATTGACGCCCCGTGTTTGACGGGTCCCGGCAGGACCGTGCGCAGGTTGGCCGCCGGGATATGCCCCAGCGCCTGACCCTGCGCCTGCAGGTCATTGAGGATGGCGACCTTGCGCGCACCCGTTGCCCCCGAAAGCTTTGCCGCGTCCATCACCCAGGCAAGGTTGGTCATCGTCGCGACGCCGTCCTGCACCGGACCCGCTGCAGCAACACAAACGCCGGAAACACTTGCCCCGGTGGTGGTCAGATAGTCTTGCAGGACATGGGCGATGTCCTGGCCGCGCGCCTGATACTCGGCATTGGGATAGCGCCGGATCGAGTCCAGCCGGACCGCGGGACCATCTGCCAGAGCCACCCGGGTGTTCGTGCCACCAATATCGGCAAGGATCGCAAGGGTCATCAGTGCAAGGGCCCCGTGTTGGACAAAGCTTCGGTCTTGCACGCCTGATACGGCGAAATGCCGGGTGGCGCCAGTCTGTTCAAAGCGCTTCGGGCCCCTGAATCGCCGTCGGCCGTGCCGCGGGTCGTGCTCATTTCTTCGGGGCCGGTCCGGTGGACAGACCAAGGACAAGCTCTGCTTCCAAAAGCTGTTCGACCGGTCCGGCGGCCGGGTCGGCGATCCGCTGCAGCAGCATCTCTGCGACCAGCCGCCCGGCTTCGCGCACCGAGGAGCGCATCGCTGTGAAAATCGGGCGCTCCTCGCCGTTCTTCATGTAGCTGAGGTCGTCGTCGAAGATGACGATGGACACGTCGTGGCCAAGCTTCAGACCCGCACTTTCAATCGCGCGGCGCACCCCCATGCCTGACAGCATCGAGGCCGCAACGAAGGCCGTGGGCGGATCGGCAAGCGCCAGCATCTCGCGCGCCGCGCGGAATCCCGCCACTTCGGTCATCTCGCCCGAGGCCATGAGAGCAGGATCAGCCGGGATCTGCAGGGCGGCAAGCGCGTCGAGATAACCCCGGCGGCGGCGGATCGCGAAATCCATGAACTCCAGCCCGTTGACCAAGGCGATCCGGCGATGGCCGAGGTCGAGGAGATGCTCGGTTGCCTGTTGGATCGCGCGGCGGTTGTTCACGTCCAGCCAGGAATAGGCCCCGGTCGCCCCGGTTGCCCGGCCGTGGACCACGAAGGGCAGGCCGATTTCCCGCAAAAGTGGGATGCGCGGATCATTCTCGCGCGGGCCGTGGACGATGACCCCATCGACGCTGCCCTTGACCCGCAGGTTCCGGTAGGTTTGCGCCTCGTCCTCGTCGGGCACGACCGAGAGGAGCATGTCATAGTCGTTGCGGCTGTAGGTTTCGCCCGCGCCGGCGATGAAATCGGCAAAGACCGGGTTCACGATCTCATGCCGGTTCGCGATGGCGATGACATGGCCGACCGCCATCGCCCGGCCCGTGGCCAGCCGGATCGCGCGCGAGTTCGGGTGGTAGTTGTGTTCCTTGGCCGCTGCGATCACCCGTTCGCGGGTGGCCTCATTCACCTCGGGGTATCCGTTCAGCGCCCGCGACACCGTGGTCGGCGACAGGCCGAGCCGATGGGAAAGATCCTTCAAGTTCATGGTCTGCGGGTGCTCAATGCGGTTTGGACGCCGCTGACCTTAGCTTTGCACCTTGGGTCCGTCAAAGCCTAATGGACTAAGGTCAAGGGGCGTCTAAAGCCGGATCAGGGCCAGAAGGCCCAGCCAAAAGAGGCTGAGCCCGCTGGCCAGCGCCACGGGCACCCAGAGCGTCAGCCGGGGCGTGGGGGCGGGCGAGCGTTTGAGCGATACGCGTTTCATGGGCGCGATTAACGCCCCGGAAAGCTTTCCGTGCGGTTAATGCGGCCATGACCGAATGCAAAGAATTTGCCGGATTCCTGCCGTTTCAGCAAAGCG
>JBKDYO010000235.1:0-41772 GCA_046305855.1 Paracoccaceae bacterium
AAGTTCATCCCGTAGTAGCGCGCCTTGGCGGCTTGCAGGCGCAGTTGGTGTTCGCGTGCCTCGGTCTGGGCCAGATAGAGGCTTCCCGGCTGGAAGATGCCGCAGCCCTGGCCTGTCTCGGCCTCCAGCTCCTTGTAAAGACCCATGGTGTAGTGCTGCAGGCGGCTGATGTTGGTGCTGTCATGCAGCCCGTGGATATTCGCTGCCGCGTGCCAGGTAGAGCCGGAGGTCAGTTCCGACCGTTCCAGCAGGACGACATCCGTCCAGCCAAGCTTGGTCAGGTGGTAAAGGATCGAGCAGCCGACGAGGCCACCCCCAATCACAACGGCCTGGGCGTGGGATTTCAACTTTACTTCAGGGCTCGTCATCGCCGATCTCTTCCCGCCGCTTGGCGACATAGGCTTCCAGTTCCTCGCGGATGGCAGGGTCCATCGGCGGTGCTTCATATTCGGCCAGCGCCTGCTGCCAAAGGTCGGTCGCGCGGTCTCCCGCGTCCTTCGCCCCGGCCAGCGCCCAGTTCTCATACCCTCGCCAGTCGGACAGCATCGGCTGGTAGAAGGCCTTTTCATAACGCGCCATCGTATGGGCTGCGCCAAAGAAATGGCCGCCCGCAGGCACATCGCGGATGGCGTCGAAGCCAAGTTCCTCGGCATCCCATTTCAGGGGTCGCAGGAATTCCACCATGTTCTGCAGGATTTCCACGTCGAGGATCAGTTTCTCGTAGCTGGCGGTCAGCCCTCCCTCCAGCCAGCCCGCTGCGTGGTAGATCAGGTTCGCCCCGCCCATCACCGCGCCCCAGGTGGCCATCGAGGTCTCATAGGCCGCCTGCAAGTCGACCGCGTTCGAGGCATTGGCGTTCGAGGTGCGGTAGGGCAGCCCATAGCGCCGCGCCAGTTGGCCCGCGATGACATTGGCCTTGGTGTTTTCCGGTGTACCAAAGGCGGGCGCGCCAGACCGCATGTCGACGTTCGAGGTGAAGGCCCCGTACATCACCGGCGCGCCGGGTTTCACCAGTTGGGTCAGCACCACGCCGAACAGCGCCTCGGCATTCTGCTGGGCCATGGCGGCGGGCAGACTGACGGGGGTCATGGCACCCATCAGGGTGAAGGGGGTGATCGTCACCGGCTGGCCATGCTCGGCCATGGCGATCAGGCCGTCGCCCATCGCATCGTCCAGAAGGCGCGGAGAGTTGACCGAGATGATGGTGATGACGCCGGGGTCCTTCGCCATCTCTTCAAGGCTGATGCCGCGCGAAATCGCCATCATCCGGATGCCATCCATCGCCCGGCCGCGCCCGATGGCGGTGCAGTGGAAGGTCAGGTCCGAGAGAGTGAGGTTGGCGAAATAGGTATCGAGATGCCGGTTGTTCGCGGGCAGTTCCTGTGGCGCGGTCACCTGGTTGCCGATCATGTGGATCGTGTTGAAGTGGTGCGCGAGGCGGATGAAGTTCTGGTAGTCGCCCAGGTTCCCTGACCGCCGCCCGTTCACCCGGTCGTGCACGTTGGGGGGCCCCGCGACCAGACCGAAGACCAGATGATCGCGGCCCAGATGCACGCGCTTTCCCGGATTGCGCGGGGTCAGGGTGAACTGGCGCGGGACGGTCGCGAGCGCCGCCTCGACGTGAGTCTCATCAATCCGCACCACCCCTTCGTCGTCGATCTTCGCTCCCGCAGCGGCGAACACCTCCCGGACGTTGGCGCCCATCACTCTGATCCCAAGTTCTTTCAGGATGCGGATCGAGGTTTCGTGAAGGTCGTGCATCTGTTCTGGCGAGAGGATTTCCATCGGCGCATAGGGGTTGCGGACGACCTCCCACGGCAGTTGGGCGATGCTGGCCCCGGCCTTCTCGCGCCGCCCCCGTCTTGCTTCCCGCATCGCGCTCCCCTGCCTTTTGCAGCAGCCTAAATCCCGGGCAGGCAAAGTCACGAAAGCGAAACGGGGGCCTGACCCCAAGATATTCCGGGGCATAATCTGTGGCCCGATGTCCGCGCATCGGCTAGGCTGCGGCCAGGAGAAAGCGACGATGAAATACCTGCCGCCCCTGAACTATATCCGGTCCTTCGAGGCCTCGGCCCGGCACCTGAGCTTTACCCGCGCGGCTGAAGAGTTGCGGATGACCCAGGCTGCCGTTTCGGGCCATGTGCGGGCACTGGAGCAGTTCATCGGGCGGCCGCTCTTCTACCGCGCGCCGCGCAGCCTGACCCTGACCGAGGTCGCCTCGGCCTATCTTCCGGCCCTGCAGCGGGCCTTGGCGCAGATCGACGTGGCGACGGGCCAGGTGCAGACCGTGCGTCACCGGAAAGAGGTGGTGATTTCCTGCCCGGCAAGCCTTGCCACCAACTGGCTGCCCGATCGGCTGAAAGCCTACCGGGAGGAGAACCCCGAAGTCGAAGTGACCGTCCACGCGACGATCTGGGCGGAAACGACCGAGCAGATCGTCGACCTGCGGATCATTCCCCGGCATGTCAGCCAGCCCCTGGTGGGCGAGAGCCTGGGCGAGGAGCTTCTAGTCATGGTCTGCCGCCCCGACTTCCTGTCTGGCCCCGAAGCTATTCGCGTGCCCGCCGATATCCTGCGAAAGGGGTTGATTCATATCCTTGGGCGGCAAGAGTTGTGGGAGGCCTTTGCCCACCACCACGGCATTCCCGATCTCCCGCTGGTGCAGGGCCTGAAGACCGACAGCTCCAACGTCGCGCTGGAGATGGCGATTGCGGGCCTTGGCTGTGCGGTCACGCTGGCCTCGCTGGCCGAGGTACACATACGGCGCGGCTCGCTGGTCGAGCCATTCCCGGGTAAGATTGCCAGCGGTTGGGGCTATGACCTACGGCCGGGCGAACTTAGCCCCACGCGTGCCAGTGAAAGGTTGATGCAGTTTCTACTGCAACGAGGGTGAGAAGGGCGGGGCAGGTCAAGAAAGATGACTTCTAAGGTGTTGGAAGCTTCGCGAACCGATACATAAGGTGTTTCGTGCCAGCGTCCGCTTTCGGCCGAGGCTGTGTGAAAACTCAGTCAGGCATGGTCGACCCTGGAATGATGTTCTGCCGAAGGAGCAACTGCAACATGCTGTTCTGACGCGGGCCTCCACAGGTGGGATTCTAAGGAAACTGTTCTCTTCAGATTCTCGAAACTGGAGTTTTCACACAGCCTCGGCCCTTAGCTGCCGTTCGTGCCGCCGATTACAAACGGCGGCTTTGTGAAGAAGCCCTTGGGGAAGATGACCCCTAGCAGATCCAGTTGTTAAGGAGGAAGGGCATGCCGTCGAACCCTCTCCAGAAACGGAGGATCGTCGAGCAGCGTTTAGTCCGGATTCCACGACTTCAAGGAGAGATTTCTGGCTTGACGCGGACTCTGTTGCACATCAACGCGCATCACGCACTCTGCAAGAAATTGCACTATCCGACAGAAATTTTGTCTTCTGTTGACGCCCCAGCGTGCTGACCCTACCGATTTGCCTGCAATATCTTGCGAAACGCGGGAAAAATTGCAGAAATGGCGCTAAGCGCGTCGTCATGGGAGGAACACATGAGCTACGTCAAGGCACTGGTACTGAGCGGGGCATCGGCCGTCGCGCTCCTGGGGGCGTCCCCGGCGGTTTTGGCCGAAGGCGGTTTGCGCTGCGAGCCGGGCGAGACCTATATCATGAACGTCATGGTCAGCGGGCACCCGTACTGGGTGCCGGTCTTCGAGGGCTTCAAGCAGGCCGCAGAAGCACTTGGCTGCGAGGCCGTTTTCTCGGGAACGCCTGACTACGACATCACCAAGCAGATCGCCTCGTTCGAGCAGGACCTGGTGACCAACCCCAAAGGCATCTTGCTGCACCCGATGCAGGCCGATCCTTTCATCGACCCAATCAACCGTGCCATCGACGCGGGTGTCTCGGTCACGACCTTCGCAGCAGATTCGCCCAAGTCGAAGCGGACAGCCTACATCACCTCGGACAACCTGGCTGAAGCGGCATTTGCGGCCGAAGAGATCGTCAAGACCGTGGGCGACAGTGCCGAATATGCAGTGCTTGAGAACCCGGGGCAGTCGAACCACGACCTCCGGGTGACGGCGCTGATCGCCTACATGGAAAAGAACTACCCGAATATGAAGCTGGTCGGGCGGCAGGCTACGAACCAGGACCCGAACGCGGCCTTCACCGCCGTGTCGGCCATGCTGCAGGCGAACCCCGATCTGGCCGCGCTATGGATCCCTGAATCCGGCTCGGCCGAAGGCGCCGTTGCTGCGGTCAAGGCCGCGGGCGACAAGCTGGTGATCATCCACGCTGACATCTCACCGACCACGCTTGAAGAGATCAAGGCCGGCAACATCCACATGGCACTGAACCCGAACCAGGGCATCCAGGGGTTCATCGGCTTCATGAATACCTTTCTCGGCGCCCATCCTGACCTGATCGACCCGTTCAACGACTACAAGACCTCGGGCTACAACCCTATGCAGATCCCCTTCGTGGACAACGGCTTTGCCGTAATCACCAAGGACAACGCCGACAGCTTCGTGCTGGAGGCCTATATGGAAGGCCGCAACTAAGGCCCCCGCCCCGCCGCAACGATGGCGGGGCACATCCTTTTCGGAATGTCCCATGACCACGGCACCCCCGCCCCTTCTGCAACTGACCGACATCGCCAAATCATTTGGCGCAGTCCGTGCGCTGCGTAGCGGCAGTTTTGAGCTGCAGGCGGGGGAAATTCATGCGCTTGCCGGTGAGAATGGTGCTGGGAAATCCACGTTGATGAACATCATCGACGGAATCCTGCAGCCCGACAGCGGCTCCATCCGTATCGTCGGGCAGCCCGTCCGAATTGACAGCCCTGCCGTGGCGCAGCGCCTGGGGATCGGTTTCGTGCATCAGGAGATTGCGCTTTGCGCTGACATTTCGGTGGCCGAGAACATCTTCATGGCCGAAACGGCCCAGTCCCGGCGCAAGCTGATGGGCGGGGCCGATCTGATCGAGCGCGCCGCAAAGGTCTTGGCGCCCCTGGCCGACATAGACCCCCGGCTTCCCGCGGGAAGGCTGTCGATTTCCCAGCAGCAACTGGTCGAGATCGCCAAAGCCCTGACACTGGATTGTCGCATCCTTATCCTGGACGAGCCGACCGCTGCGCTAACCGAGCACGAGGCCCAGAAACTCTTTGGGATCCTACGAAATCTGGCCGCCCAGGGGATGGGAATAATCTACATTTCGCACCGCATGGCCGAGATTTTCCAGAACTGCGACCGCGTCACTGTGATGCGCGACGGCCAGCACATCCGGACCGATCGCACCCGAGACATCACTTCGTCGGATGTGGTCAATGCCATGGTCGGACGTCAGCTGGACGCCCTCTACCCCCCGAAACTGGTGGGACCGCGCGGCCCTGAAATCCTGAGCGTCGCGAACCTGACCGACTGGCGCTATCGGGATGTGTCCTTTGCGCTCCACCGGGGCGAAATCCTTGGCTTTGCGGGGCTGATCGGCGCCGGGCGCAGCGAGATCGCGCGTGGCGTGACCCGGCTGGAAGGCAACGCGCGGGGCGAGGTCCGGCTTTACGGCGAACCGGTGACCCTGCGCGATTACACAGACTGCATCGCAAAGGGCATCGTCTACCTGTCCGAGGACCGCAAGGGTGACGGCGTTTTCCTTGATCTGCCCATCTCTGCCAACATCGCCGCACTCGACCTGTCGCGGGTGGCCCGCCGGGGCGGCGTGATCGATCCCGTGCGTGAGATTGAACAAGCGCAGCGCATCGGAGCCAGTCTGAAGCTGAAGGCCGCCAGCATGGCACACCGTGTGGCAAGCCTTTCGGGCGGCAACCAGCAGAAGGTGGCGCTGGCCAAGCTGCTGGCTGTGGAGCCAAAGGTGATCTTCCTTGACGAGCCCACCCGGGGTGTCGATGTCGGCGCCAAGGCGGAAATCCACGGCATCCTGCGCGGGCTGGCTGACAATGGGGTAGGCATTGCCGTGATCTCATCGGAAATGCCCGAACTGATCGGCCTCTGTGACAGGGTCCTTGTCGTCAGCGAAGGCCGCATTGCCGGGGAGCTTTCAGGCGCAAACCTGACCGAAACCAACATAATGACACTCGCCGCGCCCGGTGCAAATTCTGGTGCGATGGCTCTGTCCGGGACACTGCAATGAACACGACAGCCCAAGACCGCAGCCTTTTTTCCCGCCTTTTCGGCGCTCGGGAAACGGGCCTTGTGCTTATTATCCTGACGCTCTTTGTCATCATGTCCTTCGCAAGCCCGCATTTCCTGACCTGGACGAACATGCGCGCGATGACGATGGCCTTCTCAGTTGAGGCGATTGTCGTCGTAGGTATGACGATCCTCCTTATCTCTGGCGGGATCGACTTGTCGGTGGGCTCGGTCACGGCGCTGGCGATGGTGATCGCAGGCCTTCTGTTCCTGAACGGGGTCGATCCTTGGGTCGCCTCGCTGATCGCCATTGCGGCCTGCGCCGGAATCGGGGCGATCATGGGATTCTTCGTCACCTATGTCGGGCTGCATCACTTCATCGTCACGCTGGCAGCGATGGTGATTGCGCGGGGCCTGTGCCTTCTGGGCACCGGCGGGCGGCCGCTTGGGCTGTTCGAACTGCCCGAAAACTTCAAGTGGATCGGGATCGGCGCAATCGGCGTGATCCCTGTGGCCATCGTGATCTTCGTGATCGTCGTCCTGGTCTTCGACTTCCTCTTGCGACGCACCACGGCCTTCCGGCTGGTCTACTACACCGGCAGTAATGAAAAGGCCGCCGCGTATTCCGGCATCCGCACCAAGCGGGTGATCTTCCTGACGACGGTCTTGTGCTCCACCCTTTGCGGTGTCGCGGGCATCATCTACATGGCGCGGTTCGGCTCGGCCCAACCTACATTCGGCGTTGGGATGGAACTGAACGTGATCGCCGCGGCAGTGATCGGCGGGGCAAGCCTGTCGGGCGGCAAGGGCACGATCTTCGGCGCGATCCTGGGAGCGATCCTACTGTCGCTCGTCTCCTCGTCGCTCGCCCTTCTGAACGTGTCGGTCTACTGGCAGGACATCATCCGCGGCTCGATCCTCCTCGCCGCAGTGACCTTCGACCACTACCTCGTGAAACGACAGGCGGCAGGAGGGCGGGCATGAACGAACTGAACGATGATTTCACCTCGATGCGGCAGATGCATGCGGTGCTGGTGCGCCACTTTGTTGAGGGTCGCAAACAGGCCGAAATCGCTGAAGAGATGAACCTCTCGACCTCGAAGGTGAACCGGATCATCGCCCAGGCGCGGCGGTCGGGCATGGTGAAGATCAGCATCGAGACGCCGTTCCAGCGGCTGATGGACATCGAGCGGCGGCTGGCAGTGACTGGGCTCGTGAAGTCGGCCATCGTCTCGCCCACCGTGTCGGACAACGACGGTACGCGGCTGGCGCAAGTGGGCCAAGCGGCGGCCGCTCACCTGGCTGAGACGCTGCGCGACGGTGACATTCTCGGGATCTCTGGGGGAAAGGCGGTTGCGGCGGTGGTCGATGCCCTGTCGGTGGAGCGGCCTATCGACGTGCAAGTGGTGCCGCTGACCGGGGGGGTGCAGGGCAAGTTTCACACGGACGTCAACAACCTTGCCTCGCGCATGGCGGAGCGGCTGGGCGGGCGGTCGCTGCAGCTGCACGCCCCGCTGTTTGCCGAGCGGGCCGAGCAGCGCGAAATGCTGATGAACATGGCGGCGGTGAAAGAGGTGCTGGACCTTGGCCGTCGCGCCACAGTCTGCCTGGTCGGGATCGGGTCGATCACGCAGCCGGGGTCATCCTACTTTGACTTGCATCCCCTTTCGGCACCGGACCGGGCGATACTGCCGGGCCTTGGGGTGATGGCCGAGTTTCTGGGGCATCTGGTGCATGACCGTGGGCAGGTGGCGAACTTCGCGCTGAACCAACGACTGGTCGCTCTGCGCCCCGATGAAATCCGGGCCTGTGGCCGGGTGGTCGCGGTCGCTGCGGGCGAAGACAAGGTGGGGCCCGTGCGGTCGGTTTTGCGTGGGGGATACGTGTCGATGCTGGTGACCGACGAGGACACTGCGGGGCGGATACTGACAACGGAAGGACAGACAACGTGAGCGAGATGATGATGCGCGAGATCGCCCCCGGCCTTACGGCCAGCGCCGTCGGCCTCGGGACCTGGGCCATCGGCGGATGGATGTGGGGAGGCACAGACGATGCGGCCGCCGAGGACGCGATCCGTGCGGGCCTTGAGGCAGGAATCACCCTGATCGACACTGCCCCGGCCTACGGTCTTGGCCATGCCGAGGAGGTTGTCGGACGGGCCATCCGGGGGCGGCGCAATCAGGTGGTGATCGCCACGAAATGCGGCCTGGTTTGGCACAAGCAGCGCGGCCCATACTTCTTCTCGCAGGGCGGTCATGCCGTGCACCGTGACCTCAGCCCCGCCGCGATCCGCCACGAGGTGGAGCAAAGCCTCCGGCGACTGCAGACCGACCGGATCGACCTTTACATCACTCATTGGCAGGACCCGACCACGCCGATCCCTGAGGCAGTCGCCGCGCTGAAGGCCCTTCAGGCCGAGGGGAAGATTCTGGCCTTTGCCGCGTCGAACACTTCGCCCGACGATCTAGCCGCCTATCGCGCGGCGGGCGGCATCGCGGCAGTGCAAGAGGAATACTCGATGCTGCAACGCCGGATCGAGGCCACGCATCTGCCCGCCTGCCGTGACAACGGTATCGCCGTCATGGGCTATTCCGTTCTTGGGCTGGGCCTTTTGTCCGGCGGCATCACGGCGGATCGCGTTTTTGCGGGGGACGACCAGCGGCGTGAAAACCCCCGGTTCTCAACTGAGAATCGCGCCCGCGTTGACCAACTGATGGAGACGATCCGTCCCATTGCCAACCACCACGATGCCAGCCCTTCGCAGGTCGTCATCGCCTGGACGCTGGCCCAACCCGGCCTGACTTTCGCCCTGTGCGGCGCTCGCAACCCAGATCAGGCGCGCGAGAACGCCGAGGCTGGACGCCTGCGCTTAACCGACACCGACATAAAGGACATTTCCCGCGCCATCGATCGGCATCTGAGCCCCGTCACCGCCTGAGACGGCCCACAGCCCTGCAAGACCATAACGGCGGAGCGCCCCTCCGCGAAGGAAGACGTCATGTCCGAAACACGCCAGCAGAGGATCGACAGAATTGCCCAAAACCCGGCGTTCGACGTGATCGTTGTGGGCGGGGGCATCAATGGCATCGGCGTCTTCCACGACCTTTCCCATCAGGGCCTGCGAGTGCTTCTGGTCGAGATGAACGACTTCTGTTCCGGCTGTTCAGCGGCTCCGTCACGCATGATCCACGGCGGGCTGCGATACCTGGAAAACGGCGAAATTTCCCTTGTCCGCGAAAGCCTGGTTGAACGGGACCGGCTGCTTCGCAACGCGCCGCATCTTGTTCGCCCCCTGCCCACAACCGTCCCGATCGAACGCTTTGCCTCGGGCCTGGCCAATGCCGCGCTCAACTTCGTGGGCTTCACCGGTCGCCCCAGGCCGCGTGGAGCCTTGCCGATAAAGCTGGGACTGATGCTCTATGATGCGATCACGAGGGCCGGACGGATGTTGCCCCGCCACCGGTTCCGGGGGCGCGCGGCGACGCGATTGGCTTTCCCGGCCCTGCGCCCTTCGATCCGCTTCTCTGCGACCTACCATGACGCCTGGATTTCGCACCCCGAGCGGCTGGGGATCGAGCTGATCGGCGACGCCCTAGCACGTAACCCGCAGGCGATGGCACTGAACTACGCGCGTCTGGCTCAGGCCGAGGGCGGGCTGATCCTGACAGATGGAGCGTTCGGGCAAGCCCTTTCCGTCAGCGCGCGGATGATCGTCAACGCCACGGGCGCCTGGATTGACGAAAGTGCGGCCACCCTTGGCGCTCGGCTGAACGAGCGGCTGGTGTCGGGGACCAAGGGGTCGCACGTGATCCTTGAGAACCCCGCGCTGACGGCGGCGTTGCAAGGCCAGATGATCTACTTCGAGCACAGCGATGGACGCGTCTGCATCGTCTTTCCCTACCTTGGACGTGTGCTGGCCGGTTCTACCGACCTTCGTGTGAATTCGGCTGGAAGGACGGCCTGCAGCACGGAAGAGCGAGACTACATCCTCGGGGCCCTGCAAGAGCTTTTCCCGGCCATCCCGATCTCGCCAGATCAGATCGTCTATTCCTATGCCGGTATCCGCCCCTTGCCCGTTAGCGATGCCGACTTTACCGGGCGCATCTCGCGCGGGCACACGGTGCGCCGATTGCAGGGCGTGGTACCGCAGATCGGCATGGTGGGCGGCAAGTGGACGACCTACCGTGCCTTTGCCGAGGAAACGGTCGATGCGGTACTGGCTGATCTGGGTCTGACCCGGAAGACCACTACCCGCGACCTGCCCATCGGGGGTGGCGCAGGCTTCTCTGATGCTTTGGCGGCCGACCTGGCGGCCTCCCACGGGCTGAGTGCCGAACGCGCGGCGCATCTTGTGGATCTTTACGGCTCGCGAGCCGCAACAATCTCTGACTTCTGCCCCGCGGACGACCGCCCCCTGCCGGGCGTGCCGATGACCGAGGGCGAGGTGCTCTGGGCCGTTCGCCATGAACAGGCGCTACACCTTGCCGATGTGCTGCAGCGGCGCAGCCCGCTGGCCATTTGCGGACTACTTTCCATGCCTTTGATCACCGCCACAGCTCGGGCCATGGGCGGCGAACTCGGCTGGTCCGAAGCTGATACACAGACCGAAATAGCCCGCTTTCTTAGCGATCTTGAAACCTGGCACGGGGTCACCTTGGCCCCGAAAGGAGCCCACCCATGAAAATCTCGCCCAAGGTTCGGATGAACCGGCTGTTCCGAAACGGCGGTTGCCTTGATGTGGCCGTCGATCACGGCGTCTGCAACGAACCGAGCTTTCTGAACGGGCTGGAGGATATGCCGCGCGTAGTCGACATGCTGGTCGGTGCGCGTCCCGACGCAATCCAGATGACATATGGCCAGGCCGACCTGCTGCAGTCGAGGCCCGAGCATGACAAGCCGGCATTGGTCCTGCGGCTCGACATGGGCAATCCCTACAACGCGACGCGGCACCGGGTGATGTGGGCCGAGTTGCAGAATACCGCCGACCCTGTGCTGCCCGCCGTCCAGATGGATGCGGCCTGTGTTGTGGTCAACCTTTTCATGCTGCCCGACGAGCCGGACCTGTTCCGCCAGTGCGTGCAGAACATCGCCCGCGTGCGCGAGGATTGCACGCGCTATGGAATGCCGCTGATGATCGAACCGCTCGTCATGCTGCCCAACGATGTTCGTGGCGGTTATCAGGTCGACGGCGATGCCGAGAAGATCGTGACCCTCGTGCGACTAGCGACCGAAATGGGCGCCGACATCATCAAGGCCGATCCCACCAGCGACCCGCAGGATTTCCACCGTGTCGTCGAGGCCGCCCGTGTACCGGTGCTGGCGCGCGGCGGCGGGAAGGAGGATCTGAGGTTAGTGCTGGAAAAATCCGCCGCGCTGGTGGCACAGGGCGCAAAGGGCCTCGTCTACGGGCGCAACATCTATCAGCATGCGAATCCCAAGGCGGTCGTGGCGGCGCTGATGGCGATCATCCACCAGGGTGCCGACGGCGCTGCCGCCTGGGAGGTCTACAGCCGTGGCGCCTGACCTGCTCTTGGGTATCGATATCGGCAATACGGTCGTTAAGGCGGTACTGTTTGATTCAGCGGGCCGTCAGCTGGCCCGGCACGGCGTGGACGGCACCACGCTGAAACCCGCGCCCGGCATGGTCGAGCGCCCCGTGGCCGAGCTTTGGGCCAATGCGCGGGCGGCGATTTCAGGGTGTCTGGAAAGGGCGGCCATTGCCCCGGACCGGGTCGCTGCGATCGGACTCGCCGGGCATGGCAACGGGCTTTACCTGCTTGATCAGGCAGGGGAGCCGCTTCTGGGCATCCAGTCCCTCGACAGCCGCGCCGCGGCTTTATCGGCGGAACTCGACCGGGCCGTCGGAACCGAATTGCACCGCATCTGCGGGCAGCGCCCCTGGCCGTCGCAGACGCCGACGCTGCTTGCATGGGTCAAGGCGCGTCAGCCAGAAGTCTATGCCCGGGCCGGAACCCTTTGCTTTGCAAAGGATATCATCGGCTTGCACTTGACCGGCCAGTGCGCGAGCGACGTGTCGGACATGTCCGGGGCAGGGCTGCTGCGCTTGCCGGAGGTGGACTACGACGCGGGCCTGCTGTCGCTCTACGGTCTATCCGACGCCAAGCCGCTGTTGCCCCGCCTTTGTCAGCCGTCCGAGGTTGTGGGCCATGTCACATCCACTGCTGCAGCGACAACCGGGCTGCGCGCGGGGACCCCGGTCGTCGCAGGATACTTCGATGTCGTCGCCTCCGCACTTGGGTCAGGTGCCATCGGGCCGGGAACTGCCTCGATTGTCCTCGGCAGCTGGTCGATCAACCAGATCTTTGCCGATACCCCGGCGCGCGATCCGAATGTGTTCATGGTCGCAGCCTTCGGCCCCGGACGATTTGCCAACATGGACAACAGCGCCACTTCGGCGGCCAACCTCGAATGGTATGTCCGGACCCTGATCGAACGGGATGGCCATGAGGGCGACGCCTTCGCGCAGGTCAATGCGCTGGTTGGCCAGGCGGCCATCGCCCCCGTGGATCCGATGTTCCACCCCTTCCTCTACGGCGGCAGGCATGGCGCGCATCAGCGCGGCGGGTTCTATGGCCTTGCAGGGTGGCATGACGAAGGACACCTGCTGCGCGCCCTTTACGAAGGTGTCGCCTTTGAACATCGCCGCCATATCGAGGTCCTGAAAGGAACTGGATCTGGCATCGGCCAGGTCTTTCTGTCCGGCGGCGGCTCCAGATCACCCCACTGGCCGCAGATGATGGCCGATGTGCTGGGTCTTCCGGTCCGTCTTGGGAACGCTGAGGAAACCGGTGCGCTTGGAGGAGCCATCGCTGCCGCCGTCGGAATTGGCCTATGTGCCAATGAAGAAGCCGCTGTCGCAGCGATGACAACGCAGCGGGCAGTGCTTTCCCCTGACCTTGAGCGCAAGTCGATGCATGACCGCCGCTTCGCCGTGTGGCAGCGCATGACCGCCGCGATGGAGCCGTTCTGGATCGACCTTGCAGAACTGGGCCAGCCATGACGGACGAAGGCGATTATGACTACATCGTCATCGGGGCCGGAACGGCAGGGTGTGTGCTTGCCAACCGCCTTTCTGCCGATGGCAAGACCCGCGTGCTGCTCTTGGAGGCCGGAGGATCGGACCGCTATCACTGGGTGCAGATCCCGGTCGGCTACCTTTACTGCATCGGCAATCCGCGCACCGACTGGATGATGAAGACCGCGGCCGAGCCCGGTCTGAACGGTCGCAGCTTAAGCTACCCGCGCGGAAAGGTGCTGGGCGGCTGCTCTTCGGTCAACGGCATGATCTACATGCGCGGGCAGGCCGCCGACTACGACCACTGGCGGCAGCTGGGCAATCCGGGCTGGGGCTGGGACGATGTGTTGCCCTATTTCCGCCGGTCCGAGGATCATTGCGACGGCGAAAGCCCGATGCACGGCGCGGGCGGCGAATGGCGGGTGGAACGTCAGCGGCTGAGCTGGGAGATTCTGCGCGCCGTTCAGGAAGGGGCGAAAGAATTTGGCATCCTGCCGCGCGACGACTTCAACGGTGGTTCGAACGAAGGTTCAGGCTTCTTTCAAGTCAATCAACGAAGTGGCCTGCGCTGGAACACAGCGCGCGGCTTCCTGCGGCCCGCAATGCGGCGCGGCAACCTGCGCGTCGTGACGCATGCTCAGGTGCAGCGGATCACGCTTGAGGAACGCCGTGCAACCGGCGTGGAATGGCTGGCCGAAAACGCCCCCTTCCGCGCCAGCGCCGGGGCCGAGATCATCCTTGCCGCCGGGGCCATCAACAGCCCGAAACTTCTGGAGCTGTCTGGAATAGGCCAGCCCGATCATGTGGCGTCTCTCGGCATCCCTGTCGTACATGACCTGCCCGGCGTGGGCGAAAACCTGCAGGATCACCTCCAGATCCGCACCGTTTTCAAGGTGCGAGGCGTGCCCACTCTGAACAACATGGCAGGCAGCCTTTTCGGCAAGGCGCGCATCGCTCTGCAATATGCACTGACCCAAAGCGGGCCGATGTCGATGGCTCCAAGCCAGTTCGGCATGTTCACAAAGTCGGGTCCCGATCGCGAGACGCCCGACCTCGAATACCACGTCCAGCCCTTGTCGACCGACAGGTTGGGCGACCCACTACATCCTTTCCCGGCAATCACGGTTTCGGTTTGCAACCTTCGCCCGACCTCAGTCGGCAGCGTCCATGCGACGACGGCCCGCCCCGAGGTCCAGCCCTACATCCGCCTCAACTACCTTACGACAGAAGAGGACCGCCATGTTGCCGTGGCTTCAATCCGGCAGACGCGTCAGATTATGTCCGCCCGAGCATTGCGACCTTACGCACCGGAGGAATGGCTCCCGGGACCAACGGTCACAACCGATGCCGAACTTGCCGCGAGGGCTGGTGACATCGCGACCACCATCTTTCATCCTGTGGGCACCTGCCGGATGGGAAGCGACCCGGCTTCCGTCGTGGACCCCCAGCTGAAGCTGCGCGGCATAGGCGGCCTGAGGGTCGTCGATGCCTCGATCATGCCCCGCATTGTGTCTGGCAACACAGCATCCCCGGTCATCATGATCGCCGAACGCGCTGCTGACCTTATTCGCGACCGCATCTGAATGGAGGATCACGTGCAGCATTCCACTGTGGTATTCGCAATTGTTGAGGCAGCAGAAAGCGACGCTGAAATGGTGTTCTCAGCCGTCGAGCATCTTGCCCGCCAATCGCGGCTGGAAGTGGGTTGTGCACGCTATGATGTGTACCGATCCAGCAAAGCACCAGTCCTTCTGATTATCCATGAGGGTTGGGAAAGCAGCGAGGCACTTCAGGCACATCGTGGATCGCTGCACGTTGAAAGGTTCAAGGCAGCAATCAGCCACTCAACCGCGAAGATTTGGGCCAGCCAGTGTGAGTTGGCCAGCGAAGCATAATCCGGAGACCGAAGTCTTGTGTGATTGCGGGACGTCTTATGGACCGCCTGTGGCGGCAGGGTCAGACGTCCGTGTCCAATTACATCTTGGCGCAGCCATAGGCGACGGCCGCGATGGTTGGGCCGGTGTTCAGGAAGAGCCGCGGCGCCTGGAACAGCGTCGCTGCCGGCAGGTCGGCGGGAATCTCCCGCTCGAAAGCCGCGCGGGAGACCTCGTTGCCAAGACGCATCCTGAAGGATGAACCATCTGGCGGGGCTACAATGAACAGCGTCGGAGCGCCGCCGGTGGGAAGTGAGAAGCAAGCACCAATGTCGTCCAGGATCGGCGATCCCGTGCCATCGTTCTCCACTGGCTGTAAGTGGATGTCCATCCTCCGCTGAAGGTCGCTTCAGACGTAGTTTCTGGCTGCGGTCAATGCGGTGATGGATGCTATCCCAGGTTTGAAGCAGTCACTGATGCAGGCCGCAGCGAACGTCAGCTTTCCGCCCTTAGCTGCCCCTTGGACTGATGGCCCTGCCACACGACAGCGTCGGCGAAGCGGACATTGGACCGTTCCGCAAATGTGGGCGAAGCGGGAGCGGTCGGAAGGAAGGCATGGTCCGGCTCAGGTCACCCAGGTAAACGGATGGGGTTGGACCAGGCGCGCCGTCCTGCCGCATCAACGGCGATGACCCGCGCCCAGTCGCCGGTGAAAGACGAGACGTCAAGACGGGCCGATGTCATCGACTTGCCGGACACCGTGCGAGACAGTGCCCGGGGACCCACGACCGTGATCCGCTCGACCGGCGAGGACTCGACCTCCAGTAGACCGTCGGCAAGCCTGATCCGGCAGAGCTCGGGGCCCTGGCTTGCGTAGAAATCGCCTCGCTTCAGTGCGGCAAGGATGGCTTCGGGGGCAAGCGTCTCAGATTTGACCATCACCCAGCCCCCAAAGGCGTCGGCGTTGGAGTTCACCTCGTCCCGGAAATGGGCGTCGTCCGTGGCGATTGCGTTCAGCTGGATGCCGTCAAGCAACATCTGGTCGAGCAAGTAAGTGCCATCAGGTCGGTCAGCCTGCACGGCGCAGGTGTGGTTGTAGACCTCGATCGCATCGGCGAAGGAAAGGGTCCGCGCATCTTCCAGCGTCAGGCTATACCATTGCGGGTGGGCGATGGCGACGAAGGCTCCGGCGGCTTGCGCGCGACGGGCAAGGTCGGGGCCGGTTTCGCCGGGGTGCAACGGGGCAAAATCGGCGGGAAGGCCGACGCCGAGGATATGCCATATCTCGCCATTCAGAAGGCTGGGTGCGTGAAGTTCCGCGCCAAGGATCGTGGTGAAATCATCCGTCCTGTAAGCTGTCGTATCGGTGATCGGATAGTCGAACTCCTGCATGAAATGGTCTGACTGGCAGTAGAAGTGATAGCCCTGCGTGCGGTAGCGGCGGGCGACCTCTTCGGGCGGCAGGGCACCGTCCGACCGGGTGGAATGGCAATGCAGGTTGCCGCGCCAGAAGCGACCGGGCTTGTCGAAGGGCGAAAGGAGCATGGCATTTCCTTAATGTGTGTCGGGGTTGGCGGGGGGCAGCGCCGGGATGCGGGCGGCGTTGCGCGTGATCGTGTAGGTGGCCGAGGCGATGACGAGAGAGCCGCCGATGACCGTGGCCCAGGTCGGGATCTCGCCGTAGAAGAGCCAACCGGTGGCGGCCATCAGGACGAGGCGCAAGTAGCCCAAGGGGGCCACTGCCGACGCGCGACCCAGACGGATCGCCGCGGTGAAAAGCCAGATGCCGGCGGTGAAGATCATGCCCATCGCAAGCAGGATTGCCGCCTCGGCCAGGGTCGGGGTCACCCAGCTTTGGGCGGCCACCGGGGCGGACAAGACAGCGACGACCAACCCTTGCCAGAAGAGCACGGTGACCGTGGTGTCATGCCCTGACCCGAGCCGAAGCGCGATCATGCTCAGGGCTCCACAGACCGACCCGGCCAGCGCCACAAGCGCATAGGCGTCGAAACCGTCTCCGAACGGGCGGATCATGATCAGGACGCCCAGAAAGCCCACGGCCGTTGCCGTCCACCGACGCCAGCCTACGGGTTCGCGCAGGACAAGGGCCGCAAAGGCAGTGGCGATCAGCACCTCGGCCATGCCGATGGCCGTCGCATCGGCGAGCGGGATGTGGATGATCGAGGTCAGGCCGCAGAACATTGCGCCGATTGCCAGCAAGCCGCGAGTCAGGTGCAGGGCAAGGCCCGTCGGGTGCAGGATCACGTGTCGGCTGGTCCAGAACAGCGGTGCCATCAGGGCCAGCGCCATCACCTGACGCAGGAAGATGACCTGTGGGACCGCGATACGGTCGGAAATCATCCGCATGAACACCGCCATCGCACTGAATACGACAAAGGCGATGATCATCAGTATTGAGGCCTGCAAGTCGGGCGACATGCCCTTGATCCGTTGTCGCACCGGCAGAGGCACTGCGATTGGCATCATTCCGCCTTAGGACACATGTGGATAGGGCCGCTTGACGATCTCGTAATAGCCGTGCGGTTCAGTGTTACCCCAACTTGCGATGTCATGCGCGATCATCCAGCGGGCGACGACCCGTTCCGTCGTGAAGGTCTGTCCGTCAAAGCGGTGCACCAGGAACCCGACAGTGGCTGTCCCACCATGGCTTCCGTCGGTCGTCACAAAAGACGTAGCGGGTGCCCATTGGTAGACCACGTCATTGCGCTCGGCCCGGCGTTCCTCGTGCAGGTGGCCCGAGGCGACAAGTTGCACGGTCGGATGGGCGTCAATCAGGGCCAGCAGAGCCGCGCGCGCCTCGGGCAGGATCACGGCATGGCTGCGCGCCGGATCGGCCGGATCATCAAGATAGACGGGATAGTGCAGGAAAAGCGCGATGGGGCGGGTCGTTTCGGCAAGGGTGGTAGCCAGCCAGGCGTGCTGGTCGGCCTCGGCGGGCAGACCGCTGCCCAGAAGCTGGCTGTTGATGCCGATCAGTCGCCAGTCGCCGATGTCGTGGACAAAGCGATCTGCTCCCATGGTGTCCAGATAGGCCGCATGGCGCGCCTCGGTGATCGGCTGATGCAGGCCGCCCTCGACGGGCACCAGCCCGACGTCGTGGTTGCCGGGTACCGCTGACCATGGCGCGCCCAGCCGGTCAAACTGGCGCGCAGCAAAGGCCACATCGGCGATGTCGTCGGGGCCGTTCAGGGCCAGATCGCCAGTGATGACGATGTGATCGGGAGCGATGTCGGCCATCGCCTCGACGACCATCTCGAAGTTGAACTGAAAGTAGGGACGCGACGCGCTGAGATGCGTATCGGTCAACTGGACAAGCGTGAATTTGGTCATGATGCGCCTATGCGGGAAAAGGGCCGGGAGCACATCGCCCCCGGCCCGGTTTTTCGTCAGATCAGACCCTGCGTATCGGTCACCATCTTGGCCAGCACATCGGCTACCGGCATCTCGCCGCGCATCGCAAGGTTGATGTTCTCACGCTGGATGTCGATGATCTTGTTGGAGTTCTTGCCGGGATAGCCGAACCATTTGCGCGCGACCGGGATCTGGCCGACGCTGGTCGTGTAGTTCGGGTTCTCTTTGTAGAAAGCGCCCAGATACTGCTCTTGTTCCGAGATCAGGCTGGTCGGCATGTAACCAGAGAACTTGACCGCGACGGTCTGGCCTTCGGGGCCGGAAACCCATTTGGAAAAGCGCCACGCGGCATCCAGCTTGGCCGCATCGGTGGTCAGGATGACCTGCGCATTGCCGCCGGTGGGCAGGCGGCCATTGGTGGCGTCTGCCAGCGGATAGCGCGCGGTGCGCAGGGTGAAGTTCGTGCCAACAGAGTCTGTGGTGCCGCGCAAGGATGCGGTCGACTGCACCAAAATCCCCGTCTTGCCGGCATAGAACTGCTGCACGCCCTGCTGGGTTTCGCGCAGGTTCATTTTTGCGTCGTCTACAAAGCGCTTGGTCAGGGTCAGCGCCGCCAGGCCCTTGTCATCACCAAAGGCCACCGTCTGTTCCGCCGCATCCATCAGTTCGCCGCCGTTGGAATAGACCAGCGCCTGCCAGAACCAGTCGCCTGCTTCGGTGTGGATCGCCATGAAGAAGCCGTCGATGTCGTCACCGAGCGCGTCGATTTTGGTGGCCAGTTCGAACACGCCGTCCCAGGTGGTGGGGAAGTTTTCCGGATCGCCGCCAGCCTGTTTCACCAGCTCTTCGTTGAAATAGAAGATCGGGGTCGAAGTGTTGAACGGCATTGCCATCTG
The DNA here is from genome assembly GCA_046305855.1 of Paracoccaceae bacterium. GTDB lineage: Bacteria > Pseudomonadota > Alphaproteobacteria > Rhodobacterales > Rhodobacteraceae > Tabrizicola. The sequence continues at coordinate 19,299 of JBKDYO010000235.1, forward strand.
TTTGTCGTCGATGTTCGCCAGATCAAGGATGCGCTGCGAATAGTTCTCGGTCTTCCAGGCATCGCCTTCGGTGGCGATGAAGCTGTCAAGATGGGTGATCTGGCCCCGCTCGGTCAGCTGGCGCGACAGGGGCGGCAGCAGGTGGAAACCCGAATAATAGATGTCGGGCAGTTGGTTCGTCATCGCCTGCCGCAGGATCAGCGAGTGGCCTTCCTCATAGGTGGGGGGCGAGGTGTTGAAGAGGATCTTCACATCCGGGTTGGCGGCCATGAAGGCATTGGCAATCTCGGTGTGAAAGCCGTCATGGCCGGGAAAGCAATGGGTGACCGAAAGCTCGACGGCGGTTTGCGCGCGGGCGATCATGGGGGCGGCAAGGCCAAGGGCAGCGAAACCTGCGGTCGATTGAAGAAGTGTTCTGCGATCCATGGGGAACCTCTTGGGGCTGGGGGGAAAGGGGGGCCGGGGCTACTTCACCCCGGTCATGGTGATGCCGCGCACGAACTGTCGCTGCGCGAACAGGAAAACGATGATCAGGGGGGCGGTGATGATAGCGGCCCCCGCCATCAGCGCGCCGTAGTTTGACCCGGTCTCCTGATCGCGGAAGATCATCATGCCCAGGGGCGGAGTCGCATGATCCGACGATGTCGTGACGATCAGCGGCCAGTACAGGTCGTTCCAGTGCGAGGTGATCGAGAACACCGCGAAGGCGGCAATTGCGGGCACCGCCGAGGGCGTGATGATCCGCAGGATGATCTCAAGTTCCGTGAAACCATCCAGGCGCGCGGCATGGATGATTTCCTGTGGAAAGCTTTTGAAGAACTGGCGGAAGAGGAAGATGCCGAAGACCGAAAGGAAGAACGGCAGCATGATCGCGAAGTAGGTGTTGAGAAGGTTCAGATTGGCCAGCGCGATGTAGATCGGCAGCGCAGTCACCTGGACCGGCACCGTCAGCCCGAAAAGGACCAGCCCGAATATCAGCGGCTGCGCGCGAAACGAAAGTTTCGCCAGCGCATAGCCCCCTGGGATGGCAACCAGAAGCTGGACGATCAGGATGCCCGCGCAGACCACCACCCCATTCAGCATGTATTGCAGCAGGGGCGATTTGGTCAGCGCCTCGGAGTAGTTGGTCACACCGGCAAAGCTGGACGGGATCGGGTTGAAGCCCGCGGTGAACACCTCGGAGGCCGGGCGGATCGAGGTGAGGAGCATCCAGACGAAGGGCAGAAGGATGAACGCCGCCCCAAGGATCAGGACGAAATGCGCAGCGATCGACCCGATCAGGCGGTCCTTGCGAACATGTGCCATCAGTAATGCGTCCTTCTGTCGATCACGAAGGCCTGGACCAGTGCGACCACCAGAACGAAGACCAGAAAGACGATGGTCATCGCCGAGGCGGGACCCATGTTGAAATCCTGAAACCCGACCTTGTAGAGCGTGTAGAGCAGCACATCGCTGCGCCCTTGCGGGTTGCCGCGGGTGATGACCGCGACTGTGTCAAACACCCGGAAGGCGGTGATCGTGGTGGTGACCACGACAAAAAGCGTGGTCGGTCCCAGCATCGGCCAGGTGACGCGGGCAAACCGGTCCCAGGCGCCATCGGCGCCGTCGATATCGGCGGCATCGTAAAGGTCGCGCGGAATGGCTGTCAGCCCGGCCAGAAACAGGATCATGTTGAAGCCGACGAGTTGCCAGATGCCGATGACGGCAAGGCCGACCAACACAAGATTGGGGTCACCGAACACGTCGAACTCGCCCCAGCCCAAAGCCCGCGACAGGCTGGTGATCGGGCCAAGCGAGGGGTTCAAAAGGAAGTGCCAGACCACCGACATCGCGATCAGCGTCGTCGTAACCGGCAGGAAGAAGATCGTCTGGTAGATCGCCTTCGACTTCGTGCGCTCATGCACAAGGATGGCAACCAGCAGGCCCAGAATGACCGATCCCGGCACCACGATGGCCACATAGATAAAGGTGTTTCCCAGCGAACGCAGGAAGATCCTGTCGCTGAAGATCTCGGCATAGTTGCCAAGCCCGACCCAGGACCAGTCCAGCGCGCCCAACTGGTAATCCGTCAGGCTCATCATGAACACGACGATGATCGGCGCGATCAGGAGGAGGAGGATAAGCACCAGCGCCGGGGTGGCAAAGGCATATCCCGCCACCGCCTCGGCCCGCATCTGGGTGCTGCGACTGATCGACGGCCGGCCGACGGCGATGGTCATGCCGACACCATCGCGCGCAAGGGGGCGCGGGCGGGCCCGTCAACCCGACGACCCTCGGCATCGAACACCAATGCCCGCGAAACATCGACGCTGATCGGCACCACCTGATCCAGCCGCCCGCGATGCGCCTCGTAGCTGTCCAGCGTGGCGCGCAAGGTCAAGGGCGCGCCCGTGTCGGGCAGAACGAAGTGCAGAAAGACTTCGGCCCCAAGGTTCTCCACATGGCCGAGCTTCGCCAGCATCCGCGCCCGCCCTGCCACCGGCTCAAGCGATAGCGCTTCGGGCCGCAGGCCGACCGACACCACCTGACCGCGTGGCACGGTCACGTTGATCGGCAACAAGGTATCCCCGACCGTCACGCCGTCGCCGGTCGTGGTGCCCGATACGATGTTGACCTGCGGGCTGCCGATGAAGCGCGCCACGCGCAGGTCGGTCGGATTGTGGTAAAGCTCGGACGGGGTGCCAAGCTGCACCATACGGCCTTCATCCATCAGCGCGACGCGGTCTGACATCGTCATCGCCTCGACCTGGTCGTGGGTGACATAGATGAAGGTGACCCCGAGACGGCGGTGCAGATCAGTCAGTTCGGTGCGCATGTGGACGCGCAGCTTGGCGTCAAGGTTCGAAAGCGGCTCGTCCATCAGGAACACGTCGGGATGGCGGACCATCGACCGACCCAAAGCCACCCGCTGCCGCTGCCCGCCTGACAATTGCGCGGGCTTGCGCGCCAAGAGCGCCTCGATCTGCAACTGCTTTGCGACGGTATCGACCTCCGCCGCGATCTCAGTCATCACGCGGCGGCGGTTGGGGCTGAGCTTGCCGATCAGCGGCAGGCGTTCGGCAAGGTTCAACCGCTGCATCACCAGCGGCATCGACATGTTCTCGGCCACGCTCATATGCGGGTAAAGCGCGTAGGACTGGAACACCATCGCGACGTTTCGCTGTTTCGGGCGCAGATGGTCCACCTCGCGCCCGCCGATCTGGACTGTGCCTGCATCCTGCGGCTCCAGCCCCGCGATCACCCGCAGGACTGTGGACTTGCCGCAGCCCGAGGCGCCGACGAGGGTCAGAAACTCGCCATCGCGAACGTCGAGAGACACGTCCCGCAGCACATGCGTTGCCCCGAACGCTTTGGAAATGTTCGAAAGAGTCAGGTTCGCCATGGACAAGCCCCTTTTGCCGGACAGGATGTCCGCCGTTTGCAGTCTGCGAATGTGTCAGTTGCACCCGCCGCAAGCGCGGCGAGATCAGCATTGCCTAGAAACCGGTGTGCACAGCTCTTAACGTCGCGACAGGTCCCATGACGGGCTCATCACCGACGATAGGCAAAGGCGTAGGCAAAGTGGGTGAACCTCAGATGGCGCCGATGTGAAATGTTGGAATCATTCGGATGACTGTTGCGCGTTCGGGGAGCGGCGGCTGCAGTTGAAGCTCTGGACAAAGGCGGCGGGCATCTGCAAACCGGGGCGGTCGTGGGGTCGTTCGATGCCATGGTGCCCGCGACAGGCGCGCAGTGCGTCGTTTGCTAACTACCGTGTCTTGATCGAACCGGAGACACTGCCGGGAGATTTTTTGGCGCCACCTCCGATTCAGATTCTGGCACAACCGCTACTGCTCGAATGTCCCGCCCATCGCGCGGCGCGAATTCGCTGAACGATATGGACCTAGACGCTCCGTTGCGAAGAAATGTGGCTGCCGTCATGCGCCTGTCGCAACCAGAGCGCATATCCGAAGTCATTCGAATGACTCGGAACTGGAGATCGGGCGGTGGGTCGGGAAAGCTGGCGGCGTATCCGCGACGGACTTGCGGCGGAGATCGACAGGGGCAACCTGCCGCTTGGCGCGCAGTTGCCGACGGAATCCGCGTTGTGCGCGCAGTTCGAAACCGGGCGCCATTCGGTGCGCCGTGCCGTGCAGGCGCTGGCAATCGAGGGCAAGTTGCGGGTCGTTCAGGGCCGCGGGACCTTTGTCGAATCTGCACCTCTGATCCAGTACGCCATTGGTCGCAGGACCCGGTTCCGCCAGAACCTGCTGGATCAGGGCCTTACCCCCTCCGGTGAACACCTTGCGGCAGAGACGCTGGCCGCGCCGGACCATGTGGCCACGGCGCTGGGGCTGGCAAAGGGTGCGATGGTGCATCGGCTTTTGCGGCGCGGTCTTGCAGATGGCGTTCCCGTTAGCCTTGGGCTGTCTTGGCACCCGGCCGATGCTTTCCCGGGATTCATCGAACAGCGCATGTCAGGCCTGTCGGTGACGCAGGTCTATGCCGCGCAGGGTATCGCTGACTATTACCGCAAGCGCACTGAAATCTTCGCCCGCCGCCCCGAACGCGAAGAATCCCGGCTTCTGGCCCAGCACCCCGACCAGCCGGTTTTGGTTGTGGTGAAGACGGATGTGACCCCGGACGGACGCGTGATCGGACATTCCGAAGCAGTCTGGTCGGCCGACCGTGTGCGTTTCACCATCGACACTCTGGACGACGAGGCCCTTGATGCTTGACCGTAGCGAACTCGGTGATCCCGGACCGTTCCTGACGACCCTTGCCCGGGCAGCGTCCGACCGGCTGAGGCCCGTTTCCGAGGAGATCCTGCCGCGTCTTGGCGAGATCGAAGTGCTGATTTCGCGTACGGGCCTGGTGATGCTGCCCTTCCGCGACACCGTGCAGGGCACCGACTTCTTCTTGGGAGAGGTGCTTGTGGCCGAGGCCCATATCCGGGCGGGCACGGTCGAAGGCTATGGCATGGTCGCGGGGCGGGATCTGGAGCGGGCCATGGCTGTTGCGGTTCTGGACGCTGGGCGCGCCTTGGGCCTGCCAGAAGTCATGGCTTTCGTCGCCCGAGAGGCCGCTCTGCAAGAGGCCGAGGATGCGGACCTTCTGCGCCGGATCGAGGCAACCCGCGTCGAGATGGAGACCTTCTGATGGCCACGCCGCAACCCACCACCGACGACCTGCGCGACACGTCGGCCTTCGAAGCGCTGATGTGGGCGATGGCCAGGCCCGGCACCGTGCAGACCTTGCCCGAGGGTATGGCCGATCTTGCCATGGCACTTCTGGACCGGGAAACGCGTGCGTATTCCGACGACCCGATCCTTAGCCGCCAGCTCGCGAGTACGGGTGCGGCCGTCGTGCCTGCTGAACGGGCGGACCATGCCTTCTGCAAAACGCCCGAAGGTGCCAAGGCTGCTTTGGCAGTTCTGCCGGCCGGGTCGGCACTTTATCCCGACGAGGGTGCCACGCTGGTGACGCAAGCCTCCATCGGGACGGGTGCCGTCCTGCGCCTGACCGGTCCGGGGATCGAGGGTAAGGCCGACCTGCGTCTGGGTGATCTGCCTGACGGTCTGTTCGACCTGCGCAGCGCCCGTTGCAACTATCCTGCCGGCATCGACATCCTTTTCGTCGATGGACGCCGCATCGTCGGCCTGCCCCGTTCGACCGCCGTGGAGGTGCTCTGATGGCATATGTCGCGACCCGAGGTGGCGAGCGCGCCATCGAGCAGTCGGAACGTCTGTACCGCGCGGCCCTCGGCCCGATCACCCCGGAACGGGTGGCCGAGGTGCGCTACGCCCTGCCCTTGCTGGTGGACCGCGTGATGGGAGAGGCGTCGCTGTACGATCCCGACATGGCAGCTCTGGCGCTGGCACAGGCAGGGGGCGATCTTTATGAGGCAGTGCTGCTTCTTCGTGCGTGGCGGACGACGCAGCCGCGGCTGGCCATTGCCGACCCAGTCCGGCAGGCCGATCTCTTCACGCATCGCCGGATCTCGGCTGCGTTCAAGGACATTCCGGGCGGGCAGATCCTTGGCCCGACGCTGGACTATTCGCACCGCATTCTGGCAACCGAGGTGCTGCAGGGTGACACCTTCACCCCGCCCCCGGTCAGCCCTGCAGCCCGCCCGGCCCCGGCCCGTCAGCCAAGCCTTGCCGATTGGCAAAGGGCCGAGGGGCTTGTGGCCGAGCGCCCCGCCGCTGACGTCGCCCCCGACGATATTCCCGATGTCACGCGTGAGCCGCTCTTGTTCCCCGCTTCCCGCTCCCATAGCCTGCAATCGCTGGCCCGGGCCGATACAGGCGGGCTGCTGGCCTTGGGCTATTCCGCGATGCGCGGCTATGGCAATGCCCATCCGACTGTCAACGAGTTGCGACTGGGCGAGGCCGAAGTGATGGTCCGCCACCCTTCGGGGGCCAGGTTCTCTGCTGGTCGGGTTCGGGTCAGCCAGGCCGAGGTGACGTCGAAGGGCAAATCCGGCCAGCTTGATCTGGGCTTCTGCGCCACCTTCGGCTGGAACGAGGTCAAGGTGATCGCCGGGGCCACGCTGGACCTGAACGCGCCGGGCGCGGCCAAAGGCTCGCCGGTCGAGGAAGAGTTCGTGCTTTACCACACCGAGCCGGTCGAAGCCTCGGGCTTCTGCATCCATTTCAAGCTGCCGCATTATGTGACCTTCCAGTCGTCGCTTGACGCGCTGCGGGGCGCAAAGGCCGCCAAGACCGAAAAGGTTCCGGCATGACCCTTTCAACCCTGACCAAACCCTGGGCTGCGATGAGCTGGGGGTTCCTCGACGCCTCAGCCAAGCGCGAGATGCGGCGCAAGATGGTGAAGGCCATCGCGGTGCCCGGTTGCCAGATGCCCTATGCCAGCCGCGAAGTGCCGATGGCGCGCGGCTGGGGCACGGGCGGATTGCAGGTAACCTTGACGCTGTTGCGCACGGACTCGGTGGTGAAGGTCATCGATCAGGGCGCGGACGACAGCGTGAACGCCGCCTCGATCCGCCGCTTCCTGTCGCGCGTCTCGGGTGCCACAGAAACCTGGGACACGTTGGACGCAACGCTGATTCAAAGCCGCCACCGCGTGCCGGAAGAACGCCTGCGCGCCGATCAGGTGCTGGTCCTGCAGGTGCCGAACCCCGAACCCCTGCGCCCGGTGCAGCCCAACATGTCCATCGCCCGCCAGATGCATGCCGATGCCGACTATGGCCGGCTCTGGCTGGTGCTTTACGAAGAGATGGTCCGGTCCGGCCGGATCATGCAGGGCGCGGCTTACCCGTCCCTGGTGAACGGTCGTCACGTGATGACCCCCTCGCCGATCCCGCGCTGGGACGTGCCGAAGCTGAACATGGCGCAGCACCTGACCTTCCTGTCCGCAGGCCGCGAAAAGCGCCTGTATGCTGTGCCGCCCTTCACCCGGGTCGAACCGCTGGTCTTCTCGGACGTGCCCTACAAAGTCGAGGATCACGGGCACCTGACCTGCCACCGCTCCGGACTGCGCGGCGTGTTCATGAACGAAATCCCGCAGGACAGCGGCGGATCAGTGTTCGAAGCCTCGGACAGCCATCTCGGCATCAAGGCTATTCGCCGGGCCGAGGGCGACGCGGCGACCATCGGCCCAATGTGGTACGAAGACGGAGGGTTCCGCCCATGACGATGATGGATCGCCTGCCCCCTGCCCTTGTGTCGGGCGCTCCGCTTTTGCGGATGACGGACGTCTCGCGGCGCTTTGGTCTGGTGACGGCGCTGAAGGATGTCAGCGTCACCGTCTGGCCGGGAGAGGTGCTGGGGATCGTTGGCGAAAGCGGATCGGGCAAGTCCACCTTGCTCCGCATGATGAACCTTGAGGATACGCCCGACAGCGGCGACTACCGGCTGTCGCTGCCGGATACGCCCGGCAACCTTTTCGACCTTGACCGCTTTGCCCGCCGGCAGCTGTGTGCGCGCAAGATCGGGATCGTCTACCAGAACCCGCATCTGGGCCTGCTGATGGGGCATTCCTCCTCTGGCAACGTCGCCGAGCGACTGCTGATCGCAGGTGAGCGCAGCTTTGCCACCCTACGCGCCAAGGCCAAGAGTGCGCTGGAGGCAAGCGAGTTTCCTCTGACCCGGATGGACGATCCGCCGAAGGTGCTTTCGGGGGGCATGCAGCAGCGGGTGCAACTGGCCAAGGCCATCGCGCTGGAGCCGGCGCTGCTTCTCTTGGACGAACCGACGACCGGGCTTGACGTCAGCGTGCAGGCTCTGGTGCTGGACACGCTAAAGCGGCTGCAACGCGACCTTGCCATCACGATGGTCATCGTCAGCCACGATCTTGGCGTGATCCGCACGATGGCCGACCGGGTGATGGTGATGCGGCATGGCCGGGTGGTCGAGGAAGGGCTGGTCGATCAGGTCTTCCAGGACCCGCAGCACCCTTACACGCAGGAGTTGGTCCATGCCAAACTCTGACCCGATCCTGCAGGTCGATGGCCTGGGCAAGACCTTCACCATGTACCACCTTGGCAAGAGCCTGCATGCCTTTTCCGGCATCAGCTTCGACCTGCGCCCCGGGCAGTTCTTGCTGCTCAAAGGCCCGAACGGCGTGGGCAAGTCCACGCTTCTGCGAACGATCTGGCGCAGCTATCTGCCCGAGGCGGGGCAGGTCTGGTTCCGCCATGCCGGCGGCCGGATCGACTTGGCCCGTGCGGCGGACGTGGACATCGCACAGCTTCGGCGACGCGAGATCGGCTTTGTCACCCAGTTCCTGATCGCTCGCCCCCGTGTTTCCGCCGAAGAAATCGTGGCCGAGCCCCTGCGCCGATCTGGCGTTCTGGGCGATGTGGCACTGGCGGATGCAAGGCATTGGCTGGAGGCTTTTGGGGTCAAGCGCGACCTGTGGCGCGCCTATCCGACCAGCTTTTCGGGCGGCGAGCAGCAGAAGGTGAACCTTGCCCGCGCCCTGATCCAGCCGCCGCGCCTTTTGCTTCTGGACGAACCCACCGCCTCGCTGGATGCGGGCGCAAGGGCCGCGCTGGTGGCCCGCCTGCGCGAGTTGAAGGCGGCAGGCGTGGCGATGATCGGCGTCTTCCATCATCCCGGCGATGTGGCGGCTTTGGTCGATGGCGAGATCGAAATGCAAGCGAAAGAGGTTGATCATGTGGCTGTCTGATTTCCGGGTGGTGCTGGCCGATGGGGTATTGCCGCGCGGGTCGGTGCGGATCGAGGGCGAGACCATTGCCGAGGTTCGCGACGGCATCGTCCCCGGTGCAGCCCTCTATGGCGAAGGGCTGCTGCTCATGCCCGGCTTCGTCGACATGCATGGCGACATGATCGAACGCGAGGTGGAACCACGCCCCAACGTCAAGATGCCGATGGAACTGGGTCTGCGCGATCTGGACCGGCGGCTGAAGGTTTCTGGTGTGACAACCGCCTATGCCGCCGTCAGCTTCAACCCGAAGTCGGCCTATGGCCACATGCGCAGCTACGAACACTCCAAGGACATGCTGCGGGCGCTGAAAGAGATGCGGCCGGTGCTGAAAGTGGATCACCGCGTCCACGCGCGGTTCGAGATCAACTATCCCAACGCGCTTGCCGTGGTCGAAGAGTTGATCGCCGACGGCACCGTCGATCTGGTCAGCTTGACCGACCACATGCCCGGGCAGGGCCAGTATCGCGACCTGGAACATCTTGCGCGACGCACCCAGCGCGACCTCGGCCTGTCGCCGGAGGAGGCGCAAGCGCATATCCAGGACCGCATCGACGAAAAGCGCGCCCATGCGGGCGACGTGGCGGCCACGCTGGCCGCGATTTCGGCGATCTGCGCGGCGCATGGCATTCCGCTGGCCAGCCACGACGACGACACGGTGGAGAAGGTTGCGCTGATGCAGTCGCTGGGCGCCACGATCAGCGAGTTTCCAGTGACGGTGGAAGCCGCGCAAGAGGCACGGACCCGCGGTCTTGCCACCGCCATGGGCGCGCCGAACGCCGTGCGCGGCCAAAGCTACTCGGGCAATCTTTCCGCGCGCGAAGCGCATGCTGCGGGCCTTTTGGACATCCTGGCCGCCGATTATCACCCTTCGGCCATCCTTCCTGCCGTGCTGGAACTGGCCAAGACCGACCCGCACGGGCTGGCCGGTGCAACACGGTTGGCCACACTGAACCCGGCCCGCGCTCTGGGCCTTGCGGATCGCGGGGCTATCGCCCGGGGCTTGCGCGCCGATCTTCTTGTCGCTGACGATACCGGCATCGGCCATGTCCGGGCCACCTTCCGGGGCGGGCGCAAGATCTTTTCGGACGGGTCGCTGCTGCTTGATGCGGCCGCCTGAAGCGGTGGCGAACAGGGACTGACGCGAAATCGTCACACCACCGAGTCGGAAAATTCATCCGGATGATGTGGCGGGTTTACCTGACGGGGCGAGGCTGTCGCACATGGAACAGCACAGCCTCATCCTGCAGGACGTGACCCGGCGCTTTGGTGACACCACCGCCGTGAGCAGGGTTTCGCTAGAGATTCCGCCGGGCCAGTTCGTTGGCATCATTGGCCGGTCAGGAGCGGGCAAATCGACGCTTCTGCGCTTGATCAACCGCCTGATCGACCCGACCGAGGGCCGGATCATTCACGGCACCCGCGACGTCACGGGTTTGAAGGGCCGAGCCTTGCGGGAATGGCGGCGGGACTGCGCCATGATCTTCCAGCAGTTCAACCTGGTCGACAGGCTGGATGTGCTGACCAACGTGCTGGTCGGGCGACTGGCCGACCGGGGCTTCTTCGCGTCGATGGCCATGACGTTCTCGGATGCCGAACGTGCCGCCGCCCTGATGGCGCTGCAGCGGCTGGACCTTTTGCCCCAGGCCCTACAGAAGGCCGGGACCCTTTCGGGCGGCCAGCAACAGCGCGTGGCCATTGCGCGCGCACTGGTCCAGCGGCCCCGGGTGATGCTGGCCGATGAGCCGATTGCCAGCCTGGACCCCGGCAATGCCACCCGCGTGATGGAGGCGCTGCGCACCATCAACGCCGAAGACGGTCTAACCGTGCTGGTCAACCTGCACACCATCGACACCGCCCGCACCTACTGCCAGCGCATCATCGCCATGCGCGAGGGCCGGGTCTTCTTTGACGGCACGCCTCGCCAGCTGACCGACGATGTCCTGCGTGACATCTATGGCAGCGACGGGCTGGCCGAATTCTCTGAATCCGTCACCTCGACCGCGCTTCCGGTCAGGGTTCCGGCCTGATCCCAACAGCCACAGGAGGACTTCCCATGCGTCTCTTCGCCACCACTGCCTTCATCGCGCTTGCCGCTGTTCCGGCCCTCGCCCAGGACTGGAAGGCCGACTACAAAACCGTCAAGTTCGGCATCCTGTCGGGCGAAAACGAAAGCGACCGTATCGCCCGCTACACGCCGTTCCAGGAATATCTGGAAGCGACGCTGGGCACTGAAGTCGAAATCTTCACCGCCGGCAACTATGACGGCGTGGTGCAGGCGTTGGCCGCCGGTCAGATCGAGTTCGCCTTCCTCGGCTCGTCGGCCTATGCCGCCGCCTACACGGAATCGGACGGTGGCGTCATTCCGCTTCTGACCTCGATCCAGGAAGATGATTCCACCGGCTACTTCGGCATCATCGCCGTGCGCTGCGACAGCGGCTACAAGACGGTCGACGACCTGAAGGGCAAGGTTCTGGCCTTTGCTGATCCCGACAGCACCTCGGGCTACAACGTGCCCTACTACAACCTTGTCCAGCAGGGCTATATCCCCGAAGAGTTCTTCTCGGCCATCCCGTTCTCGGGCAGCCACGAGGCGGGTGTGCAGGGCGTGGTCAATGGCCAGTTCGACGCCGCCGCCACTTACATCAACAACGAAAAGAACGGCATCCCGCAGCGGATGGAAACCAAGGGCATGATCAAGCCCGGCGAAGTCTGCTGGGTCTGGCAGTCGCCGGAAATCACCTCTGGGCCCTTCACTGCCCGCGCGAACCTGCCCCAAGGCCTGATCGACGAGATGAAGGCTGCCGTGATGGCCGCCCCTACCGCAGCACCCGAAGCCTTCAAGGAAATGACCGGCGCCGAAGACAGCACGGCCAAGGGCTATGTCGAGGTGAACCACGACCGCTACCAGTGGATCGTCGACATGCGCGACTGGTTCAAGACCCAGCGCAAGTCCTGATCGTCCAGGGGGCGGCATCGCAGGGTGCCGCCCCGTTCCCAAGGCGTGCCAATGACCTATGCCCTGACCGACTTTCACCGCGACTACAGCCAGCACCGCCGCCGCAGTCGTCTGGTGTTCTGGTCGGTTGCCGTGACGCTGGCGGTGCTGACCTGGGCCACCTCGGCCCTGTCCGGCTTCTTCAAGGTCACGCAGTACACCCTGCCAGACGGCAGCCGCGAGGAAGGCTGGGTCATCCCCGCCGGACTGCCGCGCCTTGGCGAGTATCTGGCGAAAACCATCCCGGCGCTTCGCTGGGAAACGCTGGGTGCCGATCTGGCCGCATGGTTCGGCCGTGGGACGATCTGGGCCGAGCTTTTGCTGGAAACTGTGCTGATCGGCTTTCTGGCCACGCTTTTTGGCGTGATTGGCGGGCTTCTACTGTCCTTTCCGGCTTCACGTAACCTCGCGCCCTCGCGCTCGCTGCTCTGGATCAGCCGCCGCTCGCTGGAAATCATGCGCACGGTGCCTGAACTCGTCTGGGCGCTGATCTTTGTCTTCTGCTTTGGCGTCGGCCCCCTTGCTGGCGTTTTGGCCATCGCCATCCACGCATCTGGCGCATTGGGCAAGCTTTATTCGGAAGCAAACGAAAACGTGGACATGCGCCCCGTCGAAGGGGTGAAGGCCGCTGGTGGCAGTTGGGCTGACCAAATGCGCTGGGGCGTTTTCCCTCAGGTCCTGCCAAATGTGATCAGCTACACGCTGCTGCGGTTCGAGATCAACGTGCGCTCGTCGTCCATCATCGGCTACGTCGGCGCAGGCGGGCTGGGGCAGGAACTGCGCACCGCCATTTCGCTGCAGGAATACACCAACCTTTCCGCCCTGTTCCTGATCATCTTCGCCACGGTGATCGTGATCGACTGGCTATCGGAACGCATCCGTCATCGCATCATTGGGATCGTCGCGGCATGACCCCTTCACAATCAGAGATCGACGTCCTGAAGGCCCAGATGCCCCTGGCATTCCGCGCCTCCCCCGAGGTGCGCTTTCGCCGCGCACTGGCCTGGACGGTGCTGGCGCTTTTGACAGCCTGGTGCCTTTACGCCTTCGACTTCTCGCCCTTGCGGATATGGGAGGGTCTGGCACGACTGGGCACGGTGCTTTCGTTCATGTTCCCGCCGCACATCTGGACCGAGTGGCGCGAGATTCAGGACATTGCCAAGGGTCTGGGCGAGACCTTGTCGATGGCATTTCTTGGCACCCTGCTGGGTGCCCTTGTGGCCTTTCCCCTGTCATTCCTAGGCGCAAAGAACATCAACCGTATCCCACTTCTGCGCTTCACGGTGCGGCGGGGCTTTGACATGATCCGCGCACTGGAGACGCTGATCCTCGCACTGATCTTCATCCGTGCATTCGGTCTTGGTCCGCTGGCTGGCGTACTGGCCATTGCGGTCAGCGACATGGGGTCGCTGGCCAAGCTCTATGCCGAAGCGATCGAAAACACCTCGAACCGCCCGATCGAGGGTGTCACCGCCGCCGGCGCCTCGCGCGTGCAGGCCGTCCGCGTCGGGTTGTTGCCGCAGGTCTGGCCGGTGCTCTTGTCGATCACGCTTTACAACTTCGAATCCAACGTGCGCTCGGGCACCATCCTGGGGATCGTCGGCGCGGGTGGCATCGGGTTCCTCCTCGCCGACCGGATCGGTGCGTATCGCTGGGACGAAGCATGGTCGATCATCTTCCTGATCATCGCCATGGTCTATGTGATCGACTGGCTGTCCGGCCTGATCCGCGCCCGGTTCATTGGCACGTGGGAGGGGACACGCTGATGGGCTACACACTGGACATCACCGTTCCCGGCATCGAAGGGCCGATCTTCGCCCCTGCGGGTCTGTCGTCAACTCAGGCAGACTGCTTGGGCTGCACCATCACAGGTGGCACGCTGCGCCGTCTGGTCGAACCCTCATCCGGGCAAGAGATCCTGCTAGTGGACCCCAAGTCCCCAGAAGTTACCTTCCGCTACAGTTTTGCTGATCATCCGGGTCAGTATCCCGAAGCCATCTTCCACCCTGCCCCGTCGCGCTTTACCCGCTGGGCCCCCGCCCTGCAGACAGAAGCACGCACCGTTGCTGGCGAAGGCGATGAACTGATCCGCGCCATTCGCATTGCCCGCGCCGTGGCCGAACGGTTTGATTACGGCCATCCCGAGCAAAAGTTCACTGACGGGTTCGACCATGTGCCCCATCTTGCCTGTGGCCTGACCGAAGGCTCTTGCGTCGATATCCACACCTACTTCCTCGCCTCGCTGCGTGCGGCCGGGATCGAGGCGGGCTATGTGGTCGGCTACTTCTTCCCCGAGGTCGGCGAATGCACCAGCGGGCATTGCTGGGCCGTCACGCGCATCGGTGGACAAACGCAGGAATGGGACATCTCGCATTTCCTGCAGGTCGGGCGGCGCGATGCCGGGCCGGCCCTGAACCCCAAGGGCGGCTTTCGCTTGCCCGTCGGCCATTCCACAGCCCTGGCCCAGCCCGAGATCGGCTTTGCCGACCTGAAGCTTCTGGTCGAGCCAATGGTGATGCGCGATGGCGAGCCGGTCCGCTTCGATACCAAGCGGATCCGTTGCCTGACCCCCGCCCTCTCCTGATCGGCATCCCGAAATGAAACTGCTCACCGAAGCCCCCAACGTCCACGACACCGCCACGGTCATCGACTGCACCCTGGGCAAATGGACCGAGGTCATGGCCCATGTGACGATGCGCGAGGTGACCTTCGGCGACTATTCCTACATCGTGAAGGGTGGCAACGTCGTCTGGTCCAGCATCGGCAAGTTCTGCTCGATCGCCGAGGGCGCACGGATCAATCCCGGCAACCACGCCACCTGGCGCGCGGCGCAACACCATTTCACCTACCGCGCCGCCCAGTTCGGCCTTGGCGAAGACGACGAGGCCTTCTTCCAGTGGCGGCGGGATCATTGGGTGACCGTGGGCCACGACGTGTGGATTGGCCATGGCGTCACCCTCCTTCCCGGCGTCACTATCGGCACGGGGGCCGTAGTGGGTGCGGGGGCCGTGGTGTCCAAGGACGTCGTGCCCTACGAGATTGTCGGAGGCGTTCCCGCCCGGCATCTGAAATGGCGTTTCACGCCGCCCCAGGCCGAGGCGTTGCAGCAGATAGCCTGGTGGGATTGGGACCATGCAGCGCTGAAGGCAGCACTTCCCGATATCCGTACTCTGGACATCGACGCCTTCATCGAAAAATACCGGTGAAAGCGGCGCCGAACCACCGGGACCAGCCGTGCAGTCCTTGAAGCGCATTGCCTTGGCACTTTCGATCGGTACGGTCGGCGCCTGCGTTTTTTTCCTGCTGCACGTACCATTACCCTGGATGCTCGGGGCGCTTTTCGCGACGATCGTCGCGGCCATCTTCCGCGCGCCGATCGAGGCGCCCTCTCGCCTCAGACCCGCAGTGGTCGCCATCATCGGGGTTCTGCTCGGATCTCGTTTCACCCCCGACGTTCTGGCACAGGCGGGCGCCTGGGTTGGCTCCATCGCCGTCCTGATGGGCTATGTCGTAGCGGTCGCGCTGACCGTCGTGCCGTTCTACCACTTTGTCGGAAAGCTCGATTGGACCACCGCCTATTTTGCCGGAATGCCCGGCGGGCTGAGCGAGATGATCGAGATCGGAGAGGCCAAAGGAGCCGATCCGGCGCCGATCATCCTGGCCCACTCTTTGCGGATTGTCATGACGATCGCGCAGATCGCATTTTGGTTCCGCATCGTACAGGGCACCAGCGTGGGTCTCAGTTTCGTCGGGTCGCCCTTGGCCATGTCAGGCACCGACGCAGCGCTGCTGTTGGGCTGCGCAGTGCTTGGAAGCTGGATCGGACTCAGGCTTCGACTGACGGCACCAACCTTGCTCTGGGCCCCATGGTCCTTTCTGCGGCCTTGCACCTGACTGGAGTGACCGAAAGCACGCCACCCGGCCTTTTGGTCAATGCGGCGCAGGTCATCCTTGGCACGGTCCTTGGTTGCCGATTTCAGGACATCGACTCTATAGCCCTGCTTCGGGCTGGCATCCTTAGCGTTGCAGCTACGGTTCTGACCCTTACCCTTGCCTTCGGCGCCGGTCTGACGATGCATGGCCTGGCGGGCGTGCCCGTCAATCAGGCAATCCTCTCCCTCGCCCCCGGAGGATTGACCGAGATGGGGCTGATTGCGATGGCGATCCATTCCGACGTGGCCTTCGTGGCCCTTCATCATGTCTTTCGCATCCTGTTCGTTCTGACGCTCGCCCCGTTGGCATTTCAAATCATTTCTGGTCATCGGTCGAACCATCCCGGCTAACCTCTCCTCGCCAAAGCCGTGGTCGGTGCGTGTCTGCTTGGTGGTGTTTCCCCGAGTTTACCACGCAACAACTTCGAACGTCCGCTTTCCGCCTTAAGCAGCCGATGGGACCTGACCGCGAGGCTTGGCACGACCCCCGATAACTTCGGTACGGAAGCGCGACGGGTCCTTCCGGCCTTCAAAACCTATGAGGGTGGCGGAGCTCGATACGTCGCTGGGGACAGAAGAAAAAAGCCATTTCGTTTCGTTTTAAGGTCGCATTATTGTAAGGGCAAAATCGAACTTACCTCAGCCGTCCCTTCCTTGGCCTGCAGACCAAACAATCCGAAAAAAGACTGCCGTTTTGGTGCCTTACGCGCGAGACTCCCGCGTGCATTCGCTCGCCAAGTGCAGAAGGCCGGGATCCGGAAAGCGCCTATCTTCAGACCTGTACCCGCCAAGGAAAACGAAGTCGGAACATCTTCGTTGACCGCTTTCGAAGGCCATCCGCTTCGCTTTTGAGCATTTCCAAATAGGCAGACCTATCGCAGCTAAGGGCCGACCGCGTCGCCCAGCGGTCTTGCTTCGGAGGTCGCTCGCTACCGTGCTGTGGCTCATAGCAAGCGTTCATCACATCTCTTCGTCGGTTATGCACCCGTTCGTCGGTTTCCGCTCAATTCCGTTTTGGTTCATTCTGCCTTGATCCGGCGTCACTCAAGCGGCCTTGTTAGAGCGCTCGGAGGCTCGAGAAAGCATTATGTTGTCGGATCAACGTTGCAGAGTGTGCCCCTGTACCCTAGTGCAATGCGCGCATTTTCGACTTCTGGAATGACGTCTGGAAACTGGAAACCCAGACTGGAAACCCAAAGTGGAAACCCAAAAAAATCATTTCACACTAGTGAGTTAACGCCCTTCCGCCCCCTGCATCCACGCCAGGCACAGGAGGACCCGAAACCCTCGGGGTCGGAGCCTTGGCCAACTGGCTTGAGAGCATGATGAGTTAGGAGAACCGCGGCGGTCCAGTTCCGGACGGTCCTAGTTGAATGCTTGACGAACTATTGTCTTCTTGCCCGTAGTTTGATCCGCGAGCCGCCAGTGGTCTTCCGTCTTCTTCTTGTCCGTGCCCAGAAAAATTCGCCGGGCTTCGCCCTCTTTAGGACCCCCCCATTGCGCTCGCCCCCCCCATTAGATGTTGCAGGTGCGAGCCTAGGCTCCAGACTTCGGTAACGGGGCCGTCCCAGTCAAGCGATTTTGCCATGCGATGTCGGCCGCAATGCTGCGGTCTTGAGCATCTGTTCTTTCTAGCCGCCCTGCTGTCACTGCCGTCTTCGTCTGAGTTCACCCGGGTGCATGCATCGGTCCATGTTCAGCGCGGTGGCTGCCAACATGATGCTGGTTTTGTGCATTTCCGATGTGCCAATCGCATAAGCGTGCTCGGTGTAGACCGGCAACAGTCATGACCACGGCATCATCGGAACCGCGTCCCTAAGGGACTTCGAAGGCCTGCGTTCCGGCATGCAACTGCTGGAAGCGCAATTCGTCGGGCCGCGTGTGTCGCGGCAGCGTCTGAGCGGAAGTCGGTGTCATCGACAAACATCCGGTGAAGGATAACGCCGATGCGTCGCGCAAGGGCGACCATGGCGCGCTTGCCGCCACGACGACGGGCGACCTGTGCGGCCCATGTTCTCGGCCATGTCGAACGCCCGCGGTTCATCATGACGGTTGCGGCTTGGCACAGCGCTCGTCGAAGGCTGACGTCGCCGGCCTTGGTGATCCCACCCGAGACATCGCGTTCTCCCGACTGGTTTCGCGACGACGTAAGGCCGACCCAAGGGCCCACCCTCTTCGGGGACGTGAAGCGGGCTGGATCACCGACAGCAGAGCGGAAAGTCAGCGCCAAGACCGCGCCAATCGCGGGCATCGACATCAGCCGTCTACATACCTGGTCATCCTGGGCGAGCTGGCGGCTGCGCCGCTCGAGGCCGGCAAACTCTTGCCGCAAGGACGTCCGCGCCCGGACCATCGGCTCTGTCGCGGCCTCCAACATCGGATTGCCCGCTGCCAGTTGGCGGATGCGGTGCCCGAACTTGCTCCAGGAGATGGCGCCGACCTTGAGCCCGAAGTTTCGCAAAAGCCCACGCAGGGACATTTCCAAGGCGATGAAGCCCTGCTGCACGGCCTTACGGGCCTCGAACACCGCACGGACCTCCTGGGCCGAGACGGATCTCCAGTGGACCGGTCGGAACCAGCCGAGGTCAAGCAGGTGCGCAACACCTTCAGTGTCCCTCCGATCCGTTTGGATCGGCATTGCCTTCAGCGCTCCCTTCACCTGCCGGATCTCTATCAGAACGACGTCCAGACCCGCTTCGGTCATCCCGTGATGCAGTCACTGAGACAACGGGCCGGCCTCAAGGCCGATAACAGCTATGCTACCGCCCTGCGCCACGATCCAGCGCAGCAGCGCTTCAGGCTCGTTGGCCGCCTGCGCCTCCTTTACTATCTTCTCATTCTCACTGATCACGCAGATCGCGGTCTTCTCGAGAGACACATCCAACCCCACAAACAGCCTCATCCCGCAGCCATCCTTTTGGATCGGATACTGGAACGGCGACAGCTTGCCCTTCATCACTGCGGTTTATGAAGATTATGCCGCTCAGGACCCGCCGTTCATCGACACGCGGCTTGCCGTGGCTCTTAGGAAGAAACGGCAGCAGGGGCATTTTCGGAGGAAAGTTCGGAGGAGAACGTCCCACGTCCACTTCACTTAGCGGGTAGCCTAATCTCCCTTTTTGCTTAGCTTTTGCCAAGCAAGCTACCCAGACCGCCGCTGAAATTTCTCTTAGGAACCCGAACAGATCAGTTTCTTGTGACAACACCCCGCAAGGCCCTTACAGCAAATTACCGCCTGTTACCTTCCTCGCGCCGCTAACATGTTGTTTCGAGATGATGCCTTCGGTTTGCAACTGCTGCTCGAGCGCATGGACCGAGCCGCGATCGAGGTTGAACGCAAAGATCCGCTGACGAGCGCCACTTCTGTTTCGTTGACGACCAGCGTGCGATCTCCGCCAGTGGGTCTGTTGTATCCGAGCGGATTGGTCCCGCCCAAATCGCTGGCCCGAAGATCAGGTTGTCGAAGGATCAACCACTGCGCCACTGCGCGGGAAATTCGGCTTTTGCATCAGTTTCGCCTTTTCCACTGAGGTAGCACGGGCGCCGATGGCGCGCTACGCATCCCTGATGGCACAGGCGGTACGGGGCGCACTTTTGCGTGGTCATGACGGCGGGGTCTGGAGGATCACCATTTCCGGCCGGCACATCTCAGAAAATCGTTGTACAATTGCCGCGCGCCGCGCAAGATTTCTTAAAAATCCAGGACAGAATTTCGTCAGAGGGTGTTTCAGAAACGTGCCTCGCACAGTTTTCCTCTCCCATTCCGGCGCGGATACCGCTGAGGCCAGTCTTCTTCGAGAACGGCTGCTCGCCAACTTCAGAGCAACTGGCGTCGCCTGCGACATCTGGTTTGACAAGGCGGATTTGAAGCCCGGGAAGGGGCATTGGCAGGAGCAAATCGAACAGGCGATCGGGCAGGCCGATGCCTTTGTGGTCTACATTGGAGCACAAGGCGTCGTGAACTGGGTCGAGAACGAGGTCCGGATCGGTCTTTCCCGTGCAACGTCCGACAAAGTGCCGTTCATTCCGGTGCTTTCGCTTATGGCGCAAGGACTGCGCAGCCTGCCCGCCTTCGCCCGAATGTTCCAAGCGGTGCGTGATCCGCTCCGCGATGCCACTGCCTTCAATGACCTGGTCGATGCAATCCTAGGTGTGGCACGCCCGACGGGCGAGCGCATCGACGACCCTTTTCCAGGACTTCGGTCGATGGGCGAAGGCGATGCGCAGCTGTTCTTCGGCCGCGAGCAGGAAACCGATCAGCTCGTCGACCTTCTCCGACACGAACCGCTTGTCGCCATCGTGTCCGACAGCGGCGCGGGCAAGTCCTCGCTAGCGAAGGCCGGCCTCGTTCCCCGGTTTCGCGGCGGCGCTTTTGCTGCGGACGGCGTTTCCCCGGTGACGGATCGGATCTGGCACGTGGTGGACATGCGCCCCGGGACCGATCCGATGCGCGGTCTGCGAATGGGTGTCGATATGGCCGCGATGGCGCTTGGTCTTGACGGCGATGCACGGGCCAGTCTGCGCAGGCGGGTCCAGCCGGGCGATGTCGAGGAACTGGTGCACGCCCTAGCCTGCGACCTTCCCGCGCAGACCACCGACACGCTGCTAATCGTCGATCAGGCCGAGGACCTGGTTACCCAGTGCAGCGCCGAAGATGCCATTGCCTTTCTCGATCTGCTCCTCGCGATCACCCGGCCGGGACCGTTCCGGCTGCGCGTCGTGCTCACGGTCCGCGCCGATTACTTCAACCTCCTGAGCCTGCACCCCGCATTCTTCGATCGCCTGAACGCGGCGGCCGACAGGACGCTTCTGCGCCTGCCGCAACTCGGAGAGCGCGGGCTGCAGCGGGTCGTGACCGAACCGCTGCGCCTCGCCGGGTATCCGGACCCCGAGGATGAGGATGCTCTGGCGCTCGCCGCCGCAATCCGCCGCGACACGCTTGGCCGGCCCGGCGATACGGCGCTGATCCAGTTCGCGCTCTGGACGGCTTGGAACCGCCGAACTCCGGGGCAGTCGCTGGTCGAGGCCTATTCGGATTGCGGCGGCATCTTCGGTGCTTTGGCGCATGAGGCGGACCGGGTGCGCAACAGCCTGTCGCCCGAAGAGCAGGCGCTGCTGTTACCGGTCTTCGTCCGGCTGGTGCGGCCGGGAGACACCGGCGGGGCGACCGCTCGTATCGCTGCGCTGGCCGAGTTCGGCGAGGATCAGCTGCGGCTGGTCGGGCGTCTGGCGGGCGACCTGCGCGAGGGCACCGACGTGCCCGCGCGCCTGCTGCTGACCGACATCAAGACGGTCCAGATCGCTCATGAGGCGCTGATCCGGCAATGGCCCTGGCTGCAGGTCGAACTCACGAAGATACGGGACAAAATCCACATACTAGGTGATCTGATCGAGGACGCTGCGCGCTGGATCGCCGAAGGGCGACCCGATTCACGGCTGGCGCAGGAGGCCGCGCTAAGCGACGTCGAAAGCCTTGCGGACCAGCATGCCGACTGGCTGTCGACCGAGGAAACCGCCTTCATCGCCGGAGCCCGCAACCTCCGCACCGCACGAGAGACGGCGGCAGAAGCGCAGCGCCAACGCGAGAGGGACGCGAAGGATGAAGCGATCCGCAACGCGAAGCGCAGCAGAAGTTGGTCTCGGATCGCCGCAGCCATTGCTCTCAGCGCCATGGGAATTGCCGCGATTGCAGCGTGGCAATGGGATCGGGCGGCGGACAACGCCTCGCTGGCAGAGTCAAATGCCGCCATAGCCAGGACAAACGAGGAAAGAGCAATCACCAACGAAGCTGCGGCAGACGAAAGCGCAAGGCAAGCTCGCGAAAGCGAAAGACAGGCCTTGCAGAATTCGGCGAAAGCCTTGCTCAACCAGCGCCTTTCGCTGTCGGCTTTGTCAGAGGCGGAATTGGCGGCCGGGCATCCTGCCGAGGCCATGATCCTTGCCCTTGCCGCATGGCCAAGACAGGCGGAGCCAGAGTCTGATCTCTCCAAACTGAAGCATGCGCCGTTTAACCTGTCGAGCGGGCTGGTCTCCCTCAAAGAACTGGAGCGACTCGAGGGGCATTTGGGCACGGTCCTCACCGTCGCCTTCTCGCCCGACGGACTGCGCCTTGCCACCGGATCGCTGGACAGCACCGCGCGGGTCTGGGACCTTGCAACGGGACGCGAGGTTGTGAGGCTCGAGGGGCATGGTGAACTGGTCAGCAGCGTCGCCTTCTCGCCCGATGGGAAGCTGATCGCCACCGGGTCATGGGACAAGACCGCGCGGGTCTGGGACCTGGCCACGGGCGCCGAGGTTCTGCGGCTCGAAGGGCATGGTGATCTGGTCAACAACGTCGCCTTTTCGCCCGACGGGCAGCGCCTTGCTACCGGGTCCA
>JBKDYO010000236.1:0-3978 GCA_046305855.1 Paracoccaceae bacterium
TCCGGCTTCAAGGCCGATGTCGTGCACCCCTGCGCCGCCGCAGTTCCCCGCTACATCGACGCCGGGCTGATCGAGCCGTGGGATACGTCGAAGATCCCCGAATTCGCCAATGTCCCCGCCCGCATGGTCGCGCCCTTCACCAATGACCAGGGCGTCTGGTTCATCCCGACCGACTACGCCTACACCGCCATCGCCTACAACGCCGAAACCGTGCCCGCCGAAGACGTCGCCTCGGTCCAGGTCTTCGCCGATGAGAAATACGCCGGCCGCATCTCGATGCCTGACAACACCGACGACGTCTGGTCGCTCGCCTTCATGGCCACCGGCGTCACCTCGT
The DNA here is from genome assembly GCA_046305855.1 of Paracoccaceae bacterium. Taxonomy (GTDB): domain Bacteria; phylum Pseudomonadota; class Alphaproteobacteria; order Rhodobacterales; family Rhodobacteraceae; genus Tabrizicola. The sequence goes on from JBKDYO010000236.1 coordinate 338, forward strand.
GGGACAGCATCACGGACGAGCAGTTCACCGCCGCCGCCGACTGGCTCCGCAAGGTGCACCCGAACGTCCGCGCCTACTGGTCCGACCCGTCGGAACTGGCGCAGCTGATGGCCTCGGGCGAGGTGCAGGTTGCTTGGTCGTGGAACGACCCGGTCGCGATCCTGCAGGCCGAGAACTTCCCCGTCGGCTTCAACCGCGCCGCCGCTGAAGGGGCCGCGACCTGGTACTGCGGCTTCGTGAACATGAAGGATGCCCCGGGCGTCGAGGACAAGGCCTACGACCACATCAACTCGCTCCTCGCACATTCCTCGGCCCAGCCGCTCCTCGACGCGATCGGCTATGCGCTGGCAAACGACGCCGCCATGGCCGAGATCCCGGCCGAAGCGCTGCAGGCCGCCTACGTCGACCCGGTGACCACGCCGCTCTTCGTGCAGTCCCCGCCGACGACCGAGCTTCGCGACCGCATGATCGAGGAATTCGAGCTGATCAAGTCGGGCTTCTGAACCTGACCGCCTGAACGACAGAACGCCCGGGGGAAACCTCGGGCGTCTTGCTTTTGAAACCTCATCCCAAAAGCGCAGTCTGACTGCGGTGCAACTGGGACGAAAGGTCCTCCGGCAAGGCGTGGAACGTGCCGAAGTAGCGGCGCACGTCATAGCCTGGATCGTGTTTGGCCAAGGCCGCCATGATCTCTCGCGCCCGCTCGCGGCGCCCCGTCGCCTGCAGGATCAGCGCCGCATGATACTGCATCTGGCTGTAGGCCGTCCGGTGCAGCGTGGACCGCTCGGCCCAGTGCGCCGCGCTGTCGATATCGCCGATGCGCAGATAGGCCGTCGCCCGCGTCAGCTGGATCGAGGCGAGGAACGGATCGAACGGGCTTTGCTCCTCGCTGATCGCCATGTGCTTCAACGCCGTCAGCGGGTCACCGTTGTAGCAATCGATGAACCCCAGCATGTAATGCGCATTCGGAAAGCTTGGGCACAATGACACGGCCTGCGCGACATGGGTCCGGCCCGCCTCCGGGTCCCCGGCCAGCCACATCGCCCGCCCGTAGGCCCAATGCGCGACCGGGCTCAACGGATCGGCTTCCAGGGCTGCGGATGCCGATTGCAGCGCCAGCTTCGCCCCCGCCGCCCGGTCGCCGAGCTGGCCGGTAAAGGTGAAATAGAACGTGCAGAACGACGCATAGGCATGCGCCCGCGCGAACCCCGGCTCCAGCGTCGCTGCCGTCTTGAAATGCTCCTGCGCGCCCCGCATGTCGTCCGGGGTAAATCGGAACGCCCGGTCCAGCCCCCGGTGGAACTCGCCCCAGGCATCTGGGGCAGTGCCCGCGTCCGCCAGCGCCCGAACTTTCTCCGCCTCCGATACCGCCAGCGCAATCGCCAGCACCAGCCGGTCGGCAATCACCGCCGAGGCCTGGCTCATCTCGGCCAGCGTCACAGGAATGTCCTCGACCCATTCCAGGCTGCCGTCCTCGGTGCGCAGAAGATCAATTACCAGCCGGAACGCCCCCGGTGTGCCCGGACCCACCACCACCCGCCCCGACGCGACATAGGCCACCCGAAGCAACTGCCGCAACCGCAGCGCATCCCCGGCAAAGGACCGCAGCGCAAAGACGCTTCCCCGCCCCGTCACCCGATAGGCCCGAAGCCGCGCGAGGCGCGAGATCACATCATGCACCAACCCGTCGAACAGAATGCGGGTTTGCGCGTCCATCCCCTCGGGCAGCGCAAAAGGCATCACGGCAATCGTCCCCGGCGCCACCAGCGACGTCGGGTCGGGCTCGGTCAGCGCAACCACGTCCAGCCCCGACAGCATGTAACCCCGGCGCGGCACCGTCTTCAGTAAGGCCGCATGGTCCGCGCCCAGCGCCTCGCGCACCTCATGCACGCATTGCGTCAGCGAATCCTCGGTCACGACGACGTCCGGCCAGACCTCGCTCAGCAGGTCGTCTTTCGAGACGATGCGTCCCCCGTTCTGTGCAAGCACAGACAGCAGCCGCATCGCCTTGGGTCGCAGCGCGACGTCACCCTTCGCCGACATCAGCCGGCTCTGGGACAGGTCCAGCGTGAATGCACCCAAGGCAAAGATCTGCGGGTCGGTTGCAGCCATCAGGGACACTCTACCGGAACCATTTTCCCGGCCTTCAGCGTCGCAGAGAAGCCGCCAGCCACCAACAGCTTTTCCAACGCCTACTCCTGCGCTAGCGCAATCGCATCGACGATCCGTTTGGCCGGCAACCGGGCCGCGCGGTTCAGGCTGGCCAGGACCGCCTCGTCCTTCGCCTGGTACAGGCACAGGCACAGACCTTCGCCCGGCAGGAACGTCGAGCCCAGATAATGCACCAGGTCGCCCTCGTCCCGCATCCGCGCCACTTGCCGCAGGCTTGCAGCGACCAGCCCGTGCAGGTCCGGCATCGATATGCCCTCCAGATCGCGCTCGATCAGAAACGTCTTCATGGCAGACCCTCCTTCGACATGTCCGCCGAAGCCAGTACAGGCAGCGCAATTTCCCGCGCCAACTTGCGCGTGATCGCTTCGCCAAAGTCACCGAAGCTGTCTGCGGCCATCACGAAGGCGTCCGGTCCAGTGATCACCCGCTTGCTGTACCAGGCTTCCAGGTCGCTCACCTCGACCGTGATCGCCAGCCCGTTGATCGTCACACCCATCGCTTCGGCGCGGGCCCGGGCATGGGACAGCGACACATAGCGGTGCGGTCTGGGGCCGAATGATTCCTTGCCGTCACCCGACACATTGATGATCCGCCGCATCGCGCAGTCCTGGCCCGTTTCTAAGAGGTCAAGCGCCGTCCAGACGCCAGCGCCGATCCCGGTGTTGCCGATCACCTTGCGCGGCAGGCCTGCAATCTTGTGCGACAGTTCGGCCGCGTCGGCGGGACCTGCCAGCCGCTGCCAAGGCAGGACTTGGGGCGTGGCTTCCTCATCGCCCCATAGCACGACCGCCACATCCACAACCCCGGCCGAAGCCAAAGCCGCCTGCACCCGTGGGTCGGTGAATGCCGCCGCATAGCCCGCCTGCTGCAAGCTGAAGTCCCGGTCGTTGATGCTGCCCGACCCATCAATCGCCAGGACCAGCGCCAGATCCGGACAGGAAAAAGCGGCTCCGGAGGAGGGGAACACTCCGGAGCCCAACAGGAGAGTGAAGGACAACGTTCTGAAATGCTTCGCCAATTCAAAATTCTTCATCGCCAATGCACCTTGAAATACCTTGGTAAAGCCTGCGCCTATCCGGCGCGGAAGTCCTGAAGGACTTCTGAAATTCTGCTGATCACCCCGACCGGACAACCTCCGGAAAAGCAGGCAGCCCGCCTGCCTGTTACGGCCTAGGATTTCTCAGACCGTACCGCCGCGCACTACCTGTATGGGTAGGGAACCGCCCTATTCGTCGGCAACGGGCGGGATCAGCGCCATCACCCTGGCCGCAAGCGCGGTCTTGTCGTTCACGCCAACCTTGGCATAGGCGTTCTTCAGGTGATATCGCACCGCGTTGACCGTCGTCCCCTGTGCCGCCGCCACGGTCCCCGGCGCCTCGCCCCGCGCCATCGCATAGGCCACCTTGGCCTCCGACGGCGTCAGCCCAAAGATCGTGCGCAGGATCTCAACCGCCATCGGCTGTTGCTCC
>JBKDYO010000237.1:0-26747 GCA_046305855.1 Paracoccaceae bacterium
CGGTGAGGGTCAGGCAGTCGCGGCAAAGGCTGGGCATGGGGCAAGGCTAGCACGCTGTCCACCGGCTGTGGAATACGGCCACGGAAAGCGGTTGACCTTCCCGCAACCCTTTCGTCCTATCCATGCGTCAGCCGCAAGGACACGCCCGCGCATGTCGCATCCCTATGAGACCCTGCCCGAAGACCGCTTCTGGCGCACTGGCGTGGCCGACCGGGATGCCATGGACATCACCGGCCTGTGGAAGCCCAAGCACGAGATCCGCCGCCGGACCCGGATTGTTACCGCGGGGTCGTGCTTTGCGCAGCACTTCGCCAAGGCGCTGGTCGCGCGGCGCTATCGGTGGCTGGACTATGAACCGGGGCCAGCGGGTCTGACACCGGAACAACGCAAGGACTACCACTACGGCACCTTCAGCTTTCGGACCGGCAACATCTACACGCCGAAGATGCTGCTCCAGTGGCTGACCTGGGCGCTGACCGATGCCACTCCACCGGGTGAGGTGTGGGAGAAGGACGGTCGGTTCTTCGATCCGTTCCGTCCAGGGGTAGAGCCGGGCGGGTTCGCCAACGCCGAGGAGCTGCACGCCTCGCGCCGCGACACCTTGCGCGCGATTGCCGAGGCGGTGCGCGGGTCGCATGTGTTTGTCTTCACCATGGGGCTGACGGAGGCCTGGCAGGACAAGGCGACCGGTGTGGAATATGCGGTCTGCCCGGGGACGGTGGCGGGGGAGTTTGACGCGGACCGGCATTCCTTTGTGAACCATGGCTTCGGCGCGCTGATGGGCGATATGACGGCGGCGCTGCGGCTGATGTTCCGGGCGAACCGGCGGCTGATCGTCCTGTTGACTGTGTCTCCTGTTCCGCTGACGGCCACAGCCTCGGGGCAGCATGTCCTGACGGCTACAAGCCATTCCAAGTCGATGCTGCGCGCCGTGGCGTCCGAATTGACCCAGACCCAGGTGCGGGTGGATTACTTCCCGTCCTACGAGATCATCACGCATCCCGCCTACAAGGGCCGCTTCTTCGCGCCGAACCTGCGGTCTGTGCTGCCCGAAGGCGTTGATCACGTGATGGCGCAGTTTTTCCGGGATCAGGCCGCAGCATTCGACGGCGAGGCGGTCACGCCGCAAAGCAGTGCCATCCCACCAGAGGACGCGCTGATGCCTGACCCGCCCACACCGGCGCCGTTGCCCCCGGAAGCCCTGCCGGAAGAGGCCATAGAGCCCGAACTGACCGAAGCCGAGGAATTGCGCTGCGAAGAGGAGATCCTGGCCGCCTTCGCGCCGGATCAGCGGCATGGCTGACAGTTTGCCCCGGCTTTGCATTTTCGGCGACAGCCATTACGCCTGCCTGAAACAGGCCGAGGTGCAGGGGCTGGTCGACGTGTCGGGCGTCGATCTGGAGTACTGGGGCCATGTCGGCGGCCGCTTCCGGTATCTTGAGTATCGCGACGGCGCCGTGCGCCCCTTGGATGATTTCACCGCCCGGCGCTTTGCCAAGTTCAACGCGAAGGGGCGGGAAACCCTGCCCGCCGCCGATTTCGACACGATCCACGTCACCGGCGCGCGGGTCTATGTCTGGCGACTGTTCCATCAGGTCCTGCAGGGACTGACACAGGGACCCTTCCTGAGTTCCGGCCTTGCGCGGCGCATCCTGAGCGATGGCTTGCGCGGACAGGCGGGGTATCAGCTTTCGGCAGGTCTTGCCTCCTCCGGAACAGCCCGCGTGGTTCTGTCGCCGATCGCCTATTACACCGCCGACCCGGATCGTTTTGCCGATGTGATGACGCCCGAGATGGCCGCGCTGATCCCGGACGGGGTGCCGGAGTTCTGGGACATCCTGCGGGGTGTGGCGGCAAGCGACGGGATCACCTTGCTGCCGCAACCGGACGAGACGGTGTCGGCAGGCTTGTTCACCGATGCTGGATATGCGGTGGCAAACCATGTCGAGAAGCGGGACTTTGAACACCACAACGCAGGTTACGGCGCCTTGATCCTGGCGCGTGCGGTGCAGATCGCGCGACAGGCGTAAGCCACGGGGTTGCGGCGGCCGGGCGCGGTCGCCAAGATGGGCCAAGGAGGCTGGATGCTGGAACTTGCCGCGAAACTTCCGCCCGGCGCGCTGATCGATGGCGATGACCGTCTTTTGGGCGAGGCCGTGTTGCGCACGGGCGGCGCGCGTTTTATCGCGCGCGAGTCGGCGATGGTCTGGACGAACGGCGGCATCTCGGGCTGGCGGGAATCGCATCTGGCGGTCGAGGCGGTTCCGGCCGGGCCGAACACCGGCAACAGCAAGTTCGAGGCCGGTCCCCCGGGGGCATTGGTTTTGGCGGAAGGCGTGAACTGCGGCTTCACGCTGCCCGGTTTTGCGCCCGAAGTCGAAGCCTTCACCGTTGCGGTGATCTTCCGATCGGACGGCGAAGGGAAGACCTTGGCTTCGGTCTTTACGGGTCAGGCGAACAACATGATCTTCCTGACCGAAGGCGACGGGGTGCTTCTGGCGAAGGACCGGCAAAGCACGCTGGAGGTGTCGTTGCCAGTGCCGCGCGGGCGGGTGGTGAAGCTGGCGCTTCTGGGCTTTGACGGGCGCATCCTGCGGCTGGGCCTTGGTGCTGCACGGGCCGAAGCCTCGGGCAATATCCCAGGACTTGCGCATCGGGCGGATTTCTTCATCGGGTGTCGGTCAAACCGGGGGGGGCTGGCCAAGACTTTGGGGGCCGCGCATCTGCACGAACTTCTGTTCTGGCCGGATCGATGCCTGATGGGCTCGGACGAAGCCGAAGACCTGGCGGCGCTGGCCGCCCTGGATCGCCATGTCCGCTGGACCTACTGACCCCGTGGAGACAGAGCCGCCGCTGGACGTCCCGCCCGAGGTGGGGCTGGACGAGGCGGCACGGGCGGGGCGGTTCCTGATCCAGGGCGAGCACGCGAACCTGTGGTTCGAGGGGCAGGGGCCGGATCAGGGCGGGGCACTGGTAGTGTCCTTCGACAACCTTGCGACCATCGACGAAGGCTGGCCGCGCGGGCCTTGGGCCTGGAGGCGGTTGCAGCCGATGGGCCATTCCGTACTGGGGGTGCAAAGCCATGCGAAGGACTGGTTCCGCCAGCCGACGGCCCCGATGCTGCTGCGCGGGCTGGAGGAGCGGGGGTTCTTTCGCCGCTTCCGCCGGGTGGTGCTGACCGGGGCTTCGATGGGGGGGTTTGCGGCGCTGAACTTCGCTCCGCTGATCCCCGAAGCGCGGGTGCTGGCCTTTTCGCCCCAGTCGACGATGAACAAGGTGATCGCGCCGTACGAGCAGCGGTTTCCCTTTGCGGTCAAGCGGTCGAACTGGGAGGGGATGCCGTTTCTGGATGCCGCTGCCGCCGTGCCCTATGTCCGGCGGGCGGTCGTGGTCTATGACCCTTTCGTGCCCGAAGATCGCGCCCATGCCGCCCGGCTGGCGGGGCCGAATGTGCAGCTGGTTCGGGTGCCGTTCTGCACGCACGAGGCGATCCGCGTCATTCTGAAGACCGGGACCTTCCCCCTGCTGATCGATGCGCTGGTCGAAGGTGACGGGGCCGGGCCGGACTTCTGGCAGGCGTTCCGGGCGCGGCGGGGGGTGACCAAGTGGCAGCGCGCCGTGCTGGCGGCAGCGGCGAACCGGGGGCGGCAGGGGCTGGTGATCCGGGCCGCCGAGACCATGCTGCGGCTGGGGGCGGACCTGCCGGAGGAGGAGACGCTTTTCATCCGCCGTGCAAGGCGGGCGGCGGTGAATGCGTTGAAGGCAGCAGCGGGATAGGCTTTTGTTTCGGCCGCATGTTATGCGGGGTCGGACGGGCAGGAACGGCAGGATGGATCAGACACGCGGCCGGATGATGGCGATGACCATGGTGGGCGGGGATCACTTCTTCCTCGCGCGCTGGGTCGAGTATTATGGTCGCCAGCTGGGGCGGGAGAACTGCTATGTCCTGTCCCATGGTGGCGACCCCGAGCACAAGAAGATCGCCAAGGGCTGCAACGTCATCTACCTGCCCTTCGACGAAACCCGGAACTGCTTCAACCAGCGGCGCTGGCAGATGTTGTCGCGGCTGACGACGGGGTTCACGAATTTCTACAACTGGGTGCTGGTGGGCGATGTGGACGAGATCGTCTGCGTCGATCCAGCGGTGTCGGACAGCCTGCCGGACTACATGGAAAGTCTGGTGGTGAAGGGCGGGCCGCGCGTGGTGACGCCCTTCGCGATCGAGATGGTGCACAACCCAAGTCTGGAGCCCGAGCCGATTGCCGATGGGAGGAACATCCTGGATGTGCGGCGGATCTTCCGGCTGAACGCCAACTACGCCAAGCCCTGCATCACCTGCGACAAGATCGATATCGCCCCGGGCGGGCATTTCGCCAACCATCCGAAGCTGCATCTGGACCCGCATCTCTACCTCTTCCACCTGCGTTTCATCGACCATGACATGACCGAGGCGCGGCTGGCCAAGCGGCGTGAGCAGCGGGTGATCCAGAGCGGCGCGCTGGAGGAGGTGGAACGGGAGAAGACCGGCTGGGACACGGCCTGGGAAACCTACAAGTCGCTGTCGAAGGAAAAGCCGCGGGCCGAAACCGTGGACTTCCCCGAGTTCCGCAAGGAAATGGTCGATGGCTGGCGCGAGAAGAAGGTGGTCTACTTCGCTCCGGGCGGGGCGCGTCCCAAGGGGGTTTACCGCCTGCCGGAACGATTCAAGGCTTTGTTCTGATGGCTGAAAAACCGATCCCACCAGAAGGCGTGATCATCCGGGCCGAGAACGGCGACGTGATCCGCTATGACGAGACCGGCCTCATCCTGCGCCTGTCGGACAAGGTGATTGCCGACATCGCCGCGCGGTTGGACCTGAAGCCGCAAGCGGTGGTCGCGGGTGAGGCGCTGCCCCTGCCGGAGTTGCCGCAGGACATCGATCTCTGGGCCCCCCGCCGCGAGGGGGACTGGGTGTTCTTTCAGGCCAACATGCCGGGGGCCGACGGCCCGCGCGGCTATCGGCGGCATATGTCGGGCGGCGCGGTGATTGCAGAGTCGCGGGGGTCGTTGCTGGCCGTGCTGGGGATCGGCGGCGCGCGGGCGGGCCTCGGCTCGCCCGGTCCGGCACGCTTCCCCTGGCATGTCCTGACCCCGGCCGATGACATCGGCGCCGTCGGACAGGGCGGCGAGGGAGAAGCCGTCGCGACAGCCGAACTAGAGCCCCTGCGCGAGCTTACCGTCGAAGCCCTGATCGCTGACGAACTTCTGGCCCGCGAAAGGGCAGCATACCGGTCTTTGCCCCTGGTCATGGTCCGTGCCGAGACGGACACGTCTTCGACGTCGCATGATCTGGGCCTGGGGCTTGCCGTGGCGAACATGGACCAGGCCTGCGCCAACCTGAAAGCGGCGGCGGCCCGGCTGGGGGTCGGTGCGCAGGTGCTGGCGGTCGTCCTTGACTACACTCTTGAGGACCTTACAGGCGATGGCATCGCCTACCGCGACGGGATGATCGCCCTGATGGAGCGGATTACCCGCGGCATGGCCAAGCAGGGTCTTGCGCGCCCCATCTTCATCACGGCCTTCGACTGCGGCACGCAAACCGTGACGCGCGGGCCGGGGCTTGAGGGCCAGTGGGAGCTGTCCTGGAACCACGGCGATCACCGGCTGGTCTTTGCGGCGCCATCTTACGCCTTCCAGATCGACGACACCGGGCGGCTGACCGAAGCCGGGCGGCTGCAGAAAGCGCAGCTTTTGACCGAGGCGCTGCTGGCCGTTCAAGGCGGCGGCAAGTGGCTTTGCCCGACGATCCAGCTGGCGGAACGGGCGGGCACTGACATCCGCCTGATCTGCGAGGCGCAAGAGGCGCTGATGATCGACGCAACAGACCCTTTCGGCGCAGGCCCGCTGGCCGGGTTCGCGCTGGAAGGGGTGATGAACGGCGCGGTGATCACGGGCGTCGAGATCGACAAGGCCGATAGCCGGGTCGTGGTGCTGCGCTGTTCGGTCCGCCCGGAAGGCGAGGTCTTTGTGACCTATGCCCACGCGACAGAACCGGGGACGGGGCCCTATCCGTCCAACCGGGGGGCGTTGCGGGGCGATCTTGGCGAAGGGGCGCTTGTCCGTTGGGCCTTGCCCGCGCGGCTAAGGCTTACGGGCGGCTAATGGCCTTCGACGCAGGAACCATCAAGGACGACAACATCTGTGTCATCTGGGTGGATGACATGATCGACGTCTTCACCTGGCGCGACACCTTCGGCATCCGCATCCAGACGCCGAACCTGGACCGGCTGTTGAACAACGGGGTGCGGTTCGGCAATGCCTACGCGACGATCCCGCTTTGCGCGCCGTGCCGGGCGGAACTGGCGACTGGCCTTTCGCCATTTCGGACGGGGCTCGTGGACCTGAACCGCTTCTGGCGGCAGGTGCTGCCGCCGGAGAAGGCCTGGGTCTATGACCTGCGGCGGGCGGGGTTCTACACCTTCACCACCGGCAAGGTGGACGCGACTTACAAGCCGATGCCCGAGCGTTACCGGCGCGTCCTGTTCCACGAGGATGTGCCAGCCTTCGACAGTGGCGGGCGCGAGAAGGTGAAGCAGTATCTGGACAGGGGTCCGGGGATCGCGGGCATCAACAGCCCGGACGACGATGGCGCGCAGGACAAGCTGTTCTACGACTACACGGTGTCGCAGAACGCGATCGATTTCCTGGGGCGGGCCGACCCGGCGCGGCGGCACCTGATCCAGCTTGGCTTCAAGCATCCGCACTACAATCTGGAATGCCCGGACCGGTTCTACCAGCTGTACGATCCCAGCCAGATCCGCTGGCCCGACATCGCGGCGCCTGAAGATTACTACGGCCCGCCCCCCGGCTTTGCGGTATACGAGGCGGCCTATATCGCCAACGGCAACTGGACGCCGGAAAAGGGCGGGGATGATGGCTGGCGACAGGTCGTCCGGGCCTATTTCGCGGCGATCAGCCATGTCGACCACGAAATCGGGCGGTTCCTGGACGCGCTGGAGGCCTCGCCTCTGGGGGGCAGGACGACGGTGGTTTTTCTGTCGGACAACGGGTTCAACCTTGGGAACCACGACAGTTTCCACAAGATGAGCCAGTGGGATTCGGCGGCGCATGTGCCTTTGGGCATCTGGTCGCCCCGGATGACGAAGGGGCGGGTGATCGACCTGCCGGTGTCCTTGCACAACTTCCCCAAGACGGTGATGCAGTTGGCCGGGTTGCCGCCGCGCCCGGACTGGACCTCGGGGCAAAGTCTGCTGCCGCTGGTGGACCCAAGTTTCGGGAGCTTCGACACGACGAAATCGCCCGTCACCTCGGTCTTCGGGACGCTGTCGGTGCGGCCTTCCATTGATGGGTTCTGCCAGTACCGCTATTTCCGCTATCCCAACGGCGAGGAGCATGTCTACGACGTGGTCGCCGATCCGGGGGAGACGGAGAACTTGATCGCCACCGCTCCGATGGACGTGCTGAGGGGCGAGCTGGTGAAGGGGGCGCTGGACCTGGGGCTGGACCTGCGGGGGTTTGAAAACCCGGCGGACGGGGTCAATGCGATGATGGCGGTCGATGGGTCCGTGGTGCTGGAAGGCCAGCGGGGCAACGACAACTACTGGGCCTATGGGGCCGAGGCCGAGAAGATCCAGGAAACCAGGGACGGCGGCAACGATACGCTTTGGTATCTGGGCGGGCCGGATGGCTATGTCCTGCACTGCCCGATGAACGTGGAAAACATCCGCATCGCGACGGTGCTGGCCCGGCACGAGGATACGGAGGCGGCGAAGAAGTCACCCCGCACGCTGCGGATCGTCGCGCATCCCGACAGCCCGATCCATTTCGAGACGACGGAACGGGTGATGGTCGATGTCCGCGGCTCACGCGGGAACGACGTGATGATCGGGCCGAAGTACGGCGGAGCCACGTTCTATGGTGGCGAGGGGGATGATGTGCTGCGGGCGATTTCCGTGTCGGACAGCTCGCGCCATTTCTTCTATGGCGGGGCGGGGAATGACCGGCTGATCGGCGGCGGCGGGCGGGACGTGCTGGACGGCGGCACAGGCGACGACACGATCATCGGCACGGCGGCGCGGAACCGGATCTACGGCGGGCATGGCAATGACGAGCTCCATGACGGCGATGGGTCTTCGGTCGTGCATACCGGGCCGGGGCGGAACAAGGTGCGGCTGGGGGGCGGCAACGATACCGTTCACGCGGGCACTGGGATCAACCTGATCGACCCGGGGCCGGGGGCGGTGGTCTTCGTGCTGGCCTATGGCGGGGTCACACATCTGAGCCACTGGGGAGCCGAGCAGGTCTATGACCTGAGCGCCTGGCCGAAGCCGCCGCAGATCGCGCGACGAACGGACGGCACACTCGAGGTAACGCTGGGGCTTTCCGTTCTGCGCATCGCTGGAGTGCCTGCGGGGTACGACCTGACGACGCAGATCCGGCAGGGCACCGAATAGGAAACGCCCGCCCCGATATCCTCGGGACGGGCGACTGCTGCCTGCCTCAAATGGCGGAGTTATTCAGCCGCCTTGACCTCTTTCCCATGCCCGTCGTCGTCGCCGCGGGTTTTCCACAGTGAGTAGACGATGCCGGCCACGATGATGCCGATGGTGATCGCCAGCGACAGGTAGGGGTCGAACTTGCCGAAGAAGTAGCTGTAGAAGCCCTTCAGGCCGATGAAGATCAGCACAATGGCCAGCGCGTACTTCAGGTAGTGGAAGCGGTGCACCAAGGCTGCCAGCGCGAAGTACAGCGCGCGGAGGCCGAGGATGGCCATAATGTTCGCGGTGTAGACGATGAAGGTGTCGGTGGTGATCAGGAAGATCGCGGGCACCGAGTCGACGGCGAAGATCAGGTCGGCGAAGTTGATGACGATCAGCGCCACGAACAGGGGTGTGGCGAACATAACCAGCTTGCCCGTCGTCGGGTGCGGCTGGCGGACAAAGAACTTCTGCCCGTGCAGGTCCTTGGTCACGTTCATGTACTTCGCGGTCAGCTTCACCACCGGGTTCTTCGACACGTCGGTGTCGCCTTCCGGCACCACCAGCATCTTGATACCAGTGAAGGCAAGGAAAGCGGCGAAGACCAGGGTGACCCACCCGTAGTTGGAAATCAGCTCGGCCCCGATGGCGATCATGATGCCGCGCAGGATGATGACGCCGATGATGCCCCAGACGAGGGCACGGTATTGGTATTTCCGGGGGATAGCGAAGTAGCCGAAGATCAGCGAGATGACGAAGACGTTGTCGATCGAGAGCACTTTCTCGATGATGTAGCCTTGGAAGTAACTGGCCACCGGGTTGGTACCGTCACTGGTGACAATGGTGCCGTTCTGCCAGGCCCACCAGATGTAGCCGCCGAAGGCGATGGCTATGGCGATGTAGAAGGCGGAAAGCTTCAGGCTTTCAGCCACACCCAGCTCGTGGTCGTCCTTGTGCAGCACTCCCAGGTCGAAGATCATCAACGCGATGACGATGGCCAGGAACATCAGCCAAAGCCACAACGGCTTGTTGACGAACTCGTAGAAGAGGAATTCCATCCCCGTGAACCTTTATTCGGGTGCGTCGAGAGGTCAGCCTTCTGAGGGGCAGAGCGCCGGGCATGACATCGAGCACGATTTCTCGATGCGGTCCGACATCACGACACGTGTCGTCAGAGGGGCCCGGCCCGCAAGGGAGTAAGGTGGGCCCGGGGTGCGGCATTTCAACCCCCAGCGAGGCGGAAAATTCACGGAAGCGTGACTGTTGCACGCAAGCGGGCGGATTTTCCGTCGGGCGAGGGCTTGTGACAGGGGCCTTGCGGCCTGTATGCCGATGCCCAAGCGAGGATAAGCCCCATGAGCCTGAACACCTTCGGACATCTTTTCCGCGTCACCACCTGGGGCGAAAGCCACGGGCCGGCCATTGGCTGCACAGTGGATGGCTGCCCTCCGGGGGTGAGCCTGGCCGAGGCGGATATCCAGCCTTGGCTGGACAAGCGGAAGCCGGGGCAGAACAAGTTCACCACCCAGCGGAAAGAGCCGGACGAGGTCCGCATCCTGTCAGGGGTGTTCGAGGGCAAGACGACGGGCACGCCGATCCAGCTGATGATCGAGAACACCGACCAGCGGTCGAAGGACTACGGCGAGATCGCGCAGTCGTTCCGGCCGGGGCATGCGGACATCACCTATCACCAGAAATACGGCATCCGAGATTACCGGGGCGGCGGGCGGTCTTCGGCGCGCGAGACGGCATCGCGGGTTGCAGCAGGGGGCGTGGCGCGGGCTGCGCTGGCGGCGCTGGTGCCGGGGCTTAAGATCACCGGGTACATGGTGCAGATGGGGACCAAGGGCATTGACCGGTCACGGTTCGACGCCGCCCAGGTCGAGCAGAACCCCTTCTGGGTGCCCGACGCGCAGGCCGCCGTCGAATGGGCGGAATACCTGGACGAGTTGCGGCTGTCGCACAACTCGGTCGGGGCGGTGATCGAGGTCGTGGCCGAGGGCGTTCCGGCAGGGCTGGGGGCGCCGCTTTATGGCAAACTCGACAGCGACCTTGCTTCGGCGATGATGTCGATCAACGCCGTGAAGGGCGTGGAGATCGGCGACGGCATGGCGGCGGCGGCGCTGACCGGGGTGGAAAACGCCGACGAGATCCGCATGGGGCCGCACGGGCCAGAGTTCCTGTCGAACCATGCGGGCGGGATTCTGGGCGGCATCTCCTCGGGCCAGCCGGTGGTCTGCCGGTTTGCGGTGAAACCGACTTCGTCGATCCTGACGCCGCGCCAGACGGTGACGCAAGCCGGGGCCGAGGTCGACCTGATCACCAAGGGCCGCCACGACCCCTGCGTCGGCATCCGCGCCGTGCCGGTGGGCGAGGCGATGATGGCCTGCGTGCTGCTGGACCATCTGCTTCTGGACCGGGGCCAGACCGGGGGCGTCCGGGGCCGGATCGGCTGAACGCTTCCCTGAAAGCGCGATTTGCGGCATCCTTCCTGCAAAACAACAGGAAGGGACAGCCATGGAATTCCTCAACGTGATCGCAGCCGGTATCGCGGCCTTCGCCTTCGGGGCCGTCTGGTACATGTCGATGTCGAAGCCTTGGATGGCCGCGGCAGAGATCAAGCTGGGACCGGACGGCAGGCCTGCCAACGCGTCGGACAAGATGCCCTTCGTCATCGGGCTCATCGGCATGGTGCTGGCCGCCGGGATGATGCGGCACATCTTCGGGATGACGGCAATCGATACAGTCGGCGAGGGTTTGACGGCAGGCCTTGGGATCGGCGCTTTCAGCGTGATGCCTTGGGTCGCGATGAACTACGCCTTCGGCCAGCGCAAATTCATGCTGACCGTGATTGACGGGGTCAACGTGATCGTCGGCTGCGGGATCATCGGTCTGGTGCTGATGCTGTTCTAAGGCGGGAACGTCGAACAGGTGCCCGTCCACGCGGGAGGGCTGCCTTGATCCGTGCAAGGCAGGCGGGGACTTTCGATCCCTCCCAACAGGAGTCCACCATGAAACAGACACGTCTTCCCGAAAGTCCTGACGCCAAGTCGCCCGCGGGTGCCGATATCCGGTTCATCATGGATGGCACGACGGGCAACATGATTCACAGCACGGTGCCGCCGGGCCAGATCAACCGCGCGACGGTTCATGCCACGGTCAGCGAGTTCTGGTTCGTGCTGGAGGGCGAGGGTGAAATCTGGCGCAAGGACGCAAGGGAAGAACGGGTGACGTCCCTGCGGTCGGGCGTGTCGATCGACATACCGGTCGGAACGGCATTCCAGTATCGCAACGTCGGGGATGTGCCGTTGACCTTCATCTGCATCACGATGCCGCCCTGGCCGGGTGACAGTGAGGCCACGCATTTGCATGGGGCATGGCAACCCACGGTTTGAGGCGCCACAGGACCAATCCGGCGCTGGGTCGGTGAAGGGGATGCACAAAATGAATGAAGGGCCCCGCACCCCTACGGAACCCTCCATCCAACCCACGCGCACACCCCGAAGCACCGCGTGATCTGTATAAGGGTCCCGGGCGTCCTGCCCTGACTTCACCTTCATGCCCCGAATCCTGCACACCGGGCAAGGCGCGAGTGGCGAAGGTTTTCGTCAAATCCGACGGGCAAATGATGAAGGCCCGCGCCAGGCGGCACGGGCCTTTGCGGCGTCCCCTTTGGCGGACGTCACTTGTAGGCGGATTCCTTGCCGAAATGCTTGACCAGCAGATAGTAGAACACCGCACGAAGCTTGTTGCGCTCGGACTTGCCGTAGGTGTCGACAGCCGCGTTGATGCCTTCCATCAGGGCGGGCCCATCCTTGAGGCCCAGCTTCTTGACCAGGAAGTTGGCCTTGATCCGCTCCAGCTCTTCCTTGTCGGAAGCAGCGACGGTCGAGGCGTCATTGTCATAGATCGAAGGGCCGCAGCCGATCGTGACTTTCGTCAGAAGCGCCATGTCCGGCGTCACCTTGCACTTGTTCTTCAGGTCATCGGCGTATTTCGCGATGAGGTCGTCCCTCTTGCCCATCCTCGTGTCTCCCTTGACTGGAACGGTGATCGTTAACGGTGCAGACGGTAGTCTGCCCGATCTGTTTCGGGAAGGGGAAATTCTTGGCCTGTCCGTCACTCTGCCGACGGGTCGAGGAAGACGAACCAGCGGTTGATCAGATAGCTGGCGATGGCCGCGAGGCCCGAGGCGAAGAGATGGACGAAAAGGTCGGGCCAGAACTGGCCCCGGGCCAGCAGGTAGCTGACGCCCGAGGCGATGCCGATCCCCAGCACTTGCGTCGCGCCATAAAGCCACAGCGCGTGCCGGCGCGGTGTGCGCGTCGTGAAGGTAAACCGGCGGTGGCTGAGAAAGCCGATGGGAATGCAGACGACCCAGGCCAGCGCAGAAGAAAGCGCCTTCGGCCACGGCAGTTGCGATGTCGCCAGCGCGGCGAGGGTCGCGTACAGCGCCGCAAGGCTGGCCCCGACGACCAGAAAGCGCAGCAGCGTGCGGTCTGATGCCCGGGTGGCGATCACGGCGCGGTTCCCGTGGCGGCGAGGTCTGTCCTGTCGATCTGGAAAACCCGGACCAGATTGCGGTCCCCGGTCACGTCGGTCAGCCAGCCAGGTGTCGTGCCCGACAGGATCATGCTCAGGGTCGGGCTTGTGGCCTCCAGCCCGCCCCCAGCGCAGAGGACGAGATAGTCGGCCCGGGACCGGGTCAGCGCCTCGCGCAGGGCGGTCTCGGTCGTGAAGGCGCCGACCCCGTTCCAGAAGGCGTCCGGGTTGCGGTGGTAGCCGGCCGAAGTGACGGAATGCGAAGTGTAGGTCAGGATCGTCGGGCCGAGGTTCAGGGTGGTGAACAGGACCGAGGTCGGAAGGCTGGCGACTTCGGCCATCGCGGGAAGCGAGCGGCAATCGGATTGCGGACCGGTCGCGACTGCAGAGGGGTCAGCGGTACGCGCAGCCGGTGATGGGTGCAGTGCCCAGGTTGCGACGCGTTCGACCGTCGTCGGCAGGGCCAGCACCAGCGCAATCACGGCAGGCACCCGCAAGACGCTTTCGCGCGGGATGCGGGCAAAGGCATGGACGAGGAACCCTCCCAGCAGGGGCAGGGCCGGCGTCATCAGGTTGGCGGCGCGGATCTGCACCAGGGCAACGGCCAGTCCCGCGCCGAACACCAGGAAGGCTTGCAGAAGGGCGATGGACTGCGCCCGTTCCAGCCGGCCACGCAGCCGCAAGGCAAGCGCCAATGCCATCAGGCCGATCACCAGCGGCGGCCCGAGGACCCGGCCCAGAAGCTCGGGGTCCTGTGTCCAGAGAAGTGCTGCAGACCGCGCTTCGGTCACGTTCTGCGCGATGATCTGGCGCACTTCGGGGGCGACTTCAGAATAAGGCCCGGCAAGGCAATGGCCCAGCACCGGCCAGGCCATCCAGAGACCAAGCCCGGTCAGGATGAACAGGGTCAGGATGCGGGCGACGGGCCCCCGCAGCCAGCGCGCAGCGAAGACGGGAACAAGCGTCGCCACGACACCCACCGCGCCCAGCGCCAGGATCGGAGGGGCCAGCACGTCGCAGTATAGGACCCCCCAGTCCGCAGGAGCCGTCTGCCCGGCCATCAGCGCCGGCGCAGCCAGCGTGATCGCCGCACCAAAGCCGATCAGCCACTCGCCCGAGCCCGGTTCGTCAAAGGCGTGCCGAATGCCCATCAGCCCCCAGATCGCAGCCAGGGTGGGCAGCATCTCCAGCCCGATGGCCAGCGCCAGCGCCGTGGCCACACCTCCCAGCGCGCCCAGAAGCCAGGCCCGACCGGGGACAAGCGCCAGATAGAACAGGGCTGTGGCGCAGAGGATCTGCACGTTGTGATGATCGATCCGGGGGGCCACGAATTCGCCCCCAAGCTTGCCCCAGCTGAGGAAGATCGCCAGCGCACCGACCGCTGCGGGGGCGCTGAAAAGCCGTCTGGTGCCATGCGCAAGGATCAGCACCATCAGGCAGGCCAGCAGGCTGGGCCAGAGGATGACGGTTGCGAGTTCGGCCTGAGTTGGCGGCAGCACCCATCCGGCTACGGTCAGCACTCCGGCAATGCCCGCATCCAGATAGCGCGACCAGTGCAGCGAGATGCCTTCGGGCGGCAGGACCCGGTATTGCCGGACGTCGAACCAGCCTTGCCCGGCCAGCCAGTCGCGGACCACGACCAGTCGCATCTGATCGTCGCCATCCGCATTCAGAAGCAGGTCCGAAATCTGCGGCCAGGCGCGCAAGGCGTTCAGCGCAACGAACGCAAAGCCGGCAAGGCAGATCAGCCAGACGACATGCGACCGTGATTCGGAGATGGATTTCACCCTGGGACCTGCGTCGTGATGTTTCCGGGACTGTGTTCTGTGTCCAGTCTTGCCAATGATCATCTATCTATTCGGAAACAGTCATGACTGTGGCGAAAATCATCTACTTCCAAGACTTCGTGGGCCCTGTGCCCCGGTTCCAGCCTGACGACGCCCCATTTTCGGCGCAGTTTCCATCGCAATATCAAGAAAATCGCCGCAGTATTTCCGCGCGCGATTCCGGAGGAACCGGCCGATGCTTGAACTGACCATCCTGATGCCCTGCCTGAACGAGGCGGAGACGCTGGCGACCTGCATCGACAAGGCCAAGGGTTTCCTTGCGCGGACCGGCATCAAGGGCGAAGTGCTGATTTCCGACAACGGGTCGACCGATGGCAGCCGCGAGATCGCCGAGGCGCATGGCGCCCGGGTCGTGCTGGCCCCGCGGCGCGGCAACGGGATTGCGCTGTCGACCGGGATCGCGGCGGCGAAGGGCCGATTCGTCATCATGGGCGACAGCGACGACAGCTATGATTTCTCGCGCCTGGATGGCTTTGTCGAAGCCCTGCGCGGCGGGGCCGACCTGGTGATGGGCAACCGCTTCCGCGGCGGGATCGAGCCCGGCGCGATGCCGTTCCTGCACCGCTATCTGGGGAACCCCGTGCTGTCCTTTACCGGCCGGGTGCTGTACGGCGCGCCGGTTGGCGACTTTCAGTGCGGTCTGCGCGGCTTTGTGCGGGACAAGATTCTGGCCCTGAACCTGATCACCGAGCAGCTGGAATTCTGCCCCGAGATGGTGATGCGCGCTGCGATGGCCGGGCTGAAAATCGTCGAGGTTCCAACGACGCTGAAACCCGATGGCCGGTCCAGGAAGCCGCATCTGCGGACATGGCACGACGGCTGGCGGCACCTGAAGCTGCTTCTCACCTTCGCGCCGTTCAGCCTGTTCCTTTACCCGGGCGCGATGCTGTTCCTGCTCGGCGCGGCGCTGTTCCTGCCGCTTCTCTTCGGGCCGCTGGATCTTGGCGCGCTGACGCTGGACACGGGCGCGATGATCTTTGCCGCGACCTTCATCATCATCGGCTTCCAGCTGATGTGGTTCCATGTCCTGGCGCGGCTGTTCGCGGTCCGGATGAACCTTCTGCCGACCTCCCCCCGGTTCGAGCGGCTGCGGGCGCGTCTGTCAGTGGAAAGCGCCTGCCAGGGCGGGGCGATCTTCCTTGCCTTGGCGCTGGTCGCCACCATCGCGGCGGTCGGTCATTGGGCGGCAAACGGGTTCGGACCCATCGATCCGGGCCTGATTACCCGCGCCGCATCGCTGGTGGCCGTCCTGTCAGCGCTGGGACTGCAAAGCCTTACTGGAGGCTTCCTCTGGGGCTTGATGTCCCAGAAGTCGCCCACGCTTGCCGCCGCCGAGGTCAAGGCCGTCGAGACCGCGCAACAGACCTAAGGCGCGGCCCGGCATGAACCGGGCCGCTTTGCCTGACTAGTAGCGGTAGTGGTCCGACTTGAACGGGCCGTCGACCTTGACGCCGATGTAATCGGCCTGGTCCTTGCGCAGTTCGGTCAGTTTCACGCCGATCTTCTTCAGGTGCAGACGGGCCACCTTTTCGTCCAGCGCCTTGGGCAGGATGTAGACGCCCGGGGCGTAGTCGTTGCCCTTGGTCCAAAGCTCGATCTGGGCGAGGACCTGGTTGGTGAAGCTGGCAGACATCACGAAGGACGGATGGCCCGTGGCGTTGCCCAGGTTCAACAGGCGGCCTTCGGACAGCAGGATGATGCGGTTGCCCGAGGGCATCTCGATCATGTCGACCTGTTCCTTGATGTTGGTCCACTTGTGGTTCCGGAGGGCAGCGACCTGGATCTCGTTGTCGAAGTGGCCGATGTTGCCGACGATGGCCATGTCCTTCATCGCGCGCAGATGCTCGATGCGGATGACGTCCCGGTTGCCGGTGGTGGTGATGAAGATGTCGGCGCTGGCGACTTCGTCTTCCAGCAGGGTCACTTCATAGCCGTCCATCGCGGCCTGCAGCGCGCAGATCGGATCGACTTCGGTGACTTTCACCCGCGCACCCGCGCCGCGCAGCGAGGCTGCCGAGCCTTTGCCTACGTCGCCATAGCCACAGACGACCGCGACCTTGCCGGCCATCATGGTGTCGGTCGCGCGGCGGATACCGTCGACCAGCGATTCCTTGCAGCCGTACTTGTTGTCGAACTTCGACTTGGTGACGCTGTCGTTGACGTTGATCGCCGGGAAGGGCAGTTGGCCGTTCTTGTGCAGGTCGTACAGGCGGTGGACGCCCGTGGTGGTTTCTTCGCTGACGCCCTTGATGGCCTCCTTGGTCTTGGTGAAGAAACCGGGGGTTTCCTTCATCCGCTTGGCGATCTGCTTCTTGATGACTTCCTCTTCCTCGGACTGCGGGACGGCGATGATCTCTTCGCCGGCTTCGGCACGCGCGCCGAGAAGGACGTAAAGCGTTGCATCGCCGCCGTCGTCGAGGATCATGTTCGCGCCTTCGGGGAACATGAAGGACTTGTCGAGGTAATCCCAATGCTCGGTCAGGGTCTGGCCCTTGACGGCAAAGACCGGGATGCCCGCAGCCGCGATGGCCGCGGCGGCGTGGTCCTGGGTCGAGAAGATGTTGCAGGAGGCCCAGCGAACATCGGCGCCCAGCGCCACCAGCGTCTCGATGAGCGCGGCGGTCTGGATCGTCATGTGCAGGCTGCCGACGATGCGCGCGCCTTTCAGCGGCTTGGCGGCGCCGAATTCCTCGCGGCAGGCCATAAGGCCCGGCATCTCGGTCTCGGCGATGGTCAGTTCCTTGCGGCCGAATTCGGCGAGGGCGATGTCTTTGACGATGTAATCCGCAGCCATGCGGTGCTCTCCTTGATCCTTGGTTGCGGGGGCAGATAGCATTGATCTGCGACACAGACAACAAAGGCCAACCGATGAAACAACCCCGCGCCTGGCAACGGATGCTTTCAGGGCGAAGGCTGGACCTTCTGGACCCGACGCCGATGGACATCGAGGTCGAGGACATCGCGCATGGCCTTGCCTTCGTCGCGCGTTGGAACGGGCAGACGAAAGGAGACTGGCCCTATTCGGTGGCCGAGCATTCGCTGCTGGTCGAGGAGATCTTTACCCGGATGAACCCCGGTGCCGCGCCGCGCTGGCGGCTGGCTGCGCTGCTGCATGATGCGCCGGAATATGTGATCGGCGACATGATCAGTCCGGTGAAGGCGGCAGTGGGCCCCGGCTATGGCGAGCTTGACCTGCGGCTGACGGCTGCGGTGCATCTGCGATTTGGGCTGCCGGCAGTGTTGCCTGCGCCGATCAAGAAGACGATCAAGGCGGCGGACAAGGTTTCGGCCTGGCTGGAGGCCGTACGGATCGCGGGGTTTAGCGAGGCGGAGGCCGACAAGCTTTTCGGGCGACCGTTGCCAGGGATGATCCACCGGCTGGAAATACGACTTCGTCCGCCCGCAGAGGCGCGGGCGGACTATACGGCGACAGTGGCGCGGCTTCTGGCCGCCTGCGATTGACGGGAACAGCGACCCGACATCAGCGGCCCTGATTCCGCAGGTAGTCTGCAGTGTGAAGACCCTCGATCTCCATGAACTCACGCGGGCTGCGGCGCGGTTCGCGGCGCGACGGAGCGCGGTCCGTGGACTGACCCAGGCGGGTCGCGATCAGCAGGGCTTCGGCAAAGATATTCAACATGGCCTTTCTCCTTTTCGGCTTTCGATGATTGCTTTTGCCATGAATGGGGCCATGATGCCACTCAGGAAGTCTTCTGAACTGTAAGGTGGCCTAACATATGATCGACTGGCGCAGCCTGCCCTCGCTGACCGCCTTGCGGGCCTTCGCGGCCACCGCCGAGTTGCGGAACTTCAGCCAGGCAGCGCGGGTGCTGAACGTAACGCATGCCGCCGTGGCCCAGCAGGTCCGCGCGCTGGAGGAGGCCCTGGGCCGCCCGCTGGTCCAGCGCGAGGGGCGCGGGGTCAGCCTGACAGCGGATGGCGAGCAGCTGGCGCAGGCACTTGGCGAAGGCTTCAGCGCGATCCAGCGCGGGCTGGAGGCGTTGCGGGCCGGTGAGGGCGACCGCCCGGTCCGCATCACCCTGACAGCGACCTTTGCGGCGCAATGGCTGATGCCGCGGCTGCGGGACTTCTGGGAAACGCATCCCGATATCGGACTGTCGCTGCATCCCGACAGCAAGGTCGTCGATCTGCACCGGGAACGGATGGACCTTGCGATCCGCTACGGCAACGGCGACTGGCCGGGGGTCGAGACGAGTTACCTCACCTCGGCGCGGCTGGTGATCGCCGGGGCGCCCTCGCTGATCGGGGATCGCAACCCGACCGTCGAGGAGATGGCAGAGATGGACTGGGTCCTATCGCGCAACTGGGCCGAGCAGGACGCCTATCTGCGCCAGTTGGGGCTGGACCCTGCCGCGCTGAGCAGCACCGATATCAGCAGCGAGGAACTGGCGCTGGCGGCGGCCCGGCAGGGACTGGGGCTGGTGGTGGAAAGCGTGGCGCTGATTGAATCCGACGTAGCGGAAGGCCGATTGCGCATCGTGCACGAAAGCCGGGAAAAACTTCCGGCCTACTTTGTCGTCACATTGCCCGGGCCAAAGCGTGCGGCGGCCCGGGCTTTTCTGAAATGGCTTTCAGCGCAGAGCTGAGCTTCAGATCGCCATGTCTTCCGGCTTTTTGCCTTTGGCCAGCGCCTCGGAGAACCAGCGCGGCTTGCGGCCACGGCCCGACCAGGTGTCGGCGGCATTCGCAGGATTCGCATATTTCGCCACAGAAGGCGACCGCTTGCGGGTTGGGGCAGCGCCAGTCAATTCGGCAAGCGAAAAGCCTTTGGCTTTGGCGATTTCATCCAGCTCTGCAAGGAGTTCTTTCTTGCGGCGATCCTCAAATCCCGAAATCGCTTTTGCTACCTGCGATTGCAGATCCTTCAGCTCTTTCAAGGATAGGCTATTCAAGTCGACTTTCAACGTCTGATCCCCCTTGGATAAAGACGTCTCTTCAATAGGCTCAATACTGGAACGGCGCAAGAAGTGTTAACTATTTGGGGCTGCGCTTTGCGAGGATGCGCTGCAAGGTCCGCCGGTGCATCGAAAGCCTGCGCGCCGTTTCCGAAACATTCCGGTCGCACATTTCATAGACCCGCTGGATGTGTTCCCAGCGCACGCGGTCGGCCGACATCGGGTTTTCGGACGGCTCCGGCAGGTTTCCACCCCGGGCGAGCAGCGCGTTCGTCACGTCATTGGCGTCGGCGGGCTTGGACAGATAATCGATCGCGCCGATCTTCACTGCCGCAACAGCCGTCGCGATCGCGCCATAGCCGGTCAGTACCACGACGCGACAGGACGGGCGCTTTTCGTGCAGCGTCTCGATCACTTCCAGCCCGTTACCGTCTTCCAGCCGCAAGTCGACAACGGCATAGGCAGGAGGCCGTGCAATTGCCTTGGCCCGCCCTTCGGCCACGCTTTGCGCCGTTTCGGGTAGAAATCCACGTTTCTCCATCGCCTTGGCCAAGCGCTTGACGAAAGGCTCGTCATCGTCGACCAGAAGAAGCGTGCGGTCCGGGCCGAGATCGGCGGCAAGGTCTTCGCTCATTCGGTGTTCCTGCTCGTGGGACGGGCGTCAGCGCGCAGCTTTGCCTGCCTCGACAAAACAAGCAACGCTTTCCGCCATTTGGTCAGATGTAATCTCGCGGCGGAAGAAATCCACAAAACCGGCGCCTGGCAACATCAGATAGGTGAAGGTCGAATGATCCATCAGGTAGAATTCATCCCCGGTATCGCGCTTTGCGTAGAAGGTCTTGTAGGCCTGCGACGCCGCCTTTACCTGATTCTCGCTGCCCGTCAGCGCGACAATCTTCGGATGCATGTTCGACGCGTAATCGGCCAGCGCCTCGGGCGTATCGCGGTCCGGGTCGATGGAAATGAAGACCGGGGTCACGTCGATTCCCTTGGCGTCCAGAAGATCGACGGCCTCGACATTGCGGGACATGTCGAAGGGGCAGACATCAGGGCAAAAGGTGTAGCCGAAATAGACGAGCGACGGCTTGGTCAGCACTTCGGCTTCGGTAACGGACTGACCGGCCGTGTTCACCAGCGTGAACGGCCCGCCGATATCCCCCCCGGCGACCTGACCCTGACGGCAGTCGGCGAAGACGTCATCGCCCCGGTTTGCCACCACATACCAGGCCGAGGCCCCCAGAAGGGCCGCTAAGGCCGCTGCGGCCACTCCGGCGTAAAGCTTGGTCATGGCGGATCCCCCTGTCTGACGGGTCGCATTGATCTCAGATGGGGCCGCCCTTAACAATGGCCAATCCAGAAGAGGGACAACCGGTCACAGCATGGCAACCCTGGCCACTGGCTTTCAGGCACATGAGGACGGAGCCAACTGGGTGCGGCTGCGCACGCTGATCGTCCTGCGCTGGATGGCGATTGCCGGTCAGGTTGCGGCCATTCTGGTGGCAAGCCAGGTTTACGGGCTGGACCTGCCGCTTGGGTTGACGGCTCTGGCTGTCGGCCTCTCGGTGCTGGCGAACCTTCTTCTCGTCATGCTCTTCCCGGAAAACCGCCGCCTGACCGAGGCCGAGGCCTTCTTCACGCTTCTGTTCGATCTGGCGCAGCTGGCGTTCCTGCTGTTCCTGACCGGCGGTCTGACCAACCCGTTCGCGATCCTGGTGCTTGCCCCGGTCACCATTTCCGCCAGCGTCCTGCGCCTGCGGTCGACCGTTGCGCTGGGCGCGCTGGCGATCCTGGTCGTGACGGTCGCCCTGTTCTGGCACGTTCCCCTACGCTTTGCGGACGGGCAGGCCCTGGTCATTCCGCCGCTGTTCGCTTTCGGCTTCTGGCTGTCGATCGTGATCGGGATCCTGTTTCTCGGGCTTTACTCCCGCCGGGTCGCAACCGAGATGCGGTCGATGTCCGAGGCGCTTCTGGCCACGCAGATGGCGCTGGCGCGGGAACAGAAGTTGACCGATCTCGCTGGGGTCGTCGCCGCTGCCGCGCATGAGCTTGGGACGCCGCTGGCCACCATAAAGCTGGTCAGCGCCGAGCTGATCGAAGAGCTGGAGGGGCATCCCGAGCTGCAGGAAGACGCCCGGCTGATCCGCGATCAGGCCGACCGCTGCCGTGACATCCTGCGCGACATGGGCCGGGCCGGAAAGGACGACCGCCACATGCGGCAGGCTCCCCTGTCCGCTGTCCTGCGAGAGGCCGCCGAACCGCATCTGGCCCGCGGAAAGCAGGTGGAGTTCGCCTTCGCGCCGGTTCAGGACGGGACTGCCGAGCAACCGCTGGTGTTGCGGCGGCCCGAGATCATCCACGGGCTGCGCAATCTGGTGCAGAACGCCGTCGATTTCGCCCGGACACGGGTCTGGGTCGAAGGCGAATGGACATCGCGGCACATCATCGTCCGGATCACCGACGACGGCGAGGGCTTCCCGCCGAACCTCATCGGCCGCATCGGCGACCCCTTCGTGCGCGCCCGCCGGACCGAGCCCGACGCCGAAAGGCGCCCCGGTTATGAAGGGATGGGCCTTGGGCTTTTCATCGCCAAGACGCTTCTGGAGCGGTCAGGCGCGGATCTGTCCTTTGCCAATGCGACCGACCCTTTCCTGGCCCCCGAGGACCGGCCGGATCGGTCTGGTGCCGTGGTCGAGGCCGTCTGGGACGCAAGCGACCTTGTGGCCCCGGCGACACCCGGCGGTCTGGGCGAGAACCCCCGCATCACCGAGTAGGGTGCGATTAACCCGCAATTAACTCTTCCGCGCCTAGCGTTCGTTAAAGTTGAGTCCTTTTTGGGGGCGTTGCGTAATGGGCGAACTGGCGATGGCTTTGGGGATGGTGCTGACCGCGATGCTGGTCGCGCTGTCGGCGCTTGCATTGATGCAGGCCTGGACCGCCCGCCGCCCGGCGAAAATGCCCAGTATCTTCGATGCAACCCCGGCACGGGTCGCCTTCCTGTTCGACGGTGAGCGGCTGGTCGATGCCTCTCCGTCGGCCAGGGCGCTGTTGCCGGAAGGCGAGGACCAGCGCGCCTGGGGCCGACTGCTCGCGCGCTTTGGCCCGGATTTCCCCAACCTTGCCGAACGCCTTTCGACGCTGCCCCGGATCGGGCAGGTTCAGATCTCGTCGCAGCCCGGCATGTCGCCACCCCTTGTCCTCAAGGCCGAGCATGTCTCGGGTCTGACCCGGCTGACCGTGGATGGCGGGCAGTCCGACCCGCGACCGGGTCAGGGTGACGCGGCCTCGGCCGCAGCGCTGCAGCAGGAGGTGATGACCCAGCGCGCCGTGCTGTCGCGCGCACCGGTGCTGATGTGGAAGGAATCGGTCGACGGTTCGGTGATCTGGGCAAACCACGCCTACCTGATCCGCGCGGTCGAGCTTTTGCCCGAGGGTGAGGATCTGTCCTGGCCTCTGCCAAAGCTGTTCGACCAGCAAGCCACGCCGTCCACCCGCCTGCCCCGGTTGAAGCTGCAGATGCCCAGCGGCGCGGAATGGTACGATCTTGTTCGGATGCCGCAGGCCGACGAAACCCTGTGCTACGCGCTGGCTGCCGACAAGGCCGTGCAGGCCGAAACCTCGCTGCGCGAGTTCATGCAGACGCTGACCAAGACCTTCGCCGACCTGCCCATCGGGCTTGCGATCTTCGACCGGTCACGCTGCCTGCAGATGTTCAACCCGGCGCTTGCCGACCTGACGACCCTTACGCCCGAGATGCTGATCGCCCGGCCCTCGCTGAACGCCTTCCTCGATGCGATGCGCGCCAAGGCGATGATCCCCGAACCGCGCGACTACCGCAGCTGGCGCAAGCAGCTGGCCCGGCTGGAGGAAGAGGCGTCGATGGGCCTTTTCGAAGAAACCTGGAGCCTGCCCGGCGGCCAGACCTACCGCGTCATCGGCCGCCCGCATCCGAACGGTGCGCTCGCTTTCATGTTCGAGGACATCTCGCACGAGATGTCGCGCACCCGCCGGTATCGCGCCGACGTGGAACTGGGTCAGTCGGTGATCGACGCTGTCGAGGACGCAGTCGCGGTCTTCTCGCAAGGCGGGCAGCTGGTGATGTCGAACCACGCTTACGCCCAGCTTTGGCAGCACGACCCGCAGGTCCTGCTGTCCGAGGCGAGCATTTCCACCCTCTGCGCCTGGTGGCGGGACCATGCCGCGCCGACGCTTCTGTGGGACGACGCGACCGACTATGTCACCAGCACAGGGGATCGCGCGCCTTGGGAAGGCGATGTTCGGCTTCTGGACGGGCGGCTGGTGTCCTGCCGGTTCCGACCGCTGACTGGCAGCGCCACGCTGATCACCTTCCGCGTTCAAAGCGCCGTCACCCTTTCCACGGTCCGGGACCCGGCGCCACTGGGCATGCTGACCGCGTAAGACTTGCAGCGGCACCCCGGGCCGCTACAGTCGCGCCATGCTTTCCGCCGCGCCGTCCCGCACGCTTGACTTGCCGACCGAGACCGAGACCGAGGTCTTGGGCCGAAAGCTGGCAGGCCTCGCCCGTCCGGGCGACGTGATCCTTCTGGAAGGCCCGATTGGCGCGGGGAAAAGCAGTCTCGCCCGCGCATTCATCCGGGCGCGCCTTGGCCCGGGGGAAGAGGTTCCATCTCCCACCTTCACGCTGGTGCAGGTCTATGACGACCACGGCACCGAGATCTGGCATGCGGACCTTTACCGGCTGACCCATCCGGACGAGGTCTGGGAACTGGGTCTGGACCAGGCCTTTACGACCGCGATCTGTCTGGTGGAATGGCCGGACCGGCTGGGCAGGCACCTGCCGCCCGACGCCCTGCGCATACGGCTGGAGGCTGCGGGCGACGGTCGTCGCGCGCTTGTCACGGGTGGTCGTCCGGGGCTGGCGAAGGCGTTGGTCGATGGCTGACCGCAGCGCGGACCTCACCGCCTTCCTTGCGCGCCATGGCTGGGGGCAGGCCGACCGGCGGCATCTGGCGGGCGACGCCTCGGACCGGCGGTATGAACGGCTGCGGCTCGGGGCGGCGACAGCGGTCCTGATGGACAACCCGCCCGGCGGTGCCGACGATCCGGAGGCGTTTTCCGCCATGGCGCGGCACCTGCGCGGGCTTGGCCTGTCCGCCCCCGCCATCCTGGCCGAAGACCTGGACCGCGGGTATCTTCTGCTCGAAGACCTTGGCGACGACATCTTTGCCCGGCTGATCGAAGCCGAGCCGGACCGCGAGGCAGAGCTTTACGCCGCCGCAACCGACACGCTTCTGCGCCTGCAAGCCGCCCCACCGCCCGATGGTCTGCCGAACCTTGCTGCCGAAGACTGGGCCCGCGCCGCCGGTTTCGCGCTGGACTGGTATGCCTTCGCTGCGACAGGGAGCCGCCCCGACCCCGGCCCGTTTCATGCTGCCCTGACCCGGGCGTTGCAGACCCATGCCAATGGCCCCCGCGTCCTGATCCTTCGCGATTTTCATGCCGAGAATCTTCTGTGGTTGCCGGGTCGGGCCGGGCTGGCACGCGTCGGACTGCTGGACTTCCAGCTTGGGCAGCTTGGTCAGCCGGGCTATGATCTGGTGTCGCTGTTGCAGGACGCGCGCCGAGATGTTTCCTCCGCAACCGAGGCCCTTATGATCGCCCGGTTTGCTGAGGCCACGGGTGCCGACCCCCAGGCCTTTGCCGCCCATTACGCCACGCTGGGTGCGCAACGGGCGCTGCGCATCCTTGGCGTCTTCGCCCGGCTGTGCCTTGTCGCAGGCAAGTCCCGTTACCTGCCGCTGATCCCCCGGGTCTGGGGCCAGTTGCAGCACAACCTCGCCCATCCGGCCCTTGCCGATCTGCGCGCGGTCTGCGACCAGCTTCTGCCCGCCCCGACCCCCGACCTCTTGCTGAAGATCGAGAGCCAATGCCCGCCTATCCCTTCCCGCTGATGCTGTTCGCCGCCGGGTTCGGCACCCGGATGGGGGCGCTGACCAAGGACCGGCCAAAGCCGCTGATCCCGGTCGCGGGTCGGGCGCTGATCGACCACGCGCTTGATGTCGCCTCGGGGGCGGGGGTGGGCCGGATCGTGGTGAACACGCATTATCGCGCCGACCAGATTGCCGCGCATCTGGCGGGACGGACTATCGCGATCAGCCATGAGGCGGATCGCATCCTTGAAACCGGCGGCGGCCTTAAAGCAGCCCTGCCACTCCTCGGGCAGGGGCCGGTCGCGATCCTGAACAGCGATGGCATCTGGACCGGCGCGAACCCGCTGCAGACCCTTGCCGCCGCCTGGGACCCCAGCCGGATGGAGGCACTGCTTCTGCTTCTGCCCTTGGCTAGGACCCGGGCGCATGGCCCGAAAGGCGACTTCCGCGTCGATGCCGAAGGCCGCCTGTCCCGGGGCACGGGCGGTGAGGATCACGTCTACATCGGCGCACAGATCATCGACCCGGCGCGGGTCCGCGCCATGACCGAGGACGTCTTTTCCCTGAACCAGACCTGGAACCAGATGATCGCGGCGGGCACGGCCTTTGGCGTCCTTCACCCCGGCGACTGGTGCGACGTGGGCCATCCGGAAGGGATTGCCGAGGCCGAGGCGCTTCTGCACGATGCCCGGCATGGCTGAACCTCCAACCCTTTACGCCCTGCCGCCCGGCGTCGACTTTCCCGCCGAACTGGTGGCCGGGCTGCTGGAGCAGGTGAAGGGCAAGCCACCCGAGGCGTTGGCCCGTGTCACGCTGATCGTAAACACCCAGCGGATGCGGCGGCGGGTGATCGAATGTCTGCAGACCCGCGGCGCGCTTTTGCTGCCGCGCATCCTTCTGGTGACCGAGGTTGCAGCGCTGTCGAGCCTGACCTTGCCGCAACCGGTCTCGCCCCTGCGGCGCCGGCTGGTGCTGTCAGTGCTGCTTGACCGGCTGCTTGCCACCGGCACCACGCATTTCCCGCGCGCGGCGCTTTACGACCTTGCCGACAGTCTG
>JBKDYO010000238.1:0-5705 GCA_046305855.1 Paracoccaceae bacterium
AGAGGTCAGCACAGTCGATGCCGCCCCTGACTGCGTCGAATGGCCCGAAGTGTACTCCGGGAACGGCGGGGTGATCAGCAAGGGCTCCCATTTCGGGTCGATATGCCGCTTGATGTAGGTGACCGGGCGCAGAAGGTTGTATTTGAACTTGGTCGACCAGCACGAAATGAAGGCGTCCGCCTGCGCCACGCCCAGCTTGGCAAGCGCGGCGGCGATCACCTCGACCGGCATCTCGTCGCGCTCGGCGATCTGCATCACGATGGAAATCCAGTGTCCCGCCGGGGTAGGGGTCAGCATCGCATCGTCCGACCAGAACCGCGCGATCAGCTTCTGCTCGTCGGTCAGCGCCTTGCCGGTCTCGGCCACTTCCTTGGCAAAGCCGAAGAAGGCAGAGCCGGTCGCCTCGTCGTAGTCCGGGTGCGCCGGGGCATCCAGCGCAGCGGTGTCGGGCATCACGAACGGCCGGTTGTTGCCCCAGTCGGGCAGCAGGGGGGCCTGCTGCATCCGGATCATGCTGGTCGGCACCCAGTCCTGCGGGCGGGTTCCGGCGATGTATTCGCGGGGGAAGCCCATGTTGTCGATGTCCGCCCCGCCATCAGTCGCGGCCCAGGCCAGGATATGGTCGGCCACCGCACGGCCGTGCGCCACGCTGCGGTCCACCACGTCTGGCGCCATCCCCTCGCTGGCCGTCTTGCCCATGATCTCGGACATCTTCTGCATCGCGCGCTGGCCGGTTGGGCCGGTGTTCGCGAACAGGGTCAGCACCGCCGTCTCCAGCGCCGCATGCAGCACGCAGGGCTCGTCGAACTCACCTTCGCCGCGGGCGGGCAGGGCGGTCAGGCCGGTCAGCTGCCCCGCCAGACTGCGCAGCTTCGGATTGCCCGTCGCCAGCGCCTCATGCGCGGTGACGCCGATGTAGCCAAAGCCGCGCGCGGCCACCGGGGGCATGTAGGTCGCGGTATGCCGCACCAGTTCCAGGATCAGCTTGTGCCAGGTCAGAAGCACTTCGCGCGACACATCGGAACGGTCGGCCGCCAGCGCAGGCTTGAAGGACAGCGCAAAGGGAGCGACCAGAGAAAGCCCCAGCAGCTGTCGGCGGCGAAATGTCATGCGTCTTCCCCGATTGCGCGGCCTGATTGCACGGTTTGTGTCACGCGCCCTCACGCCACGCAACCGTTTCCAACGGGCCGCTCAGTACCGCCCGGTCAACCAGTTCCCCAGTTTCGCCAGCTTAGACGGACCTGCGCCCGGCCGATCCTCACGCCGGTCGGCGGCGTTCAGAAGGCCATACATCCCCTGCACGCCGAGCCAGCGGATCGGTTCCGGCTCCCAGGCGCGGACCTTCCGGTTGACCCAGGGCAGATGCGCAAGCTCGGTGTCCCGACCCAGCGCCAGATCCGCCAGCGTCCGCCCCGCCAGGTTCGAGGTCGAGACCCCGACCCCCACATAGCCCCCCGCCCAGCCAAGGCCCGTTACCGGGTCCAGCCCCACAGTCGCGCACCAGTCGCGCGGCACGCCAAGGACACCGCACCAGGCATGATCGATCCGTGCGTCCGCCGCGGCAGGGAAGTGACGGCGCAGGATCGCCATCAGCCGCCGGATCGTCTCGGGGTCAGGCGCGCCGTTCACGTCCAATGACGAGCCGAACCGATACGGCACTCCCCGCGCGCCCACGGTGATGCGCCCCTCACGCGTGCGCTGGCAGTAGCAATAGGCGTTGGCGACGTCGCAGATGATCTCGCGCTTGTCCCAGCCGATCTTTTCCCAGACCTCGGGCGGCAGCGGCTCGGTCGCGATCTGGGCCGAGTTCAACGGCAGCCATTCCCGCTTGTGGCCCGGAAGACCGGCAGTGAACCCCTCGGTGCAACGGAGGATCACGGGGGCCAGGACTGTCCCGCGGTCGGTCGTCACGGCCCCCGGCTCATAGCCCGTGACTGTGGTCCCCTCGACGATCCGGACGCCCAGCCGTTCGACCGCCTTCGCCAGGCCCCGGACCAGCTTGGCCGGTTGCACCCGCGCCACGTTTGTCACGACCATGGCCCCCAAGGCGCCGGGTATTCGGACCCGCGTGGCCAGATCGACTTCCGAAATCTCGAAGACCCGCTCGTCTTCGCCCCAATGCCGCCTGTGCGCTACCTCGGCCCGCATCCTGCCCAGCTGCGCAGGCTTTGTCGCCACCACCAGCTCTTCCGTCCGAAGGATGTCCGCGTCGATCCCCTCGGCCTCGGCGACGCGGATCACCTCGTCCACCGTGCCGTTCATCGCCGCGACCATCGCGCGGACCGCCTGTTCGGAGGAGCTCTCCAGGTATCGCCGGTGCGTCCAGGCAAAACCGCCGGTCAGCCAGCCTCCATTCCGCCCCGAAGCACCAAAACCCGCGAAGTCCTTCTCGATGACCAGCACGTCAAGGCCTGGGTTCGCCTGCTTCAGGTAATAGGCCGTCCAAAGGCCGGTATATCCCGCCCCGATGATCGCCACGTCCGCCGTCGTATCGCCTGCCAAAGCCGCACGGGGATAGGGCAGCCCGATATCGGCATACCAGAACGAGACGTCGCCAATCCGCATGGAACCCCCTGTTTTTCGGGCAAGAGGGGCACAGCCCCCGCGGCTTTTCAAGGCCAAATGGGCGTTGCGTTCCTGCATCCGCCCGCCGATGCTGCCGGAAAAACACGGGAGCACGACATGCACGGCTTCTTCATCCCTGGCCCCCATGACGACGGCGACCCCGTGACCGGCCATTACTTCGAAATGGCCTCGGACGACCCCTTGCGCCCGCAGGTCTGGGGCTACACTGCAATGCTGTCCTATGCGCCGGGCCAGACCTTGCGTCTGCACGCCATGTCCTCTGCCACCACAGCCCGCCTGACGATAGCCCGCGACGGTCTGACGCCGTTTACCGTCCTCGACACCACCATCGCCACGACCTTCGCGCCGACACCTGCAGACTGCTCGGTCGCAGGCTGCGGCTGGCCGGTGGCCTTCGAGACCCAAATCCCGCAGGACTGGCCAACCGGCGTCTACACCGTGACGCTGAAGGTCGAGGGACACACATCGCAGGGGATGTTCGTCCTGAAGCCCGCCAAACCCATGGCAAGGCTTGCCCTGATCCTCGCCTCCGGCACCTGGTGCGCCTACAATGACTGGGGCGGGTCGAACCACTACCAGGGCCTCACCGGCCCCAGTGGGGGCGAGTTCGCCGCAACGGTCAGCCTTCACCGCCCTTGGGCCAAGGGCTTTGTCCGCTGGCCCGGGGACGCCCCCCGCATCCCCCACGCAACGCCGCTTCTGACCCGGCCCCGCTATCCCCACATGGATTACGCCCGCGCCAACGGCATCTCGAAGAAATACGCCTCCTCTGGCTGGGCCGCCTTTGAACGCCCCTTCGCGCTTTGGGCTGAAGAGCAGGGCATCGCGCTCGACTACCTGACCCAGCACGACCTCCACGCCGACCCGCACGTCCTCGACGCCTATCCCCGCGCCGTGATCGTCGGCCACGACGAATACTGGACATGGGAGATGCGTGACCATCTCGACAGCTGGCTCGACCAAGGCGGGCAACTCGCCCGCTTCGGCGGCAACTTCTTCTGGCAGACCCGGCTCTCCTCCGACCTGACCGTCCAGACCTGCTACAAGACCCGGGCCGAGGCCGAAGACCCTCTCAGCGGCACCGACCGGCTGACCAGCTACTGGGACCATCCTCGCGCGCACCGCCCCGCCGTGGCGACGATGGGCCTGACCGGCAGCATGGGCGTCTATGCCGGATGGAGCCGCTGTGCCGCCCATGGCTCCGGCGGCTTCGCCCTGTACCGCCCCGACCACTGGTCTATGGCCGGGACAGGCCTCGGCTACGGCGATGTCCTCGGTGCCGCTTCGAAGATCTTCGGCTATGAGGTCGACGGCATCGACTACGAAATTCGCAAGGGCCTGCCGTACCCGGCCGAGGATACCGGGCTGGAAGGCGATCTCACCATCGTCGCCCTCTCGCCCGCCACCACGCTCGCCCACCACACCGGGCGGCATGACATGGACTACTTCATCGGCACCCTCGACGCCGAAGAGGTCGCGCAGAATGTCTACGGCGAAGTGACACCCGAGACCCTTGGCCTCGCAAGCCGCGGCAACGGCTGCATGGCGGAATACCGGCGGGGCAGGGGCAGGGTCTTCAACGCCGGGTCTTGCGAATGGGTGGCGGGCCTGATCGCCCGCGAACGGCCCGTGGAGGTTGTCACGAAGAACGTGCTCCTCGGCGATTGGGGCCCCACGTGACCAATCCCCTTTTCGCGCCGCCCGGCATCGGCTAGGCCTTTCGCCATGCTCAACCTGTCGAACCTCGCGGTAGCCCGGGGCGGCGTCACGGTCCTGCAGGGCCTGACACTGTCCGTCCAGCCCGGCCATGCCCTGATCCTGCGCGGCCCGAACGGATCGGGCAAGACCACGCTCTTGCGCACGTTGGCGGGCCTGCAACCCCCCGCCGCCGGAACGTTCGACCTGCCCCCCGACAGCGTCGCCTATGCCGCCCATGCCGATGGGCTGAAATCCACCCTCACGGTCAGCGAAAACCTGAGCTTCTGGTCGCATATCTACGGCGGCCCCGCCATCGACCACGCGCTGACCGCCCTGAACCTGACGCAACTGACCCGCCGCCGGGCCGGAGAGCTTTCCGCAGGCCAAAAACGCCGCCTCGGCCTTGCGCGCCTACTGGTCACCGGTCGCCCGGTCTGGCTGCTGGACGAGCCGACCGTCAGCCTCGACGTCGCCTCGGTTGCGCTGTTCGCCGACATTGTCCGCGACCACTTGGGCAAGAAGGGTCTCGCCGTCATCGCCACCCATGTCGACCTCGGCTTGCCCGAAGCCAAGGTCCTCGATCTTGAACCCTTCCGCGCGCGGGTGATCCAGAGCACCGGCTTCGACGAGGCCTTCGCATGAAGGCGCTGCTCCTCCGCGACTTGGCGCTGGCCTTTCGCTCGGGCGGCGGCTTCGGGCTGGGGCTCGCGTTCTTCTTCCTGCTCTCGGTCCTCGTCCCCCTCGGCGTGGGCCCCGAAGGCGGCACCCTCGGCCGCATCGCCCCCGGCATCCTCTGGGTCGGCGCTTTGCTCGCCTGCCTCCTCTCGCTCGACCGCATCTTCGCCCTGGATTTCGAAGACGGCTCGCTCGACCTCCTCGCCACCGCCCCGATCCCGCTGGAGGCCGTGGTGGCCATCAAGGCCCTTGCACACTGGATCGTCACCGGACTTCCCCTGACCCTGATCGCGCCGGGCCTAGCGGTCTTCCTCAACCTGCCGCCGGGGGGCTACCTCTGGCTGGTCCTCAGTCTCCTCCTCGGCACTCCCGCGCTGTCGGTGATCGGGGCCTTCGGTGCGGCGCTGACCGTCGGCCTGCGCCGCGGTGGCCTTCTCCTCAGCCTCCTCGTCCTGCCGCTTTACGTCCCCACCCTGATCTTTGGCGGAGAAGTCGTGCGACGGGGTGCCGAGGGCATGGCGCTGGCAACCCCACTCGCGCTTCTGGCCGCGATCAGCCTTGGCGCGGCGGCTCTACTTCCCTTCGCGGCCGCAAGTGCGATCCGCGTCAATTTGCGCTGAGGACTCGCGCGATGGTGTGTTGAGCGAAAAACCGGAACAGGATAGGCGAAGGCCCATGTCGATCTGGGAATATGCAAACCCGAAGAAGTTCATGCAGACCTCGGCCTGGGCGCTGCCCTGGGCCGT
>JBKDYO010000239.1:0-5712 GCA_046305855.1 Paracoccaceae bacterium
CTGTCGTCCTACGAATACCCGGGCGACGACATTCCGATCATCAAGGGCTCGGCCCACCAGGCGATGATCGGCGAGTCGAAGGAAATCGGCGAGGACTCGATCCGCGCGCTGATGAAGGCCGTCGACGAGTACATCCCGACCCCGGCGCGTGCCGTTGACCAGCCGTTCCTGATGCCGATCGAAGACGTGTTCTCGATCTCGGGCCGCGGCACGGTTGTGACCGGCCGTGTGGAACGTGGCGTGATCAACGTTGGCGACGAAGTCGAAATCGTCGGCATCCGCGACACCAAGAAGTCGATCTGCACCGGCGTCGAGATGTTCCGCAAGCTCTTGGACCGTGGCGAGGCTGGCGACAACGTCGGCATCCTCTTGCGCGGCATCGAGCGTGACGGCGTCGAGCGTGGCCAGGTTCTCTGCAAGCCGAAGTCGGTGAACCCACACACCAAGTTCGAGGCTGAAGCCTACATCCTGACCAAGGAAGAAGGCGGGCGCCACACCCCGTTCTTCGCGAACTACCGTCCGCAGTTCTACTTCCGGACCACGGACGTGACCGGGACCGTGCAGCTGCCGGAAGGCACCGAGATGGTGATGCCGGGCGACAACCTGAAGTTCGTCGTCGAACTGATCGCCCCGATCGCGATGGAAGAGAAGCTGCGCTTCGCCATCCGCGAAGGCGGCCGCACCGTCGGCGCAGGCGTCGTGTCGAAAATCATCGCCTGATCTTCCGCGAACCTCATGATTGGAAAGGCCGCCCTACCGGGCGGCCTTTTTCTTTCCGATTGCTCAAGCCAGGGCCTGAGCCCCTTGGTGTGGTATGACGGGCTGCCGGAAACTGCATGGAACGAACGGCCCGAGGCCGCTCATCTCTGCCCCGGCCCCTCCTTTGGCGTCTGGTCTTCCACCAAGGATTTCAGCCGTTGCAGCGATTGCTCCCAACCTGCGCCGATCTCCTCCAACGCGTGGCGCGCGACGGCCAGGCCTGTTGGGTGAGCGTGCCAGATCACCTCGCGTCCGCGCCGTTCGCTGCGGATCAGCCCCCCGGCCTCAAGCACCTTCAGGTGCTTCGTCACGCCCTGCCGCGTGATCGTCAGGCCCCGGGTGAGGTCCGAGATCGACTGGCCGTCCGGCCCGAGCGACGCCACCAGGGTCAGCCGGACCGGATCGCCCAGGGCCGCAAAGACCTGTGCCGCCTCACCCGACATGGGATTTCAACTGGGCCAGCTGGAATTCCCAACCTTCGGTATTCTCTCGCAACAGCCGTGCGCCAAGACTGGGGGTGAATCCGGCAAAGCCGCTTTCCGTCACGGTGACCCGCGTGCCCTCTGCCACCGGCTCCAGAATGAATTCGACCCGGGTCCAGGGGGCCTCGTCCTCGAGATTGCGGTTGGCTTCGAAATCCCATTGCGGCCAGTCGAAGGCAAAACGTCCAGGCGGCTCCAGCGCCACGGTGCGGGCCTTGAACGGCAGGCCAGCGACCTGTGGCATGGTCATCGCCCCTTTGGTCAGATCGCCAACCCGGAACGGCCCTTCGAGCCGCACCTGGAACCAGGTCCCGAATTCTTCCGTCAGGACCCGGAAAACGCGGTCCGGGGAACCCGATATGACGATGCTGCGCGAAACGCTGTCAGTCTGGTCTTTACTCATTTGTGCAACCTCCTGGTTGCTAATTGGCACACTCTCTCCAGAAATGCAACTGAAGAGTTGCATAATGTCCTTCCGGAAGCTTGATTTGATGAGTCGTCCCAATCAGTCCGATTGAGCGTCTGACCACATGGGGACAGCCCAGCGATGTGTCAGATGTTCGCTGGGCGGGGTTGGAACGTGGCCAGGTGCTGTGCAAGCCCGGCTCGGCCAAGCCGCACACCAAGTTCGAAGACAAAGCCTACATCCTGACCAAGGAAAAGGGCCGCCGCATCGTCGGCGCAGGCGGCGTCTCGAGGATCATCGCCTGACAAGGTCAGAACCGGCATCTGCCGGTGGGGCGCGCTGTGTCCCGCGCGCCCCATTTATTTTCGCCCCGGCCCCTCGCGCCCGGCAGTAAGGCGCCCTGCGTTGACGCAAATCAAGGGCAACACCCGGACTTGGGCGGATGCTTCATGCACCTGCTCGTTCCGGGCAGCGTGGGAGGGGAGAGATCACGATGACCAGAATCGGGTTTGCAGCGCTTGTCGCCATGGCCGGTAGCGCGGGTTCTGCCGTAGCGCAGGACGCGATGAGCATCGGTCAGTTCGAATTCGCAAACAGTTGCGTTCAATGTCACGGTCCCGCGGGCAAGGGCGACGGTCCGCTCGTGTCCTTCTTGACGGGCTCGATGCCGGACATCACCCAGCTGCAAAAGACCAACGGCGGCGTCTTCCCGGTCACCCGTGTGTTCAACACCATTGACGGCAGCGCCACGATCGGGGCGCATGGAACCTCGGAGATGCCTGCCTGGGGGCAGCGCTATCGGGCCGATGCCGCCGAATGGCTGAGCTATCAGGGCGCCCCAGGAGAGGCAGAGGCTTTGGCTCAGCTGCGTGTCCTGGCGCTTGTCGAATATGTCGCGAGCCTGCAGGAGCAATAGGTCGCCTTCGGGCCGACGTGGCCGGGATTGTTATTTGACGACTCGATTCCTGCGGCCCACACTACTCCCCGGACCACACGGGGGAGGCCAGGGATGTGTCAGATGTTCGCCGGGCAGGACCCGGCCCGCTATGAATATGTTACTCGGCGCCTGCGACTGAACGGACAGTCCACCAGCATCCGGCTGGAACGCGCGTTTTGGGGCATCGTCGACCAGATGGCCGAGAAAGACGGGACCTCGACGCCCGGCTTCCTGTCCAAGCTGCATTCCGAAGTGTTGGAGCAGCATGGCGAGGCGTCGAACTTCACCTCGCTTCTGCGCTGTGCCTGCACGATTCATCTGGGCGAACTTGACCAGGTGCCGCAGCATCGGGCCAGCCGCATCGCGGCCGAGTAGAAAAACCCGCATGTAGTAGTCCGCTACTACCCACCGGCCAAAGTGGTTCACTAACCTTACCAATATCGGCTAATCGCAGATGGGGTAAGGCATGGCCAAGGCGATCCATTCGATGATCCGCGTCCTGGATGAGGCGCGGTCGCTGGTGTTCTATGACACCGCCTTCGGGCTGAAGGTGGCGGACCGGCTGGATTTCGAGACCTTTACGCTGGTCTATCTGTCGAACGCTGAATCGACCTTCGAGGTCGAGCTGACCATCAACAAGGGCCGGACCGAGCCTTACAATCTGGGCGATGGCTACGGCCACCTCGCCCTCAGCGTCGCCGATGTCGATGCCGAACATGCCCGGATGACGGCCGCGGGCCTCGCCCCGCGTAAGCTTGTCGATTTCGCTCCGGCGGGCAGCGTCATCGCCCGCTTCTTCTTCATCGCGGACCCCGACGGCTACCAGATCGAGGTCCTGCAACGCGGCGGACGCTATCTCTGAGGAGGGAGCGGCGTCCGACCCAAGCCAAATGCAAGGGAGGAATACCATGACGAAACATGAACTTCGGGGGCTGACCCGGCGTCAGCTTCTGTCACGCAGCCTGTCCGCCGGGGCGCTTGCCGTGGTGGGCGGGGGCTTCATCGCCGCGCCGAACGCCGCCTGGGCGATCGAGGTGACGGTGATTACGCCCGAGCAGATGGCGACGCTGCTGCAGATGGCGCGTGACATCTATCCGCATGACCAGGTGCCGGACCAGCACTATGCCGTGGCCGTGAAGGGCTATGACAGCGAAGAGCAGAAGGCCTTGGTCGCCGAAGGTGTGGCCGCGCTTGACGCCGCCGCGCAGGCCGCAGGGCATGCCAGCTACGTCGCGGCGGGGTGGGAGGAAGACCGGGTCAAGCTCTTGCAGGGCATCGAGATGACCCCGTTCTTCCAGACGGTCCGCTCGGGCCTCGTGACCGGGCTTTATAACCAGAAAGAGGTCTGGCCGATCTTTGGCTACCAGGGGGAAAGCTTCTCCCAGGGTGGCTACATCGAGCGCGGCTTCAACGACATCGACTGGCTTTGAGAGGAGGGCGAACACATGGCAACGTTTGATCTGAACGACGACCAGGTTGTCGTCATCATCGGCACGGGCGCGGGCGGCGGGGTTCTCGCCAACGAGTTGGCGCAAAAGGGCGTCAAGGTCGTGGCGCTGGAAGCGGGCGGGCGCTATCTGCCCGAGGATTACATCAACGACGAATGGGAAAGCTTTGGGCAGCTGGCCTGGCTGGATGCCCGCACGACCAGCGGCTCGTGGCGGGTGGCGAAAGACTTCGGCGGTCTGCCCGCCTGGATCGTCAAGGCCGTGGGCGGCACCACGACGCATTGGGCCGGGGCCTCGCTCCGGTTCCAGGACCACGAATGGAAAGCGCTGACCAATTACGGCGCAGTCGAAGGCGCGAACCTGCTGGACTGGCCGATCGACGGGGCCGAGATGGCTCCGTGGTATGAAAAGGCCGAGACCAAGCTGGGCGTCACCCGTACCGGCGACCGCGCGGGCCTGCCGGGGAACAACAACTACCTGGTGTTCGAGAAGGGCGCGAAGGCCTTGGGCTACAAGGAGGTCCACACCGGCCGGATGGCGATCAACTCGGCCGATTACGACGGCCGGATGGCCTGCCAGCAGACCGGCTTCTGCTTCCAGGGCTGCAAGTGGGGGGCGAAGTGGTCCGCCGCCTATACCGACATCCCGGCGGGCGAGGCGACGGGGAACCTGGAGGTTCGTGAGCGCTCCCACGTGGCGCGCATCGTCCATGACGACAGCGGCAAGGTCACCGGGGTCGAATACTTCGACAAGGACGGAGCCTTGCAGCTGCAGAAGGCGCGGATCGTCTGCGTTGCGGGCAACTCGTTCGAAAGCCCGCGGCTTTTGCTGAACTCCGCCTCCAGCATGTTCCCGGATGGGCTGGCCAACTCCTCCGGCATGGTCGGCAAGAACTACATGCGGCACACGACGGGGTCGGTCTACGCGATCTTCGACAAGCCGGTCCGCATGTGGCGCGGAACGACAATGGCCGGGATCGTGCAGGACGAGGCGCGCCATGACCCATCGCGCGGCTTCGTCGGCGGCTATGAACTGGAGACGCTGGGCCTGGGCCTGCCGTTCATGGCGGCCTTCCTCAACCCCGGCGGTTGGGGACGTGGCTTCACCACTGCGCTTGACCATTACGAGAACATGGCGGGCATGTGGATCGTGGGCGAGGACATGCCGCAGGTGACCAACGCCGTCACCCTGTCGGAGACGAAGGACCAGCACGGGCTGCCCGTCGCCAACGTCCACTTCGACGACCACCCGAACGACATCGCGATGCGCAACCATGCCTACAAGCAAGGCATGGCGATGTATGACGCGGTGGGGGCGACCCGGTCCTTCCCGACGCCGCCGTACCCCTCGACCCACAACCTGGGCACCAACCGGATGTCGGCCGAGGCGAAGGACGGCGTGGTGAACAAGTGGGGCCAGACCCACGACATCGCGAACCTGTTCGTCTCGGACGGCTCGCAGTTCACCACCGGGGCGGCGGAAAACCCGACGCTGACCATCGTCGCGCTGGCGATCCGCCAGGCCGATCACATCGCTCGCGAGATGAGCGCGGGCAACATCTGAAACCTGGCGCGGGCCGGGGGGAAACCCTCGGCCCGGGTCCGCAGGCGGGGTGTCCGTTCCCCAGCCGACCCTCGCCTGCGCCTAGCCCTTCGTCTGCCCGGCCTTTCGCATCTGCCA
>JBKDYO010000240.1:0-8325 GCA_046305855.1 Paracoccaceae bacterium
GATCGTGCCTCCGCCCACGGCTGTCAGGCAGGCAATGAAGACGAAGCCGACGATGTCCAGCTGCGAGCGGCTGGCGGCCAAGGCCCCAGTCAACGCAAAGACCAGCACCGAGGCGTAGTCGAGCCCGTCCAGAAGCGTGAATTCCGGCATCAAGCCGGGGCCTTGAACGGGGCCATTCCTGCGCGGGCAAGCTCGTCAGCGCGTTCGTTTTCAGCGTGGCCCGCGTGGCCCTTGATCCAGCGCCATGTGACCTTGTGGGTCGCAGCGGCAGCCTCAAGCCGTTGCCAAAGCTCGACATTCTTCACGGGACTGCCGCCTGCCGTGCGCCAACCCTTGCGCTTCCAGCCGGCGATCCATTCGGTGATGCCGTTCTTCACATAGGCGCTGTCGGTGACGATGGTCAGCTCGGTCGGGCGGGTCAGCGCCTCAAGCGCCGAGATCGCGGCGAGAAGCTCCATGCGGTTGTTGGTGGTCAGAGGCTCGCCGCCCTGCAAGGTGCGCTCCTTGACCACCGTGCCGCCTTCGCGCGCCAGCATCAGCACGCCCCAGCCCCCGGGCCCGGGGTTTCCCGAGCAGGCTCCGTCAGTATAGGCGAAAAGCTCGGGCATCTCAGGCCTGCAAGGGGATGGCAAGGCAGGCAAGGACGACAACAGTCAGCATGACCCGAAGCCGCAGCCACCAAGGGGGTGCCAGGCCCCAGGCCAGGAACATGGCATCCAGAAGCAGCAGGCCGACGAACCCGGCGGCCAGGAAGATCGCCGAGGTGTCGGTGGCGTCCGAGACCATGAAGAAGACCCAAAGCGCGGGAATGACCGACAGGCCGTAGGCGATGGTGGCCGCGCGCCCTTCGGTCTTGGTGGCGAACCCCCAGAGGACACCGGACATGAAGGCAAGGATCAGCGCGCCGTAGGTCAGGCCGACATATGCGCCAAGGAACATCGGCGACAGCCACTGCCCGGCCCATCCGGCGAGCGCGGGCGACAGATGCGTCGCGGCGGACCATAGAAACGGGATCAGCCCGGCAAGGCCGAGGAGGAGAGCAGGGCGGGGGATGCGGCGGTCGTCGGTCATGCGAGTGATCTAGCGTGACGACAGGCCCGGGGCCAGCGCTCAGTCGGCATCGAGGAAGCGGTCGAAGCGGGCCGGGATCGCGGCGGCGATGGCGGCAAGCACTTTGCCGACCCGTTCGACGTCGGCGTCAGTGGGCTGGGAGGGCAGGTCCACCGTCCCCTCCGCCAGATTGACGCGGCCCCAGGTTGATCCGCCGCCAACGGTCGGCATGTCCGTTTCGCGGGCGGGCTTTTTGATCAGGCCGCTTTCGGTTGCGGCGACACGGATCGCCTTTAGTGCGGCGTCGGAGACCTTTGCCTTGCGCTGCTTGCAAGCCGGACCTTCGGTTTCGTAGCCCTTGCAATGCTTTAGCTCCAGCTGCCCGTCTTCACGGATCAGGACGCTGGTTTCCCAGGCATACTCGGGTGGCAAGCTGCCCGAGTCCGTCCAATAATCCGCGAGGACGGGGGCAAGTTCATCCGCCTGGGCGGGCAGCGCGAGGGCGAAGATCAGGGCGAGGTGGCGGAGCATCAGGCGGGTTCTCTCAGGATGCGAGGGACCTTGAATTCGATGTCCTCCACGGCGGTTTCGACGAGGTCGACTGTGACGGAGAAACGGGCGCGGAAGGCGTCGATGACTTCGTTGACGAGGACCTCGGGCGCGCTGGCCCCGGCGGTGAGGCCGACCGCGCGGACGCCTTGCAGGGCGCGCCAGTCGATGTCCGTCGCGCGCTGGATCAGCATCGAATAGGGGCAGCCCGCGGCGGTGCCGACCTCGACCAGGCGTTTGGAGTTCGAGGAGTTGGGGGCGCCGATGACGAGGAGTGCGTCGATCTTGGGGGCGACGGCTTTGACGGCGGCCTGACGGTTGGTGGTTGCATAGCAGATGTCGTCGTGGGCGGGGGCGTGGATCAGGGGGAAGCGGGCTTTCAGGGCGGCGGCGATTTCAGCGGTGTCGTCCACGGAAAGGGTGGTCTGGGTGATGAAGGCGAGCTTTGCGGGGTCGCGGACTTGCAGGTTGGCGACGTCGGCAACGGTTTCGACGAGGAGGACTTCGCCGGGGGGGAGTTGGCCCATGGTGCCGACGGTCTCGGGGTGGCCTTCGTGGCCGATGTAGATCATCTGGGTGCCGGCCTCGTGGTGGCGGGCGGCCTCGTTGTGGACCTTGGTGACGAGGGGGCAGGTGGCGTCGACGGCGATCATCTCGCGGCGGGTTGCCTCGGCCGGGACGGACTTGGGGACGCCGTGGGCGGAGAAGACGACGGGGCGGTCGGTGGGGCAGTCGTCGAGTTCTTCCACGAAGATCGCGCCCTGGGCCTTCAGGGCGTCGACGACGAACTTGTTGTGGACGATCTCGTGCCGGACGTAGACCGGGGCGCCCCATTTCTGGATCGCCATCTCGACGATCTTGATCGCCCGGTCCACCCCGGCACAGAAGCCGCGGGGGGCGGCGAGGTAGAGGGTCAGGGGAGGCAGGTCGGACATCGGGCGCTCCGGGCAGGCGGTCAGGCCAGATTTAGGGCCTGCAGGACAGGACGTCCAGCGCGGCGCGTGTCCACGCAGGACGGCCGTTCCGAGATTCGTGAAATCAAGGGCTTGCCTGTGGGCATTCGGGAAGCGTTGACCAGGATCAGCTGCCGAATGCGGTCGTGCCCAGCCACCCGAGGGCGACATAGCGCCCGGTCTTGGCGATCGCGACAAGCAAAAGGAAGACCGGGAACGGCACCCGAAGCACGCCCGACACCGCGACGATCATGTCGCCGAACGGGGCCCAGGACAAAAGCAAGAGCCACAGCCCCCAGCGTCGGAACCAGCCTTCGGCCTGGATCATCTTGTCAGGGCCGAGCGGAAACCAACGGTGGTCGCGCTGGTCGGACAGCCAGCGGCCCAACCCATAAGTGACGCAAGAACCAAGCGTGTTGCCGACCGACGCGACGATGACCAGCCAAAAGACTTCCCAGCCCGCGGCCTGAAGGCCGAGGAACACGAC
Source organism: Paracoccaceae bacterium (assembly GCA_046305855.1). Lineage (GTDB taxonomy): Bacteria > Pseudomonadota > Alphaproteobacteria > Rhodobacterales > Rhodobacteraceae > Tabrizicola. The sequence continues at coordinate 3,040 of JBKDYO010000240.1, forward strand.
TTCCGACTGAAACGGGACCGGCGTTGCAGCCAGGAAGGCTGCAACGAAAAGTCCGATCATCGCGGTCACAGCGGGGCCCCAGATCCCCCGGCCATCACCACTAGGATCACTTCGCTTCGACCGTGGCCTCTTCGCCCATTGCCGGGCGCGGTTCGCGCGGCGGGCGGCCGATGACTTCGCGCAGCTCGTCAAGCTCGATGAAGTTGTCGGCCTGACGGCGCAATTCATCCGCGATCATCGGCGGCTGGCTGCGGATCGTCGAGACGACCGACACCCGAACCCCCTGACGTTGCAGGCTTTCCACCAGCGGGCGGAAGTCCCCGTCGCCAGAGAAGAGCACTACATGGTCAACCCGTGCGGCCAGTTCCATGGCATCGACGCAAAGCTCGATGTCCATGTTGCCCTTCACCTTCCGCCGTCCTTGGCTGTCGGTGTATTCCTTGGCGGGCTTGGTGCGCATGGTAAAGCCGTTGTAGTGGAGCCAGTCCACCAACGGCCGGATCGGCGAGTAGTCGTCGTTTTCAAGCAATGCGGTATAGTAGAACGCGCGCAGGAGCTTTCCCCGCCGCATGAACTCCATCCGAAGAAGCTTGTAGTCGATGTCGAAACCAAGGGCTTTCGCGGCCGCATAAAGGTTCGATCCATCAATGAACAGCGCGAGCCGTTCGTCCTTGTAAAACATTCAAGTGTCCCCTCAATGTCGCCGCGCGGAAACTGTGCCCCGTGTCTTGTGCACGGCGAAATGTAAAATCGCGCGGCTAACCAGTGGTGAATAGCAGTCGGAACTGGATTTCGACAAGTGAAGTATAGGAAAATATTCCCCGTGATGGTGAAATCGATACACGCATTGGTTGCATTAGGCGCAAACCTGCCATTCGAGGGTGAGGCCCCGGAAATGACCTTGCAGCGCGCATTGAAAGCGGTTGCAAAAGAAGGCCTTTCGGTACTTGCGGTTAGCCGGTTCTATGCGACACCCTGCTTCCCGGCGGGTGCCGGGCCTGACTATGTGAACGCTGCAGCGGTTCTTGACGCCGGGCCAGAAAGTGACGCAACGTCAATTATGGCGCGGTTGCACAAGGTCGAATCCGATTTTGGCCGCAGGCGCGACACGCGCTGGGGCATGCGGACGCTGGATCTGGACCTTCTTGCGCTGGGCGATTCGGTTCTGCCCGATGCGGCGACGCAGGACGCCTGGCGGACCCTTGCCCCAGAGACGCAGGCGACGACGGCGCCGGAGACGCTGATCCTGCCGCATCCCCGGTTGCAGGAGCGGGCCTTCGTGCTGGTTCCCCTTGCCGATGTTGCACCGGACTGGGTGCATCCGCGCACGGGACGCACGGTCCTGGAGATGCTTGCGGCCTTGCCCGCGATAGATCGCGACGCAGTGAAACCCTTGTGATTTTGGCCGTTTTGCCGCTTGTCAAGCCGAACCTGTCGGCATAAAGAGGCGTCTTCCAGCGAAGCTACCGATTGGAGTATCCCCATGGCCCGCGTGACGGTCGAAGATTGCGTTGACAAGGTCCCGAACCGGTTCGAGCTGGTGATGCTGGCCGCCCATCGTGCGCGCGAAATCGCTGCGGGTTCGCCCGCGACGGTGGACCGCGACAACGACAAGAACCCTGTCGTCGCCCTGCGCGAGATCGCAGATGAGGCGCAGCAGGCCGAGGTTCTGCGCGAGCGCATGATCGAAAGCTATCAGACCCAGATCGAGGTCGACGAGCCGGAAGAAGACCAGATGGCGCTTCTGATGGGCGGCGAGATGGATCGTCCGATGGTCGACGACATGTCGGAAGAAAAGCTTCTCCGCGCCCTGATGGAAGCCCAGGGCGAGTTCTGACGGGCCTTAGGGCCCGCAAGGGGCGGTGATGATCGACGTCGAAGACCTCATCGCCCTGGTTCGCAACTACAACCCGCGTTGCAACTCCGACCTGATCCGTCGCGCCTATGCCTATGGCATGAAGATGCACGAAGGGCAGATGCGGAAGTCGGGCGAGCCCTATTTCACCCATCCCGTCGCCGTGTCCGCGATCCTGACCGAGCAGCGGCTGGATGATGCGACAATCGTGACGGCGCTACTGCACGACACGATCGAGGACACGCGGTCGACCTATGCCGACCTTGCCGCGATGTTCGGCGAGGAAGTGGCAGAGCTTGTGGACGGCGTGACCAAGCTGACCAATCTGCAGCTCAGTTCCACCGAAAGCCAGCAGGCCGAGAACTTCCGCAAGCTGTTCATGGCGATGAGCCGCGATCTGCGGGTCATCCTGGTCAAGCTGGCCGACCGTTTGCACAACATGCGGACGATCCGGTCGATGAGCCCGGAAAAGCAGGCCCAGAAAGCGCGCGAGACGATGGAGATCTTCGCTCCGCTGGCTGGCCGGATGGGTATGCAGTGGATGCGCGAGGAGCTGGAGGATCTGTCCTTCAAGGTCCTGAACCCCGAGGCGCGCAATTCGATCATGCGGCGGTTCCTGACGCTGCAGCGCGAAACCGGGGACGTGGTCCACCAGATCAGCGGTGACATCACGCACGAGCTGGAGAAGGCGCGGATCGACGCGGATGTCTTCGGGCGGGCGAAGAAGCCCTACAGCATCTGGCGGAAGATGCAGGAGAAGGACCTGGCGTTCAGCCGGTTGTCCGACATCTACGGGTTCCGGGTGATCTGCGGGTCGGTGGCGGACTGCTACCGCATCCTAGGTGTGATCCACCAGCGCTGGCGGGCCGTGCCGGGGCGGTTCAAGGATTACATCAGCCAGCCGAAGAACAACGGCTATCGGTCAATCCACACCACGGTTTCAGGCCGCGACGGCAAGCGGGTCGAAGTGCAGATCCGCACGCGCGAGATGCACGAGGTCGCCGAAGCCGGGGTTGCGGCGCATTGGTCCTATCGGGAAGGTGTGCGGGCGGTGAACCCGTTCGCGGTGGACCCGGCGAAGTGGATTGCGACGCTGACCGAACGGCTGGACGAGGGCGATACGGACGAGTTTCTCGAACACGTCAAGCTGGAGATGTACTCGGACCAGGTGTTCTGCTTCACGCCGAAGGGCGACGTGATCCAGATGCCGCGCGGGGCGACGCCGCTGGACTTCGCCTATGCGATCCATACGCGGATCGGGAACTCCTGTGTTTCGGCGAAGATCGACGGGATCCGGGTGCCGCTGTGGACGCGGCTGAAGAATGGCCAGTCGATCGAGATCATCACGGCGGAGGGGCAAAGGCCTCAGTCGAGCTGGATCGACATCGTGACGACGGGACGCGCGAAGGCGGCAATCCGGCGGAGCCTGCGCGAAGAGGACCGGGGTCGGTTCGTCAAGCTGGGGCAAGAGCTGGCACGGGCGGCCTTTGACCATGTGGGCAAGAAGGCCACCGACAAGGCGTTGCGAACGGCGGCGAAGATGCTGGGGCTTGCCGACGAGAACGACCTGCTGGCGCGGCTCGGCTCGGCCGAGTTGCCGGCGCGGCGGGTGGTCGAGACGCTGTATCCGGAACTGGCGCAGGCCGTGGCGGAGGAGGTCGACGCCAAGCGCCCGGTCGTCGGGCTGACGGCGGACCAGACCTTCCGCCGGGCGCATTGCTGCCAGCCGGTGCCAGGCGAACGCATCGTCGGCATCACCTACCGGGGGCAGGGTGTCGTGGTCCATGCCATTGACTGCCCGGCGCTGGAGGAGTTCGAGGACCAGACCGCGCGCTGGGTTGATCTGCAGTGGCATTCGGGCCGTCATGCCCCGGTGTTCACCGTCAGCTTCGATGTCACCATCTCGAACGACGCGGGGGTTCTGGGGCGGATCTGCACGCTGATCGGCGAGCAGAAGGCAAATATCTCGGACCTGCGGTTCACGGACAGGAAACCGGACTTTTATCGCCTCATTCTTGACGTGGACCTTCGCGATGTAGAGCACCTGCATCTGGTCATGACCGCGCTCGAGGCCGAGACCGACGTCGCCCAAATATCTCGTCATCGGGATTTGACACGACGGCCTTAGGTCAGCACAACGGGCGCGAGGGTCAGGCGCGAACTCGGGCGCGGAAGGGCGTAGGATAGAAGGTGGTTTTCAAGCGCAGGGATCCGTTGAGCTGGAGCGCATGGCTGCGTGAGCAGATCTATCCGCGCGGCGGCTTCAAGCGGGCGATCCGCTACGTGGTCTACCGGATGCGTCGCCTGCCGGATCAGCCGCACCGGGTGGCGCGCGGGGTCTTTGCGGGCTTCTTCATCGGTTTCCTCCCCTTGCCGGGGTTGCAGTTCCTGGCCGCTTGGGGTGCGGCGAGGCTGGTCCGGGGCAACGTGCTTGCAGCGCTTCTGGGAACGTTCAACACCAACCCGGTAACGACACCCTTCTTCGCGGTCCTTGCCATGAGCCTGGGTCACTGGATCATGGGGATCGAGGCGCCGCTCAACGCCCGTTACATCGGGCATGCCTTCGCCGAGGCAGGGCATGATATGTGGTTCAACTTCCTGGCGCTCTTCGGGCCGCAGAAGACGCAGTGGGACGGTCTGATCCAGTTCTGGCAAGAGATCTATGTCCCCTACCTGATCGGGGCAATCGGCCCGGCGGTGATCATCAGCGCCATCGCCTATTACATCACCATTCCGCTGGTCGAAGCCTATCAGAAGGCCCGTGCCGCCACGGCGCATGAGCGGGCCGAGCGGCGCGGAAAGATGCGGGCCAAGCTGGCAGAGGCTGCGGCCAAGCTGAAGCGGCGCGCCGAAAGGGGCGGCGAAGAAGCCGATGACGACATGCCGGGAAGTCCTTAGACTGGTCCCGAAACGGAAGAGGCCCGAATGACGATGCCATTGCACGACGGCGGCAAATTGCGGCTTGGAGTCAACATTGACCATGTGGCGACCGTGCGGAATGCACGCGGTTCGGCCTGGCCGGACCCGCTGCGCGCGGCGCTGCTGGCGGAAACGGCGGGCGCCGACGGGATCACCGCGCATCTGCGCGAAGACCGCCGTCATATCTGCGACACGGATATCGAGGCGCTGGTGGCCGCGCTGACGGTGCCCCTGAACTTTGAATGCGCCGCGACCGCCGAAATGCAGGCCATTGCGTTACGCCACAAGCCGCATGCCGTCTGCCTTGTCCCGGAGAAGCGTGAGGAACGCACGACCGAAGGCGGGCTGGATGTGGCCAGCGACCAGAACCGGCTGGCCGATTTCATCACCCCCTTAAGGGAAGCCGGGTGCCGGGTTTCGATGTTCATCAGCCACGATCCCCGCCAGATCGAGGCCAGTGCGCGGATCGGAGCGGCTGTGGTCGAGTTGCACACGGGGCTCTACTCCGAGCT
>JBKDYO010000241.1:0-9772 GCA_046305855.1 Paracoccaceae bacterium
CACCGCCTGCTCGGACGGAGTGAACACCTCATTGGCCAGCGCCACCTGCTTTGGGTGGATCGCCCATTTCCCGACCATCCCAAGCGTTGCCGACCGACGTGCCTGCGCCTTGAACCCCTCTTCGTCCGAGAAGTCCCCGAACGGCCCGTCCACCGGCAGGACCCCATGCGTCCGGCAGGCCGCCACGATGACGGCTTGCGCCCAGTGCCAGGGGTCGGACCAGTATTTCGCCCCCTCGCGATGCATGTAGTAGTTTTCCTGCGTCCCACCTATCCCGGTTGTCTGCATCCCCATCGAGGCCGCGAAATCTGCTGCCCCAAGGCTCATCGCCTGCAGCCGGGGGGAACTGGCCGCGATCTCTTCGACATGCGCGATGCCTGCTGCCGTCTCGATGATGACCTCAAGGCTGATCCGCTTCTGCCGCCCCGCCGCCGCCTCGCAAGCCGTGACAAGGGCATCCACCGCGTAGACATCCGCCGCGCAGCCGACCTTCGGGATCATGATCTGATCCAGCCGCTCGCCAGCCTGTTCCAGGAGGTCCACCACGTCGCGGTACCAGAAGGGCGTGTCGAGGCCGTTGATCCGCACGCTGAGTGTCTTGCGGCCCCAGTCGATCTCCGAGATCGCCTTGATGATGTTCGCCCGCGCTTGCGGCTTGTCGGCCGGGGCGACCGAATCCTCGAGGTCCAGGTTGATCACATCCGCTGCCGAGGCCGCCATCTTGGCGAAAAGCTCGGGGCGCGAGCCGGGGCCGAATAGCTGGCAGCGGTTCGGGCGAGCGGGGGCGGGGGGTTGCAGGCGGAAGCTCATGCGAAGGGCCTTCGGGCAATCATGTTTCAACGGATGCTGCGTCTGCGATATAATCTTGCGCAGCGGACCGCAAGTGGATTTCGCAAGTGCAGCATTTCCCGTCCCCCAACTTGACGGCCCTTCTGTCCAATGCACTCTGGCCCAAGCAAAAGCGGGTCAGTCCGAATGAGCACCCCTTCCCCGGATATCGCAGCCCGGCGGACCGAGCGCCGCCTGCGACGCGCTTTGCGGCACAGGAATGCCTCGCCCTACGTCCGGTCGATCAAGGAAAGGCTTGACGCTGACATGCCACGCCGACTGGAGGCCTTTGCCAGCGGTGAACCGGAGGCCTGGACGGAAATCATCCGGCGTGCCCGGGAATACATAGAAAAGAGGGGGTTGCGAGATCCTTCTGCACGCCGGTGCGATTACTCTCCATGGATAAAGGCTCTGGCTGCCATCGCCGCAGAGTCCATTGGTCTGATCGGGTTCGCTGGCGATATCGCCCGTCCGCCCTGGCCGGAAGACCGTCAGCATCTGATCGAATTCGCCCTGACTTACCTGGAAGCGGACCCGATGCTTCACGCGTCCGGCTACACCAAGCGACATCTGCTCGACCGTCTGCGCCAGAGCAAGCTGAGCGACGCCCAGACCGACCGGCTGGTTGCGGTCCTGCAGCGTGCCGTGCAACAGGGGATCGGCCTGGAAGAGTTCCGCGCCTGTTGCCGGATCGCGGCTGCGATGAACCCACCCGGCCTGGTGGACTGGCTTCGCCCGCTTGCGAGCGAGGCAAAGCTTGATAGGTGGAACCATCTGACTAGTGCCGAGCGGCAGATGCTCCCCGCTGGTTACGGCAAGAAGGGCTGGCCGGGGTCTGGGCTTGCTTCCCCGGCGCACGCGATACCCTCCGACCTGTCCAGCGATCCTATCCCTATGACACCCGAGGACTGGGCCGACCCACGGAACAAGGCGGCAGTGAATGCTTGGCGGATGCTGCGGGCCATTGAACGCCGGTCAGCGGCGGGTCATGAAGGGCCATGATCACTGTCACCGAAGACCATTTCCGTCTGGCGCAGACCTTCACGATCTCGCGCGGGTCGAAAACCGAGGCGCGGGTGCTGACGGTCCGCATGACGCGGGATGGGCAAACGGGCTGCGGCGAATGCGTCCCCTACGCGCGATACGGTGAGACCCTGGACAGCGTCCGCGCCCAGATCGAAAGCCTGCCCGAAGGGATCACGCGTCAGGCCCTGCAATCGGCCCTTCCTCCTGGCGCGGCCCGCAATGCCATCGACTGCGCGCTCTGGGATCTTGCGGCGAAACAGGCCGGGAAGCGGGTGTGGGACCTTGCAGGCCTGCCCACCCCCAGTCCAGTGATCACCGCCTACACCCTGTCGCTCGCCCCGGCCGATCAGATGCAGGCCGCCGCTTCCGCGCATGCCCACCGCCCGATCCTGAAGATCAAGCTTGGCACGCCGGACGACATGCCCCGGCTGGAGGCCGTGCGTCGGGGCGCCCCCCACGCCCGGATCATCATTGATGCCAACGAGGGCTGGACCCCCGAGGTCTACACCGACCTCGCCCCGCATCTTCTGCGGCTGGGGGTCGAACTCGTCGAGCAACCCCTCCCCGCCGGGCAGGACGAGATGCTGGCCGAAATCGCCCGCCCCATCCCGGTCTGCGCCGATGAAAGCTGCTTTGACCGGGCGTCGCTTGCGGGCCTTATGGGCAAGTACGACGCGGTGAACCTCAAGCTCGACAAGTCCGGCGGACTGACCGAGGGGCTGCTGACCCGCGACTTTGCGCGGCAGATGGGGTTCAAGGTGATGGTGGGCTGCATGGTCGGATCGTCGCTCGCCATGGCGCCGGCAGTGCTGCTCGCGCAGGAGGCCGAGTGGACAGACCTTGACGGGCCGCTTCTTCTGTCCGAAGACCGCCCGCATCCCCTTTGGTACGACACCGAGGGGGTCCACCCGTCTGATGCCAACCTTTGGGGATGACCGATGACCCGCACTGTCTATGTGAACGGCGACTACCTGCCCGAGACCGAAGCGAAGGTCTCGATCTTCGACCGGGGGTTCCTGATGGCCGACGGGGTCTATGAGGTGACCTCGGTGCTGGACGGCAAGCTGATCGACTTCGACGGGCATGTCCGGCGGCTGGAGCGGTCGCTGCGGGAGTTGGAGATGACGTGTCCGATCAGCCCGGAGGAGCTTCTGGCGATGCACCGCGAGCTGGTTCGGCTGAACGGGATCGACCAGGGGATGATCTACCTGCAGGTCACACGGGGCAATCCGGGGGACCGCAGCTTTGTGTTCCCGGACGCTTCGCTGCCGGGGACCATCGTGTCCTTCACGCAGGATATCCCGAACCTGGCCGACGCCCCGGCGGCGAAGACGGGGTTCAAGATCATCACGATCCCGGACCTGCGGTGGAGCCGGGTCGATATCAAGACGGTGCAGCTTCTGTACCCGTCCATGGGAAAGATGGCGGCGAAGAAGGCGGGGGTGGATGACAGCTGGTTCACGGATGAAGACGGGGCGGTGACCGAGGGGACCTCGAACAACGCCTACATCGTGAAGGGGAACCGGATCATCACCCGGGCCCTGGGGGCCGATATCTTGCACGGGATCACCCGGGCGGCGGTGCTGCGCTTCGCGGCGGAGGCGCAATTCGAGGTGGAGGAGCGGGCCTTCACGGCGGCCGAGGCTCAGGGGGCGGATGAGGCCTTCTCGACCGCCGCGTCGATCTTCGTGATGCCGGTGGTCGAGGTGGATGGGAAGCCGGTCGGGTCCGGCAAGCCGGGGCCGGTGGCGGTGCGGCTGCGGGAGATCTATCTGGACGAGATGCGGAAGGCCGCGATCTGAAAGTGTCCACGGTGGACAAACGCGGAGTTTCCTTTGGGATCAAGGGCTTGCGAATTTCCGTTAGGGGTTTCTTAACACCTGTCCACGCGCCCTTGGGGGCCGCATGACGATCTATATCGACGCGGATGCCTGCCCGGTGAAGGCCGAGGCCGAAACGGTCGCCACCCGGCACAAGGTGCGGATGGTGGTGGTCTCGAACGGGGGCATCCGGCCGTCGCAGAACCCGCTGGTGGAGAGCAAGTTCGTCTCCAGCGGGCCGGACGAGGCCGACAAGTGGATCGCCGAGGCCTGCGGGCCGGGGGATGTGGTCGTGACCGGGGATATCCCGCTTGCCGCGAAATGCGTGGCGGCGGGGGCTCGGGTGGTGAAGCACAACGGCGAGGAGCTGACGGCGGCCAATGTCGGCATGGCGCTGGCGACACGGGATCTGATGCAGGACCTGCGGTCCGCCGATCCGTTCCGGCAGGGAGGGGGCAAGATGTTCTCCAAATCTGACCGCAGCAGGTTTCTGGATGTGCTGGACCGGGTGGTTCGGCAGGCGGGGCGGGGCTGATCGGGTGGAGTGCCGGTCGCCGTCAGCGCTGCCTGTCATTCCCGCGAAGGCGGGAATCCATCGTTCCAGGATCAGGCGGCCGGGCATGTGGGTCCCCGCTTTCGCGGGGATGACAGGTGGATGCAGAGTCGGTCTGAAGCCCGACCTACGAGTGGCCCGGTGACTCCCGCGCTCTTTTCCAGCGACGGTTTCCGGCGCGGGGCGCGGGATGGGGTGCCGCTGGCGGTCTCGATCTTTGCCTATGGGGTGGGGTTCGGGCTGGTCGCGGCGCAGGCGGGGTTCGGCGTGGGCAAGGCCGTGGCAACAAGTGCTGCGATCTATTCCGGATCGGCCCAGCTGGCGGCGGTGAACCTTCTGCAGACCGGAGAGGCGACGCTTTGGGCGCTGTTCGCCACGATCCTGGTGATCAATGCGCGGTATCTGTTGTTCGGGGCGACGTTGCAGCCGTGGTTGTGGTCGGCGGGGCCGCTGAAGGCCTATGGGAGCCTCCTTTTGCTGGGCGATGCCAACTGGATGATGACGATGCGGGCGATCCGGGCGGGGGAAGTGGACCGGGCCTATCTGGCGGGGACCGGTGCGCCTGTGGCCGTGGGCTGGCTGTCCGGGACGGCGCTGGGGGCGGGGGCGGTGAGCGTGCTGCCGCGGCCAGAGGCGCTGGGGTTTGATCTGATGCTGGCCTGCTTTGCGGCGGCGATGATGACGGCGATGGTCAAGGCGCGGGCGGACCTGTTGCCGGTGGTCGTGGGGGCGGGGACGGCGCTGGGTGTCTTCCAGCTGTTCGGTCCCGCGCCTGCGATCATCGGGGCAGGGTTGGCGGGCGCAGCGGCGGCGGCGCTTTTGCATCGGGCAGAGCCATGACCGAGAGTTTTCCTGTCCTGCTTGCAGTGATGGCCGCGGCGGCTTTCCTGTGCCGGGTCGCGGGGTTCACGCTGATGCGGTTTGTGCCGGTGTCACCCCGTGTGGAGGCTGCGCTGCGGGCGACGCCGCTGGCAGTGATGGCGGGGATCACGGCGCTGGCGGTGCAGGCGGGGGGGCTGGCCGAAGGGCTGGCGCTGGCCTCAGTCGTGGGGCTGACGCTGGTGTTGCGGAGCGACGTGGCGGCGGCGCTGCTCGGGGTCGCGGTGGTGGCTGCTCTGCGCTGGGCGGGGGTTTGAGGGGCACTTGCCCGATTTGTCCGTCGACAAATCGGGCCACGCCTGCCTGCCCTGGGCAGGCGCGTTTCCGCGCCAGCCCAGGCAGCCGCGCCCCGATTTTCCAGCGGTGTCCCCTGCACAACGCCCCTTGGCTTGCGGCTTGCGCCTTCAGCCAACGGACCGGGTGACTGTCCACTGGACAGTCACCTGATCGGTCCGGGTCGGTGGAAAGGCTTGGCCACGCAAAAGAAAACCGGCGGCCCATCGCGGGGCCGCCGGTTTCAAGTTCCACAGCCAGAGCGGCTTAGTGCATCCGGGCTTCGACCTGGGCGATCGCGTCGTCGATGGACGACGATGCCGCCTCAGCCGTCATCTGCTTGGACAGCACGTCGCCGGCCGCTGCGATGGCCACCGAGACGGCCTGTTCGCGGACCTGGCGGATCGCGTTGGCTTCGGCCGAGGCGATCTGTTCGGTTGCCGAAGCCAGACGGCGGGCAATCGAGGCCTTGAGGTCCTCTTTCGCCTGGGCAGCGGCGGCAAGCGCCTCTTCCCGGGCCGAGCTGACGATACGGTCGGCCTGCTCCTGCACTTCTTTCTGGCGACGCTCATAGGTCGCGAGGATCGACTTGGCTTCCTCGCGCAAGCTCCGCGCCTCGTCCAGCTCGGCCTTGATGGTGGCCGCGCGGGCATCCAGCATGCCGGTCAGCTTTGCCGGCACCTTCATGTAGATCAGGATGCCGATGAAGCAGAGGAAGGCGATCAGGACGACGAAGTTCGTGTTCTGCAAGGAGAAGAACGGACCCGAGGCCGCCATCGCGGGCGAGGCCAGCAGGGTGAGGAGGATGGAGAGCTTCTTCATCGCCTTACCCTTTCAGCCGTGCCGTGACCGCAGCGGTCACGGTCTTTGCATCTGCCGACTGTCCGAGCGCTGCGACCAGTTCGGCCGCGACGTCCTTGGCCACTTCGGACACCGCAGCAGCGGCCCCGTTGCGGATTTCGGCGATCGACTTTTCCGACTCGGCCGTCTTCGCGGCGATCTCGACATCGGCCCGCGCCGTGGCAGCGTCGAGGTCCTTCTGGATCTCGGCCTTGGCCTGGGCGACGATCTTGGCCGCTTCGGTCCGGGCACTTGCCAGAGCGTCGTTGTAGGCCTTCTCGGCGGCCACGGCCTTTTGCTTCAGCTCTTCGGCTGCGGCAAGGTCGTTAGTGATCGTGCTCTTCCGATCCGCCAGCACCGCGCCGATGCGCGGGAGGGCGATCTTCGACAGCACGAAGTAGATCACGACCAGCGTGACCAGAAGCCAGAAGATCTGGTTCGGCCAGGTCGAGAAATCGAGCTGGGGCATGCCCACAGCCGCTTCGGCCTCGCCTGTTGCTTCGGTTGCCATGTCGGCTCTCCTGAACTTTTGGAACCAGGGCCGAGCTGGTGCCCGGCCCGGATGTCAGCCCAAAAAGATCAGACGGCGAACATCAGCAGGAGAGCGATCAGGAACGAGAAGATCCCGAGAGCTTCTGCGAAGGCGATGCCGACGAAGAGGTTGGCCATCTGGCCCGGGGCAGCCGACGGGTTGCGCAGGGCGCCCGCCAGGAAGTTGCCGGCAATGTGGCCCACGCCGATGCCGGCGCCGCCGAGACCCATCGTTGCCAGACCGGCGCCGATGAACTTGCCCATTTCTGCGATATCGCCTTCCATGATGTCTCTCCTTTGGAATGCTGTTGGTTGGGTGTCCGGACCTTAGTGGTGCCCGATGCTAGTGATGCGCATCGCCCACCGCGTCACGAAGGTAGACGCAGGTCAGAATGGTGAAGACGTAGGCCTGAACGGCCGCGACGAGAAGTTCGAGGCCGTAGATCGCGGCGATGGCGGCGATCGGGACCACGGAGGCGACGCCCATCGCTCCGGCAAACCCGGCGAAGACCTTGATCACGGCGTGACCGGCCATCAGGTTGCCGCCAAGACGGATGGAGTGCGAGAGCGGGCGCACGAAGTAGGAGATCAGCTCGATCACGGCGAGGATCGGGCGCAGGATCAAGGGCGCCGACGAGACCCAGAACATGCCGAGGAAGCCGATGCCCTTGCGGTAGAAGCCGACCAGCGTGACGGTCAGGAACACCAGGAGCGCCAGGACCGCGGTGACGGCGATGTGCGAGGTGGTGGTGAAGGACATCGGGATCAGGCCCAGCATGTTCGACAGGAAGACGAACATGAAGAGGGTCATGATATAGGGGAAGAACTTCAGGCCTTCATGCCCGGCGACGTCTTCGACCATCTTGTGGATGAAGCCGTAGAACATTTCGGCCACCGACTGCCCGCGCGAGGGGACAATGGCGCGGCGGCGGGTCGACAGGACCAGCAGCGCGATCATCGCAAGGACAGCGATGCCCATCCAGAGGGTGACGTTGGTGGGGGTATACCACTCGATGGGGCCGTCGCCGAACAGCGGCTTGACCACGAATTGATCCATCGGGTGGATCTGCAGCCCGCCAGCGTGCTCTTCCGTCGCCATCGTCAGTTCCCTTCGTCCTTGGCGGCGTCGTCTGCCGCCTTTTGTGCCAGTTGCCGCGCCGAGCCGAGCATCGTCTTGACGCCCGCGGCGAAGCCGAAGAGCGAGAAGATCACCAGGAAGATCGGCAACGTGCCGAACAGCACGTCAAGCCCGTAACCGATGGCCGTTCCCAGCAGGATGCCGGTCGCCAGCTCGATCACCATCCTCCAGGCCACCTCGCCCTGCGAGAAACCCTTCACCGTGTTGGTCCTTGGCGGCGGCTCCTTCCCTTTGACCTTCTGCAGCTTCTCTTCGAGGGCTTTCAGACGGTCGGGATCGGGTTCGGACGCCATCGGTCAGGTCCTTTCACGGTCGTCGCGGTTCTACGGAGCGGGGGGTGCAGAGTCAAGCAGGCAGATCGGCCTGCAACACCCTGGAATCGTTATGGTTTGATCCGGAAGACCGGGCTGGATTGCCGCATCTGCGCGCTTTGCCATATTCAACCCCGCGGTTGACGATTGCCGGGGGCCGCAGGATAGTCCGCCCATGACCGACCGACTGGATACCGTCTTTGCCGCTTTGGCCGACCCGACACGGCGGGCGATCCTCACCATGCTTCTGGAAGACGACATGGCGGTGACCGACGTGGCGGAGCCCTTCGCGATGAGCCTGGCCGCGATTTCCAAGCATCTTGCCGTGCTGTCGGAGGCGGGCCTGATCAGCCGGGAAAAGCGCGGCCGGGTGATCTGGTGCAAGCTGGAACCCGAAGCGATGCGGGACGCCTTGGTCTGGATGCGCGGGTTCGGGCAGGTCGATCCGCTGGACCTTGACGCCTTCGAGCGTTTTCTGGAGCAGGAACTGACGGACGAGGACTAACGCCGCCGCCAGCGCCGCAACCAACGTTGCGAAGCGCGCCGGGTGCGGATGATCGCGGAGGAGATCGGCCCGCGCAGGTGCGGGAGGTCGATGGCCAGCAAGAGAAGCCCGGCGGGCAACATCCAGATCCCGAGGATCGGCAGGAACCACAGCAGGCCGCCAAATGTCAGCAAGACGGCCAGCGGGAAGCGGACCGGGAACCAGCCGTTGCGGCGCAGGCGCGAAAGCGGCCCGCGCAATGGCGGGACCAGGCGTTCCAGAGCGTGGAACTGCCGGTGAAACCTGCGCTCGCGCCGTGACATTCGGGGGCCCTCTTGCCCGGCACGCTACGACGCGGCCGTGACAGCGGTGCGACAGTGGCTAGCGTCGCCGGGCGCGCCAGCGATGGGCAAGGATTCGGGCCTTGCGGCGGCCACGGATGATCAGGCCCGAGATCGGCCCGCGCAAGATCGGAAGGTCCACGGCCAGGAGGAGGAGGCCAAGCGGCAGCATCCAGATGCCGAGGACGGGCAGGAAGGAAAACACTCCGCCCGCGATCAGGATCAGCGCAAGGGGGAAGCGGATCGGGAACCAGCTGTCTTTGCGCAGGGTCGACATGGGACCGCGCAGGGCCGGAGCCAACCGTCCCAGTGCGTCGAACTGTCGTTGGAACCTGCGTTCCCGTCTCTGCTTGGCAGCCATGCGTGAAACATGGGGTGGCCTGATCCGGCTTCAAGACGGCTGGGCGACAAATGGCCGCGACCAGCCCGCCGGGGTGCGACCGAAATCTTCCAAGATTTCGGACCGGAGCCTTTGAAGGCTCCGATACGATTTCTTCGAAGAAATCGGTTAGCCGTCCACGCGGATGCGGGCGTTCGTGGGGTCGAAGGGGCTGTCTTCGGTCACGACGGCGTCCCATTCCTTGAGCTGGATCTTGACCTTCAGCTTCTGGCCGGGTTCGGACAAGGCGACCGGGACATAGCCCATGCCGATCTGTTTGCCGAAGGCGACGGAGTAACCGCCCGACGTCAGGCGTCCGACCTTGATGCCGTCGTGGATGAGGGCTTCCTTGCCCCACGGGTCGGTGTC
>JBKDYO010000242.1:0-4226 GCA_046305855.1 Paracoccaceae bacterium
ATGCCCGCCTGCACCAGCGCCGCGACAACCGCCTGCGCACGCTGCTCGGACAGGGTCTGGTTCTTGGCCGGGTCGCCGATCCAGTCGGTATGGCCGACGATATAGACCTTCAGGCCCGGGTTGTCGGTCAGAAGCTTGACCATCTCTTCAATGGCAGGCGCAGCTTCGGGCGACAGCGTCGCCGTCCCGAAGTCGAAATAGACATTGTCCACCGCGACATGCCCCTCGTCGCTGATGCCCTTTGCCATCGCGGCTGCATCGATCATCTTTGCTTCCAGGGCCGCAGAGGTGATCAGGTCGATATGGACCGCTGCCCGCCCTGCGGACTGTTTGGAAAGCGAGTTCTTCTTGTTCTGAGCAACATAGACGGCGACGTGACGGGTGCCATCGGCAGACCGGGCTGCCAGATAATGCTCGTCCCCGTCGATATAAAGCGCAAACTCAGAATCCTTCTCGAGGTTCCTAAGCGTACGGTCGCCCCCGTAGATCACGAGCTTTCCAAGCAACGCGTTGGGGCTACCACACTCACGCTTGATGCATTCAAACAGGATGTCGAACCCAGCCTGCGTCAGCGCGTTGCGGTAGTTGCTGAACAGATCGAAGGCACTGGTGCCTTCTGGCGCGACGTAAAGCCTGCGCTGAAGCGTGCCTTCCAATGCCGTCGACTCTCCGATTGCGCGGCCCTTCATGGGGCCGGTGACCAGATCATGGGCGGTAAATCCGGCATCCTCGGCTCCGAAAAGACAAGCGCCGTCGTAAACGGGCAAGCCGTCCAATGGGGCAAATCCCGGCAGATCAGGGCAGGATTGGGCGGCGGCCGGGCCTGCCAACGCAAGGCAGGACAAGGCACCAACCAAGACGAGCTTCCAATGACGCAGATACATCTAGAGCCTTTCTCAAAGGGTTTGGCGGTCACAGCCAAAGCGAAATGCCAGGCTTTTCTATGACAATTGGCCAGCCACGCACCTTGAATTCATCCGTATCCGCAAGCACGCCAACGGCACGCCTCAGCTGCCATCATCCGTTGGCATATGACACGGGTACGTACGGCCCCAAACCATCGCCGCCTCACGCGCGAGTGTCTTTGCCTCTGCACGGGTCAACCGGTCCCGAGCGGCCCTTGCGCATCCGGTCTCGCGCAAGGCGCGTTGCCAGACACGTAGAACCGAGGCAGCACTCCAGGGAAGTGCTGCCTCGGCCAACCAGGACCGCAGATCGGGGGGAAGCCGATCATAGGCAGCCATGGGGTTGGTCTTGCGCCAGCGGGCGCGGGGCGAAGAGAGGTTCCGGTTCATGCCGCCTTGCGCCGCCAGGTCGGGAAGGGGTCGGAGAATCCGGTCCAGGCGTCGGGCGTGAAGGCACTGGACGGGACAAGGGCTGCGTCAAGGCGGGCGCGAAGGGCGGCCTCATTCATGCCATGGCCGATGAAGACGATTTCCTGGCGCCGGTCGCCCCAGGGATCCTGCCACTTGGCCGCCACCTCGGCCAGAGCGTCGGGATGCGTGGGCCAACGGTCTTTCGGAACGCTTGCCCACCAACCGCCCAGCGGCGCGACAGATGACACAGCCCCGGCCAGGCTGAACTCGGCCACCCAGTTCGGTCGGGTCGCCAGCCAGAAATGCCCTTTGGCGCGGATCACGCCGGGCAGGTCACCGTTCAGGACGGCATGGATGCGGCCGGGGTGGAAAGGTGCCCGGGCACGGTAGACGAAGGAGGTGATGCCGTATTCCTCGGTCTCGGGGGTGTGGTGCGCGAAGCCGTAAAGCTCTTTAGCCCAGAGGGGATGTTCGGCGGCGCGGTCAAAGTCAAAGCGGCCGGTATCAAATATGGCAACGGGATCGACGCGAGAGTGATCCGTCTCGATCAGGCGGGCGTCGGGGTTCAGCGCCTTGATGATCTTGCGCGCGGAATCGGCGCGGTCGGGACCGGCATCGTGGACCTTGTTAAGGATCACCACATCGGCGAATTCGATCTGGTCGGTGAGAAGGTTGACGAGGGCGCGGTTGTCGTCGTCCCCGAGGCTTTCCCCGCGGTCGGAAAGGAAGTCGTGGCTGGAAAAGTCGCGAAGCAGGTTGATCGCATCGACGACCGTGACCATGGTGTCCAGCCGCGCGACGTCGGAGAGGCTTTCCCCCG
Source organism: Paracoccaceae bacterium (assembly GCA_046305855.1). GTDB lineage: Bacteria > Pseudomonadota > Alphaproteobacteria > Rhodobacterales > Rhodobacteraceae > Tabrizicola. Next base: position 2,137 of record JBKDYO010000242.1, read on the forward strand.
CCTCGTCCCGGAAGTCGAAGGTCGCGGCGACGGGCATCGGTTCGGCGATGCCCGTCGATTCGATCAGGAGATAGTCGAAGCGGCCTTCGGCGGCCAGGCGGCGCACCTCGGTCAGAAGGTCGTCGCGGAGCGTGCAACAGATGCAGCCGTTGGTCATTTCGACCAGTTTTTCTTCTGTCCGCTTGAGGTCGGTCCCCTCGCGGATCAGGTCGGCGTCGATGTTCACCTCGGACATATCGTTGACGATCACGGCAACCCGGCGGCCATCGCGGTTGTTCAGGACGTGGTTGAGAAGCGTGGTCTTGCCGGCCCCGAGAAAGCCGGAGAGGACGGTAACGGGCAGGCGGGTGTCTGGCATGGCGCTCTCGTATGTTATGTTATCTTATAACATATACGGCAGCGAAACACGGCGCAAGGCCCTGCAACGGAGCCGGGTGGAACCCGAAGGCTCTGGTCACCACAAGAAGGTCTTCTGGCTGGTCCCGAGGCTTTTCGGAACGCAGGCGCGGTGTCTGGGTCCCCTGCCCTACCCGATATCCAGCGCAATCGCGTGTATGCGCTGGTTCAGATCCCCCAGAGCCTGATGCACCGCGCGGTGGCGGGCGACGCGGGACATCTCGCGGAAGGCCTCGGCCCGGATCGTGATGTGGAAGTGGCTGGCTCCCGAGCCGTCATCGCCTGCGTGCCCGGCATGCTTATGGCTTTCGTTCACCACCTCCAGCACGCTTGGTGCGAAGGCGGCGGTCAGGCGGTCCTCGATGTCGTCTTTCACACCCATGTCAGTCCTGCCCCCTTCCAACTTCCGGGATAAGCCCTAAACTCGTGGCCCCGAGTCGGAAAGGCCCCTATCGCATGTCCAGTCGCCCGCCCTTTGAATTCAACCTGAGCGCTGCGGCGGACAAGAAGCGCAAGAAGGCGGGTCGGCGCGGCATGTCTGGCGCCTTCGACACCGCTGACAAGCCCTGTGATTATCCCGGCTGCAAGTTGAAGGCGGCGTTCCGGGCGCCGAAATCGCCGGACCTGCTGGATGAGTTCTTCTGGTTCTGCAAGGACCACATCCGCGAGTACAATCTGAAATGGAACTTCTTCCAAGGCACCACGGATGAGGAGTTCCAGAAGTTCCTCGACAAGGACCGGGTCTGGGAGCGCGAGACCAAGCCCTTCAGCCGCCTTGGCGATGGCAACGCCTGGGCTCGGCTGGGGGTGAATGACCCGATGTCGCTGCTGGGGGAAAAGGCCACGCAGAACCCCGGCAAACCGACCTCGACCGCGACGCGGAAACTGCCGCCGACCGAGCGGAAGGCGATCGAGATCCTCGATGCGCGCGATACCTGGACCAAGACCGAGATCCGCAAGCAGTACAAGGCTTTGGTCAAGGACCTGCACCCGGACATGAACGGCGGGGACCGGCGCGACGAGGAACGGCTGCAGGAGGTCGTCTGGGCCTGGGACCAGCTGAAGGACAGCCGGTTTTTCAGGGAATAGGCCTCAGGCCGGGCGGAACGCCAGCGCAACCCCGTTCATGCAGTAGCGCAGGCCAGTGGGGGGCGGGCCGTCGTTGAAGACATGGCCGAAGTGGCCGCCACAGCGGCGACAGTGAACTTCGGTCCGCGCGCCGAAAAGCCCGCCGTCTTCCCGTGTGGCGATAGCGTTCGGCAGCGGGTCCCAGAACGAGGGCCAGCCGGTTCCGCTGTCGTACTTCGTCTCGGATGCGAAAGCAGGCAGGTCGCAACCGGCACAATGGTAAGTGCCCGCGCGATTTTCCACGTTCAGCCGGCTGGTGTTCGGGCGTTCGGTCGCCTCTTCCCGAAGGACGCGGTAGGCGAGGTCCGACAGCCGGTCGCGCCATTCCGCCTCGGTCAGGGTGATTTCGAAACTTTCGGCACGGGCATGCCGGGGGGCCATCGGGGCGGCGAAGGCGGCGGCGGTCATCAGGAACAGGCGGCGGTGCATGGCGGACCTCTTTCGCGGGAAGGATATGCGGTAAGCTACGGGGCGACGAAGCAGGAAGTTGCCCGCTCACGCGATCGGGAAGACAGGGGAGAAGCGGCCCTTCCCCTTGAACCCCCCGGAGATATGTTCCAAGGATG
>JBKDYO010000243.1:0-3484 GCA_046305855.1 Paracoccaceae bacterium
TGGCGTCTGCCGGGGTGGCAATGCGAACGATCATTCGACAAATTCCTCGCGCGAATAGCCCTGCAGGTACAGCAGCGCGGTCAGGTCGCCGTGGTTCACCCGGACGTCGCACTCGGCCTGCACCCGGGGCTTGGCGTGCAGGGCCACGCCCGTTCCGGCGGCCAGAAGCATCGGCAGGTCGTTCGCGCCATCGCCCACCGCCAGCGCCTGCGCTGGGGCGATCCCCAGCCGGGCCGTGATCTCGTTCAGAGCCTGCAGTTTAGCCTCTTTGCCGAGAATCGGCTCGGCGACCGTTCCCGCCAGCTTGCCCTCGGCCACGTGCAAGGTGTTCGCCCGGTTCTCGTCAAAGCCCAACGTTGCCGCCACCGCCGAGGTAAAGGCCGTGAACCCGCCCGAGACCAGCGCAGCATAGGCACCCTTCGCTTTCATCGTCGCCAGCAGCACCTTGCCCCCGGGCATCAGCGTGATCCGGTCGCGCAGGACTTGGCCGATCACATCCTCTGGCAGGCCCTTCAACAGCCCCACCCGCTCGCGCAGGGCGCCTTCGAAGTCCAGCTCGCCATTCATCGCCCGCGCCGTGATGTCCGCCACCCGCGCACCGACCCCGGCCTCGTCGGCCAGCTCGTCGATGCATTCCTGCCGGATCATCGTTGAATCCATGTCGGCAATCAGCAGGCGCTTCTTCCGGTCTGTCGCGCCTTGGACCACCATATCGATGTGCAGGCTTTGCAGGCCTTCCCAGACCTCCCAGCGGTTCTCCGGAACCTCGGCCAGATCAAACTCCGCCGCCACGCCGGGATCGAGCCAGCGCGCCTCGCCCCCACCCCAGGCGTTGCGCAGGGACTCGACCGTCACCCGCTCCAGCACCGGGGTTTCGGGGTTGGTGAGGAGAGTGACGACGAACATGGGGCAAGTTTCCGATAGTGAACACGGGTGTCGCTTTTTCGCGACCAAGCGTCGGACTATCGGGATTTTTCCGCTTGCGCCAGAGCCGGACGGTCCTTATCCACGGCGGCGGGACACCCTTCCCCAACGAAGGGCTTTTAGCTGGAAGGCTACCATGACAGACCTGACCCCGCCGGCCAAGCGCCCGGCCAATCCGCGCTTCTCTTCTGGCCCCTGCGCCAAGATCCCCGGTTATTCCCTCGACATGCTCAGCGACGCGCCCCTTGGCCGTTCGCACCGTGCCGCCGTCGGCAAGGCCAAGCTGAAAGAGGCGATCGACCTAACCCGCGAAATCCTCGGCGTCCCGGCCGATTACCGGATCGGCATCGTTCCCGCCTCGGATACCGGCGCGGTCGAGATGGCGATGTGGTCGCTGCTGGGCGCCCGCCCGGTCGAGATGCTGGCCTGGGAGTCGTTTGGCGAAGGCTGGGTCACGGATGTGGTCAAGCAGCTGAAACTCGACGCCAAGGTGCGGATCGCGCCTTACGGCCAGATCGTGAATTTCGCCGAGGTCGATTTCGACAAGGACGTCGTCTTCACCTGGAACGGTACCACCTCCGGCGTCCGACTGCCGAACGGCGACGCGATCCCGGCGAACCGCGCGGGCCTCACCATCTGCGACGCGACCTCTGCGGCCTTCGCGATGGACCTGCCCTGGGACAAGCTCGACGTCACCACTTTCTCCTGGCAGAAGGTGCTGGGCGGCGAGGGCGCGCATGGCGTCATCATCCTGTCGCCCCGCGCAGTGGAGCGGCTGGAGACCTACGTCCCCGCCTGGCCGCTGCCCAAGATCTTCCGGCTGACCGCCAAGGGCAAGCTGATCGAGGGCATCTTCCAGGGTGAGACGATCAACACCCCCTCGATGCTGGCGAACGAGGATTACCTTGTCGCGCTGAAATGGGCGAAGTCCATCGGCGGGCTGAAGGGCCTGATCGCCCGGGCGTCGGCCAACGCCAAGGTCGTTCACGACTTCTGCGCCGCGAACCCCTGGATCGCGAACCTTGCGGAGGACCCGGCGACGGCCTCGACGACCTCCGTCTGCCTCAAGTTCACCGACCCGCGCATCACCGACGGCGAGGCTTTCGCCAAGGCCGTCGCCAAGCGGATCGAGAAGGCCGGCGCGGGTTTCGACATGGGCGCTTACCGCGACGCCCCTCCCGGCCTGCGCATCTGGTGCGGCTCGACGGTGGAAACGTCGGACGTCCAGGACCTGATGCCCTGGATCGCCCACGCCTTCCACGCCGAGATCGCCGCGCTGGCGCAGGCCGCTTGATCAGGGAGTCGGGGTGAACCCCGACCTACCCACCCGTAGGTCGGGGTTCACCCCGACTCGTCCCAGCATTTCCCAAAGGATGCCCCTCATGGCCCCCAAAGTCCTCGTATCCGACGAACTCTCCGAAACCGCCGTCCAGATCTTCCGCGACCGCGGGGTCGAGGTCGACTACCTGCCCAAACTCGGCAAGGACAAGGATGCGCTGGCCGCCGTCATCGACCAGTACGATGGCCTTGCCATCCGCTCCGCCACCAAGGCCACCGAGAAACTGCTGGAGAAAGCCACGAAGCTGAAGGTCATCGGCCGCGCCGGGATTGGCGTCGACAACGTCGACATCCCGGCGGCGTCCAAGAAGGGCGTCATCGTGATGAACACGCCCTTCGGCAACTCGATCACCACGGCCGAGCACGCCATCGCGATGATGTTCGCAGTTGCCCGGCAAATCCCCGAAGCCAACGCCTCCACCCACGCCGGAAAGTGGGAAAAGTCCAAATTCATGGGGGTCGAACTCTTCAACAAGACCCTCGGCGTGATCGGGGCGGGCAACATCGGCGGCATCGTCTGCGATCGCGCGGTGGGCCTGCATATGAAGGTTGTGGCTTATGACCCCTTCCTCTCCGACGACCGCGCAAAGCAGCTGGGCGTGACCAAGGTCGACCTCGACGAGCTTTTGGCCCGTGCCGACTTCATCACCCTGCACGTCCCCCTCACCGACAAGACCCGCAACATCCTGTCGAAGGACAACCTCGCCAAAACCAAGAAGGGCGTCCGCATCATCAACTGCGCCCGGGGCGGTCTGATCGACGAAGCCGCCCTTCTGGACGCCCTGAACTCCGGCCATGTCGCCGGCGCGGCGCTGGATGTATTCGAGGTCGAACCAGCGAACGAAAACCCGCTCTTCAACCACCCGAATGTCGTGTGCACCCCGCACCTCGGCGCGTCCACGACCGAAGCGCAAGAGAACGTTGCCCTCCAGGTGGCCGAGCAGATGTCGGACTACCTGCTGACCGGGGCCGTCCAAAACGCGCTGAACATGCCCAACGTCACTGCCGAAGAGGCGGCCGTGATGGGGCCGTGGATCAGGCTTGCCTCCCACCTCGGCAGCTTTATCGGCCAGATGACCGACGAGCCGATCAAGGCGATCAACATCCTCTATGACGGCTCGGTCGCCGAAATGAACCTCGCCGCGTTGAACCAGGCGGTGATCGCGGGGGTCCTCAAGACCCAGAACCCGGACGTGAACCTTGTCTCCGCCCCCGTGGTGGC
>JBKDYO010000244.1:0-13326 GCA_046305855.1 Paracoccaceae bacterium
TTCATCGACTTTGAGCCGGAACTGGAGCGTCTGCTGGACGAGGTCGACGAGAAGATCCTCAAGATCTGCTTCGACACCGGCCACCATTCCTATGCCGGTTTCGACCCCGTGGCCTTCATGCGTCGCCACATCGACCGCATCTCCTACATGCACTTCAAGGACATCGACCCGGTCGTGAAGGCCGATGCCATCGCGAAAAGCACCGGGTTCTACGATGCCTGCGGTCAGGGCATCTTCTGCAACCTCGGCAAAGGCGATGTCGATTTCCCCGCCGTCCGCCAGATCCTTCTGGATGCCGGCTATCAGGGCTGGTGCACCGTCGAACAGGACTGCGATCCCACGCTGGACGTCAGCCCCATCGACGACGCGCGCAAGAACCGCGAATATCTTTCCTCCATTGGCTTTTGAGGCGGACCGACATGGCAAAACTGAACTGGGGCATGATCGGCGGCGGTGAAGGCAGCCAGATCGGTCCGGCGCACCGACTGGGCGCGCTTGCGGACGGGCATTTCGCAATGGTCGCCGGGGCCTTGGACCACCGCCCCGACGTGGGGCGCGAGTATGCCCAGCGGCTCGGCATTGCCCCCGATCGCGCCTATGGCGACTGGACCGAGATGCTGGCAGGCGAACGCAACCGCCCCGACCGCGTCGACCTTGTCACTGTCGCCACTCCGAATTCCACCCACTTCCAGATCACCAAGGCCTTCCTCGAAGCGGGCTTCCACGTGCTTTGCGAAAAGCCGATGACCATGACGGTCGAGGAAGGCGAAGAGATCGTCCGCGTCGCCGAGAAGACCGGCCGCATCTGCGCCGTGAACTACTGCTACTCTGCCTATCCGATGATCCGTCAGGCCCGCGCCATGGTCCGCAAGGGTGAGATCGGCAAGGTTCGCCTCGTCGTGACCAGCTTCAGCCATGGCCACCACGGCGATGCCACCGACGCGGATAACCCCCGCGTCCGCTGGCGCTATGACCCGGCGATGGCGGGGGTTTCCGGCCAGTTCGCCGATTGCGGAATCCATGCGCTGCACATGGCCAGCTTCATCTGCGATGACGAGGTCACGACCCTTTCGGCCGACTTCGCCTCGACGATCGCCTCGCGACAGCTGGAAGACGACGCGATGGTCAACTTCCGCACGGCGCGTGGCACGGTCGGGCGGCTCTGGACCTCCTCGGTCGCCATCGGGCGGCAGCACGGGTTCGACATCCAGGTCTTCGGCGAAACCGGGGGTCTGCGCTGGGCCTCGGAACAGCCGAACCAGCTGATCTATACGCCCGTCGGCGGGCGCACGCAGATCATGGAGAAGGGTGAGGGCGGACTTTACGACGACGCCAAGCGCCTGTCCCGCGTCGCCATCGCGCATCCCGAAGGCTTTCCGATGGCCGTTGCGAACATCTACTGCGACCTTGCCGACGCGATCCGGGGCGAGGTTCGCGACGGCCTGCCGCGCGCGCCTGCGGGTCTGCGCTCGATGGCCGCCGTCCATGCTGCTGTCGCCTCGGCCAAGGCGAAAGGGGCCTGGGTCGACGCCCGCCCGCCAATGTTCCGCTAACAGACGTTCCGCGCCTTGCCCGATTTGTCCCGCGACAAATCGGGCCGCGCCTGCCTGCCCCTGGCAGGCGCGGGTCCGCGCCCGCCCAGGCAGACGCGCCCCGATTTACGAGCGTCAGGCCTTGCACAACGCCCTTTGGCTTCCGGCTTGCGCCTCCAGCCAACGGACCGGATGACTGTCCACCGGACAGTCACCTGATCGGTCCGGGTGCCCGTCGATCGGCGGAAGGAATGCGCTCCGCAAACCTGCGCAAGGTCACCCGATCTACCGCAACGTCCCCCGCTCGATCACGCTGCAGGGAAACAGCCGGACCTCAGGGGCCATGTCCGGCACCTCGATGGCGGCCACCACCAGAGCGACGGCTGCTGCAATGATCTCGGCCACCGGCTGCCGGATCGTCGTCAGCCCGATGACCTGCCAGCGCGCCATTTCCATGTCGTTCAACCCGATCAGCCCGATGTCGCGCGGCACCGAAAGCCCTGCATCGCGGATCGCGCTCAGCGCACCGATGGCAAGCAAGTCGTCGCCGCAGAAATAGGCCTCGGCCCGGTCGCCGTCCAACAGACGCTGCATCCGCGCCCGACCGGCATCAAAGGTGTAATCGTCGGCGTAACTGACGCTGACGCTGATCTTCGGATGCCCGGCCAGCGTGCCCAGAAACCCCGCCGCGCGGTCCTGGGTCGACGTCGCTCCCCGCGGGCCGCCCAGAAACGCGACCCGGCCATAGCCGCGCTGGATCAGCGCCTCTGCCGCCATCCGCCCACAGGCCACGTTGTCGATGCCCACCACATGCACATCCTGCGTGGCCGACGCACGCCCGAAGGCATGCACCACCGGCAACCCTGCGCCCTTGAAGCTTTCCGCAAAGCTTGACGGCAAGGTCGACGAGGCCACGATCACCCCGTCCACCGAATACTGCCGCAGCATCCGCACTGTGGCCGCTGGATCGGTGGCATCGCTCAGGTTCACCAGCAAGGGCCGCAGTCCCCGGGCCTGCAACTCCTTGGTGAAAAGGTCGAAAACCTCCAGAATCAGGGGGTTGTGAAAGTTGTTCACGACCAGACCGATCAGCTTGGTCCGTCCCGTCGTCAGGCTTGAGGCCAGCGCATTCGGCGCATAGCCCAAGGCCGCCGCCGCCTCTTCCACCTTGGCCCGCGTCCGCGCGGAGACCGACGCGCCATCGGTAAACGTCCGCGACACCGCAGAGCGTGAGACCCCGGCCCGTTCCGCCACCTCTTTCAGCGTAACCGCCATCGCCCGTCCTTGCCCCGCATGTTCGCGACGCCGACTATACATACTGCGTCCCCGGTGAAAACCGATCAGGACCGCAGGCCGGAAATCCGGCGGATTTCGCCCTTTGCACCCGTTGTCCGCCCGGCTATGACGGCACGGTCAGATAGGGGCGAGGCATGGACCATTTCCTGTACCACAACGGCACCTTGCATGCCGAAGGCGTGTCTATCCCCGATATCGCCGCTGCTGTGGGTACCCCGTTCTACGTCTATTCCACCGCCACCTTGACCCGGCACTACCAGCTTTTCACCGAGGCGCTCAGCCCGCTGCCCCACCTTGTCTGCTTTGCCATCAAGTCACTGTCGAACGTCGCGGTCCTGAAGACCCTTGGCAACCTTGGTGCGGGAATGGACGTGGTCTCGGGCGGTGAATACCTCCGCGCCAAGGCGGCGGGCGTGCCGGGTGACCGCATCGTCTTCTCCGGCGTCGGCAAGACGCGGGACGAGATGCGCCTCGCCCTGACGGGCGGCATCCGGCAGTTCAACGTCGAAAGCGAACCCGAGATGCGGGCCTTGTCCGAGGTGGCGACTTCGCTTGGCGTGACTGCCCCCATCACCATCCGCGTCAACCCGGACGTGGACGCCCGCACGCATGAAAAGATCGCGACGGGGAAGAAGGAAAACAAGTTCGGCATCCCCATCGCCCGCGCCAGTGAGGTCTATGCCGAGGCCGCAAAGCTCCCCGGTCTGCAGGTCATCGGCATAGACGTCCACATCGGCTCCCAGCTGACCGAGCTTGAACCCTTTGAACAGGCCTACCTCAAGGTCGCCGACCTCACCCGTCGCCTCCGCTCCGAAGGCCATACGATCACCCGGCTCGACCTCGGCGGCGGGCTTGGCATTCCCTACGAACGCTCCAACTCCGCCCCGCCGCTGCCCACCGACTACGGCGCCCTCATCAAGCGGACCGTCGGCGACCTCGGCTGCGAGATCGAGATCGAACCCGGCCGCCTGATCTCGGGCAATGCGGGCATCCTCGTCTCCAAGGTCATCTACGTGAAGAACGGCGAGGGCCGCGATTTCCTGATCCTCGACGCCGCGATGAACGACCTCGTCCGCCCCTCGATGTATGGTGCGCATCACGACATCATCCCCGTGGCCGAACCCCCCGTCGCAAGCCCCACGCAAGAGTTCGACGTCGTCGGCCCGGTGTGTGAGACCGGCGACACCTTCGCCAAGGGCCGCGACCTGCCACTGGTGGCCGAGGGCGACCTCGTGGCCTTCCGCAGCGCCGGGGCCTACGGGGCTGTGATGGCGTCGGAATACAATACTCGGCCCCTGATCCCCGAGGTGTTAGTCCATGGGGATCAATTCGCTGTCATCCGGGCGCGACCAAGCTTTGACGAAATCCTCAACCGCGATACCATCCCCGAATGGCTGTGACGTCCCGTCGGGTCCCAGGCAGGTAAGATGACCGGATCAAAGTCCCAAGTGCCGCTGAAATCGCTCGTCCGGCCCATGCGGCTGACGCTGGCGGGACTCTGGGCCGAACGGCTGGCCCGCGCCTTCTGGCCGCTCTGGTCGCTTGCGCTTGTCACCCTTGCTGCTCTGGCCTTCGGGCTGCAGGACCTTGGCCCGCTTCTCTATGCGCAGGCGGCCGGCGTAGTGACGGGCCTCTTCGCCCTGATCCTCCTCGTCCTCGGCGTCAAGCGCTTCGCCAAGCCCACCAGCATGGACGCGCTCGACCGGATGGACGCCGCCATGCCCGGCCGCCCCATCGCCGCCCTGACCGACACTCAGGCCATCGGCACGAAGGACCCCGCCTCGCTGGCCGTCTGGCGGGCCCACCAGGACCGCATGGCCGCCCGCGCCGCCGGAGCTCGCCCCGTCCAGCCCGACCTCAAGCTGTCCTCGCGCGACCGGCTTTCGCTCCGCTATGTGGCCCTCACTGCCTTCGTCATGGCCGCGCTCTTCGGGTCGTTCTGGAAGGCCACCTCGGTTACCGGACTGACCCCGGGGGCGGCCCTTGCCACGCCCGGCGGTCCCAGCTGGGAAGCCTGGGCCCAGCCCCCCGCCTATACCGGCAAGCCTTCGCTCTACCTCAACGACATCACCGACCCCGCGCTCGACCTGCCCACCGGCACCCGGCTGCAGATCCGGCTTTACGGCCCCGAAGGCAGCCTGACCGTCGCGCAGACCATCGCCGATGCTCCGCCCCCCGCCGCCGAACCCGCAGCCACCCCCGCCGCCGCTGTCCCGAACGGCATGAAGGGCGTCCATGACCTGACCGTCACCCGCTCGGGCAAGCTTGCCATCGATGGACCCAGTGGCCGCGAATGGCTGATCACTGCGATCCCCGACGCCGCCCCCACGGTCGAAGTCACCGGCGAGATGACCCGCGAAGCCGACGGCCGCTTCAAGCAGTCCTTCAAGGCCATGGACGATTACGGCGTCACCGCCGGCCGCGTCACCATCAGCCTCGACCTCGCCAAGGTCGACCGCCGCCACGGCCTGACCGTCGACCCCGAGGCTGTCGAGCCCGTGGTCCTTGACCTTCCGATGCCGCGCAAGGGCAGCCGGACCGAACTGACCTCGACCCTCGTCGATGACCTCTCGAAACACGTCTTCGCCAACCTGCCCGTGACCATGGTCTTCACCGTCGCCGACGCAGGCGGCAACGAAGGCTCGTCTGCCCCGTATGAGATCACCCTCCACGGCAAGCGCTTCTTCGACCCACTCGCCGCCGCCCTGATCGAGATGCGCCGCGACATCCTGTGGAACCGCATCAATGCCCCGCGGGCGGTGCAGATCCTCAAGGCCGTCACGCACCGCCCCGCAGGCTTCATCCGCCACGACCGCGCTTTCCTGCACCTTCGTGTGCTGATGCGCGAGCTTGAGGCGAAACAGGCCAGCCTGACGACCGAGGACCGCGACGCCATCGCCGAAAAGCTGTGGAAGATCGCCTTCATGGTCGAAGAAGGCAACCTGCAGGACGCGCTGGATCGCCTGCAGCGCGCCCAGGACCGGCTGCAAGAGGCCATCGAGAACGGCGCCTCGCCGGAAGAGATCGACCAGTTGATGAAAGAAATGCAGCAGGCGCTGAACGAATACATGCGCGAACTCGCCGAAGAGGCGCAGCGCAACCCGGGCGACCAGCAACAGCAGCAGATGATGCAGGGCCAGACGATGTCCGGCGACCAGCTGCAGGAAATGCTCGACAAGCTGCAAGAGCTGATGGAGCAGGGCAAGACCGCCGAAGCTGCCGAGCTGATGGAACAGCTGCGCCAGCTGATGGAAAACATGCAGGTGGTGCAGGGCCAGCAGGGGCAGGGGCAAGGCCAGAACGGCCCGATGGGCGACCTTGGCGAAACCTTGCGCGACCAGCAGGACCTGTCCGATGACGCCTTCCGCGACCTGCAAGGCGTGCCCCGCAATGGCGAAGAACAGGGCCAGGGCGAACAGGACGGCCAAGAGCAGGGCGAGGGTCAGCAGCAGGGCGAAGGCCAGCAGGGCCAGGACCCGCAGCAGGGCGAGGGGCAGGGTGGCCCCGATGACCGCAGTCTGACCGACCGCCAGCGCGAGCTGCGCGAACGGCTGAACGACCTCCAGCAGGGCCAGTTGCCCGGCGACGGCACCGAACAGGGCGAGGAAGGCCGCCGCAATCTCGACCGCGCTGGACGGGCCATGGAAGAGGCCGAAGATGCGCTCCGCGACGGCGATCTCGACGGTGCGCTCGACCGGCAGGCCGAGGCGATGGAGGCCCTGCGTGACGGCATGCGGGACTTTGGCGAGGCGATGGCCGACGAACAGCGCGAAAACCGCGACGCCCAGGGTGGCGACCGCGACTTCGGCTCGGCCGATCCGAACGGCACCGACCCGCTTGGCCGCCGCCCCGGCGAAACCGCGCGCATCGGCTCGGACGAGAACATGGTCCAGAACGATCCCGACCAGCGGGCTCAGGAACTCCTTGATGAGATCCGCCGCCGGTCCGGCGAACTTGCCCGCCCGCTGGAAGAACTGGACTACCTCAAACGCCTGCTCCAGATGTTCTGATCAGGCCGACTTCAGGTCTCGGGTGGTGCCTGGTCAGGAATGGCTGACCTCGGCACTGTCCGGTGACGGAAAGTCGCACTTGTCAGTCCGCTGCGAACGCGTCAAAGGTCACGCGACATCATTTCTCGAAATCCAGACTCAACCGTTTTCCAGACAAATTTTGGTCAACAATCATGCGTATTGCCAAGGACAAGGCGGTACTTTCTGAAAAGTCCGTACAGGTAAAAGTCATGACATCAGGCAAGCTTCGCGCCACCGCAGTCGTTCGCAAGAATTCGATTGCCTTCGTCGAACAGATGTTCGCGCTCTATGCCGCCCGTCAGCCTCTGGTCCTTGTCTCCGGTGCTGATCAGGCGTCCGAACTTCCGGGCATCGACATCGACCGCTGCATCGATCCCGGTGACCAGACCGGCTGGCTCAGCGCGCAGCACCCGGTCATCCTGGAAGATTTGCCTGCACAGGTCACCTACACCTCCGGGACCGAAGGGCTGCCGAAGGGCATTCTTCTCAGCTACCGCAACCTCGGCTACACCACCGAGCGGATCATCGACGTTATGCAGATGACCGCCGAGGTGCGCGAATACGTCGGCGTTCCAGCGACTTTCAGCTTCGGCATGGCGCGCTTTCGGGCGGTCAGCGCGGTTGGCGGACGGGCCTACATGCCCCCGCGCGGGTTCGACCCGATGGAACTTGCGCGCATGCTTGCCTCCGGTGAGGTCAACGCGCTTTCCGCGGTGCCCACGCTTCTGCGTATCCTTTTGGCAGATCCCGCCATCATCGGCGCGGCAGGCAAGGCGCTGAGATGGATGGAGATCGGCTCCCAGGCCATGACCGCCGACGAAAAGCGCCGCGTCCGCACCATGTTCCCGAACGCCCGGATCGTGCAGCACTATGGCCTGACTGAAGCGTCACGCAGCACCTTCCTGACCATCTCCGACGCCTCCGATGCCATGCTCGGCTCGGTCGGCCACACTGTCGGTCAGGGCGAGGTTCAGCTTTCCGCCGATGGTCGCATCCGCATTCGCGGCCCTCAGGTCGCCCGCTCCCGCATCGACGCCGACGGCCTCCACGACCTGACGGATGCTGAGGGCTGGCTCCAGACCAACGACCTTGGCCATCTGCAGGACGGCCATCTCTTCTTCGACGGCCGCGCCGATGACCTGATCAACTGCGGCGGCCAGAAGGTTGTCCCCGACCAGCTTGAAGACCGCATCCGCGCCCGGCTGAAGCCGGGGCTGCAGATCGCAGTCGCCAAGGTCCCCGACGCCCAGCGCGGCGACGGTATCCTTGTGGCCCTTGCAGGGGCTGCTGGCGACACGACCAAAGTGAAACAGGCCGCCGCCGCCGTGCTTGCCGAAATGGGCATCTCCGCCGGCTCTGCGCTGCATGTCATGGTGATCGACGCCCTTCCCGTCACCGGCACCGGCAAGGTCCAGCGCCGCGTGCTGGCCGACCAGTTCGCCCTCCGCAAGGTCACCGCCCCGCCAACCGCCGCCAAGGGCGAGATCACGGACGTCCGCTCGCTCTTCCAGCACGACTTCGCCGGTCAGGACGTCGGCTCCGACGACACGTTCGAAACCCTCGGCGGCGATTCACTCCACTACATCCAGTTCTCGCTGGCCTACGAGGCCCGCTTCGGTCAGCTGCCCGACGAATGGGAAAAGCTCACCGTCGCCCAGCTGCAAAGCCATGCCGACGGCAGCGGCACCTCGCTCTGGCGCCGCCTCGAGACCGTCACCATCGCCCGCGCCTTCTTCATGATCTGCATCGTGGCGCTACACACCGAGGCCTTCGTCTACTCCTCCAACTGGGGCGCCGCCTACTTCCTCGTCATGCTCGCCGGCTACTCTGTCGCCCGCTTCCAGCTGCCCGAGATCATCCGTTCCGGCTCGACTCGCACCCTCTGGGGCACCATCCGCTATGTCGCGATCCCGACGATCCTGATGTACGTGCTCATGGAACTCCTCACGCGCCACCTGGAAATCTCGTCGTTCTTTCTTGTCGACAACTACATGGACCCCAACAATATCCAGGGCTACACCTTCTACTTCGTCGAGTTCTACATCCAGATCCTCGTGATCGCCGCGCTGATTTTCTCCTTTGCCCCCGTTCGACGGGCCTTCGCAGCCCGCCCGATGATCAGCGCCGTGATCTTCTTCTTCGCCGCCGCCGCGATCGATTACGGGGTCGAGCTGATCTGGACCGGCGACTACAACTACGACCGCACCCCCTGGCACTACGGCTGGTGCTTCGCCCTTGGCATGGTCATCGCCGCCGCCAAGGACCTGCCCTCCCGCCTCTTCGCCCTGGCGCTCGGCGTGGTCTCGGTCTTTGCCGTCTGGCACCTGACCTCGGCCGCCTTCTACATCGCCGGCGGGATCGCCATCGTCCTCTTCGTGCGCAGCCTCACCGTTCCCGCGCCCGCCAAGGTCCTGATCGCCGAGGTCGCCGGCGCCTCGATGTTCATCTACCTCACGCATTACCAGATGATCTCGCTCGTCGACAAACTCTACGGCCAACACATGCCCTGGCTGGCACTTGCCCTGTCGGTCATCACCGGCATCATCGGCGCGCATGTCTACGCCTGGGCCGAGCGTTTCGTGCTCAAGCCCCGCCGCTCCCGTCCCGACGCCGTCCCGGCCGAGTAGCCCCGCCGCCCCTCTCCCTTCCACCTGTCCGCCCTTGCGGACAGGTAGCGCCCGTCCCGCCCCCCACGGGGCGGGCGCTTCTCGCCCACCCCGCCGGGCCGGGCGCTTCTCGCCCACCCCGCCGGGCCGGGCGCTACCTGCCCTTCCCCACCGACCGCCCCCCTCACCAAACCCTAACCATCCTGCGTTTCCCTCCCGCTCAAAGGAGCACACGCATGGACCCCCTCCACCACCTCCCCCTCGCGGAAATCGCCCCCCACGCCCTCCTCCGCGACCGCACCGCCCTCGACCCCCAGGCCCTCCACCTCCTCCAGCACTCCATCGCGGCCGAGGGCCTCCGCACCCCCATCGAGGTCTGGCGCCTCTCCACCCCAAACAACGGCCACACCTACGGCCTCATCTCCGGCCTCCGCCGCCTCACCGCCTGCCGCGCCCTCGGCCACACCACGATCCCCGCCTTCCTCCGCGCCCCGCAGACCATCGCCCAGGCCCTCGCCTCGATGGTGACCGAGAACGAGATCCGCGAACCCGTCACCCCTTGGGAGAAGGCCACCCTCATCCTCAACGCCATCCATGAGGGCCACTTCGACACCCCCGACACCGCCATCGCCGCCCTCTTCCCTTCGACACCCCGCACCACCCGCACCCGCATCCGCAACCATGTCAGCGTGGTCGAAGGCCTCGGCCCCCTCCTCACCGACCCCACCAGCCTCACCACCCGCCAACTCGACACCCTCGCCGCCGCGATCCAGTCCGGGCACGAGGACCTCCTCACCGCCACCCTCCACCCCGTCATGGGTCAGGGGAGCGAGACCCAATGGTCCACCCTCCGCCCCGTCCTGTCGGATGTGTTACGCGAGCCCACCAACCCCACCACCCGCCGCCCCCGGAGGCTGTTGAAGCTCCGCCAGGGCCTGACGATCACACGGGAGGCCTGCCCCGGCGGCTACACCCTCCGCTTCACCGGAGCGCAGGCGAAGTCCGGCCTGATCGACGACGTGCTGGACAAGGTGGAGCAGTGGTTTGGAGTTGACCCAAGAGCCTAGGCGGCACCGGGAAGCATCGGCTATCCCGACGACGTCGGTGTATCTACTCTGCGGCTAGGGCCTCTCAGTCACTTCTTCGAACTGCGAAGTTGACAGGTCTTTCCCGGTACGCAACTGTTGCTTTGACTGGGCATTTGGATTGAGTGATGAGTACGCAGAGCAAGTGGGTCTATTCTGGCGAACAGCTACACGACGTCTCGGAACAATCCCTTTATCTTTCTAGAGCGGTTGCGGAGTATGTATCAGACACAAGAAAGTTAATTTTGTTAAGCTCTAAGGGAATGGGGAAGACTCACCTTCTGCGGCGCAAGAGAAACCTTCTGGCGGGAGATGCCTCTGCATCTGGAGCGCTGTTCATTCCATCGTCTTCTGGAAGTGACGTTGACCGGCAAACATATCTTCCAAAAAATATGGGAAGCGAGCATTGGGCTGGAATTAGTTTGCATGACTGGGCAGCCCTTTGGGAGATCTCTATTGCGCTGTCAGTTTTGCTAAATTATGCGCCAAGGCAGCAGAGGCTCAGAGAGTTAGATGAGAAGCTCGGCGAAGTGGCAGACAAAGGTGAAGTACCTTCATCTATTGGAATGCTAATCTATCAGCGACTCGATGGTCTGGTCCCTGCTCTCGCCAATCCAACGTACATTCTCAATGCACTTCTGTCTTTGACTGCCTCAAAGCGCCAGAAAGTCCTGCGTGCATCTCAAAACAGCATTTTGCAACTATACCCAAGGTTTATCTCAAGTGCTGTCTTCGTCTTCATAGACAGTTTCGATCAAACGCTCGCTGAGACAGAAAACGGCAACATAGATCTATGGGTTAACGGACAGGCCGGTCTTGCTCTGGCGTCCTATAACCTATTCGTGAATTGCAGTCATCTCAAAGTATTTACCTCCATTCGCCAGGAGGCATGGACGAAGTTAAGACATGAGAATAAGAATGTGGTCGAGTCGTTTTCAACAACACTTAGATACACACCACACGAACTGCGGAGTATGCTTGATCATCTCTCGGGCTTGTACGAGGGGTTGCCAAGGCTTGCCGATGTTTTCAATCTTCCCAAGGCCGGAAGGGTGAGAAACCGGAGATTGCAGATTGATGACGCACTCCCAGTAGAAGAAGATCTTTTCGATTACCTCTTTCGGCATAGCGCTGAAACTCCGCGCTCTCTAGTTCAAATAGTTAGTAGCGTTACGTCGCACTGCAACATGTCGTCACTCCCAGATGATTTTCAGAAACAGTTGAGAAAAGAGGTGAACCTTAACTCAGGTTCCATCGCAAAGACTAGAATAGAGTCCGAGATGGCACTATTTCTTGGGTTTCTCTCTCGCCCGGAAGCACGTGAGACGTTTTTCTCCTCCATCAGAAGAAACGTACTTAGTCGTCGAGACGTGGAGAACGTTTCCGCACTTCTGTCCAACCCAGCCGCGCAAGTACATCCGTTTTGCGAGCTGTACAATTTGGGATTGCTCGGCGCAGTCGTCCCGGATGTGGATGGAGACAAGGTGCAGTATTTCAGGAGCCCACTCGATTTTGATTGGAACCTCGAACACAGTTTGCCGATGTCGGAATACTATCTGTTGCACCCGTCTCTTGAAGCCCACCTTTCTGAGAAATATCGACTGGAAATAGAGCCTGGCATTGTGGTTCAGCCTGGCGCTACCTGGCCCGATAATTGGGACAGCGTCCTTTCCGGTCGAACCCTGCGGATATTTATCTCGTACTCCACGAGAGATCGCGCATTGAAAGACTCGATAGTAAACATGATTTCCACAGTTCTTAATGCTGATGCAATTCGGCACGAGTACTGGGTTGATCATAGGAAGATCTCCGCTAGTGATGTAATTGGTGAGCAGATCAGTTCGGGAATAATGTGGGCGGATGTTATGGTGTCTCTTGTGACTCCTCGCTATCTTGACTCAAAATGGTGCGTTAGCGAGTTTAGAGCAATGGAAACGCTTAGCATGAGTTCCGAGAGGTGTGTTATGCCGTTTATCCTTGAAGGAGCGAATCGCGAATCTCTCGGTGTCTTTGCCTCATCGAGGTTGGTGCCAAGTGTTGATGATGAGCCGGCAAGTTTGATTTCGATCGGGCAAGAGGTCAGAGCCTTCTGGCGCAAACGCGCCGCGCAGGCGAGTCGGGTGTAATGCCGTCTAACTGGGAATAGTTCACTTCTGACGGCAGTGTTGCGCATGTTAACAAACCCCTAACGCCCGCGACCATCCCATTGTAATAAAAGCGGAATCCGGAAATGTCCACCGTGGACACCTCTCACCAGTGAGGCGGGCGGACGTTCGCGTCCGGGGGGGTGCCCCCCAGGGCCTCCTCCTCCGCCGCCCGCTCCATCAGCAGCCGAACCCGCCGCTCCAGCCCCGCGATCTCGGTCGCCTGCCGGGCCACCACGTCCGACAGGTCCTCCACCGCCCGGATCAGGTGGGCCACCTTCTCTTCCAGATCAGTCCGGTCCATCAAAGCCCCCCGCTTGCCGCCTCTCCCCCCATCCGATACACGGACGGCGATCAAAAGCGAAGGTCCTCCCCATGGCCGACAAGCCCCCCCGCCGCCCCCGCGCCGAGACCCCGAAGGGATTCCGCGACTACTTCGGGGCCGAGGTCACCGAACGGAAGTCCATGCTCGACCGCATCGCCGCCGTCTACCACCGGTACGGGTTCGACCCGCTGGAGACCTCTGCCGTGGAGACGGTCGAGGCCCTCGGCAAGTTCCTCCCCGACGTCGACCGCCCCAACGAGGGCGTCTTCGCCTGGCAGGATGAGGACGCCGACTGGCTGGCCCTGCG
>JBKDYO010000245.1:0-3146 GCA_046305855.1 Paracoccaceae bacterium
AAAGCTGATGCCGCGCAGGGCCAGAAGGTCCATCGCGTTCTGGATCACTGTCAGGGTCTTGAGGCCAAGGAAGTCGAACTTCACAAGGCCCGCGGCTTCGACCCATGTCATGTTGAACTGGGTGGCGGGCCTATCGGACCGGGGGTCGCGGTAGAGGGGGACCAGTTGGTCGAGCGGGCGGTCGCCGATCACCACACCTGCGGCGTGGGGTGAGGCGTTGCGGTAGAGGCCTTCGATTTCCTTGGCGTAGTCGAGGAGGCGTTTGACGACCTCTTCCTTCGCGGCTTCGCGCAGGCGGGGTTCGTCGGCGAGGGCTTTGGTGATCGAGACTGGTTTGACGCCTTCGACCGGGATCATCTTAGACAGCTTGTCGACGTGGCCGTAGGACATCTGGAGGACTCGGCCCACGTCGCGGACGGCGGCCTTGGACAGCAAAGCGCCGAAGGTGATGATCTGGGCCACCTTGTCGCGGCCATAGCGGTTCTGGACGTAAGTGATGACTTCCTCACGGCGATCCATGCAGAAGTCGATGTCGAAGTCGGGCATCGAGACGCGTTCCGGGTTCAGGAAGCGTTCGAAGAGGAGCGCATAGCGCAGGGGGTCAAGGTCGGTGATCGTCAGCGCATAGGCCACGAGGGAGCCAGCGCCCGAACCCCGGCCCGGACCGACGGGAATGTTGTGGTCCTTGGCCCATTTGATGAAGTCGGCCACGATGAGGAAATAGCCGGGGAAGCCCATCTTCTCGATGATCCCAAGCTCGAAATCCAGGCGTTCCTGGTATTCCTCGGGCGTCGCGGAATGGGGGATGACCTTCAGGCGGGCCTGCAGGCCTTCGTTGGCCTGGCGGCGGAGTTCGTTCACCTCGTCGTCGGCGAACTTGGGGAGAATGGGTTTCCGCTTCTGCGCCGCATAGGCGCAGCGTTTGGCGATTTCGACGGTGTTCTCCAGCGCCTCGGGGAGGTCGGCGAAGAGGGCGACCATCTCGGACTCAGATTTGAAATAGTGCTGCGGGGTCAGGCGGCGGCGGGGTTGCTGCTGGTCGACATAGGCACCGTCGGCGATGCAGATCAGGGCGTCGTGTGCCTCGTACATCTCGGTCTTGGGGAAGTAGACGTCGTTGGTGGCGACGATGGGGAGGCCCAGTTCATAGGCGAGGTCGATGGCGCCGCGCTCGGCGAGGGCTTCGGTTTCCGACAGTGCACCGCCGGGACCGGGGTGGCGTTGCAGTTCGACATAGAGGCGGTTCGGGTAGATCTGCGTCATGCGGTCCAGAAGCGCACGGGCCTTGGCCTGCTGGCCGGTGGCGTGGAAACGGCCGAGGGGGCCATCGGGACCGCCGGTAAGGCAGATCAGGCCGTCGGCGTTCTGCTGGAGTTCATCAAGTGTGACTTGCGGCAGGTTCGCCGACCCGGTCATCGACCCGTCGATGTAAAGCCGCGTGTTGAGCCGCATCAGGTTCATGTAGCCCTGTTCGTCCTGCGCGAGGAGAACGATGGGCGCGGGCGCACGGGGCTTTTCTCCAGGCTGGGCGGGGTCGTGGGCGATGGCGATCTGGCAGCCGACGATGGGCTGGACCCCCGCCCCCATGGCAGTGACGGAAAACTCCAATGCCGCGAACATGTTGTTGGTGTCGGTCACCGCGACGGCGGGCATCTGCGCCTTGACGCAGAGATCGACCAGCTTTTTCACGGGCACCGCGCCTTCGAGAAGCGAGTGTTCGGTGTGGGTGCGAAGGTGGATGAATCGGGGATGTGCGCCGGGCATGAGGGGAGTCTAGCGAGCGGCGCTGGTGAGGGGAAGGGTCAGGCTTCCTCGGCCAGGGCGCGGATGACCGAGGAGCGTTTGGACATCATCTCGCGGTGGGCCATGACGCGGGGGATCTGGGTGGTGTCGACTTGGTCGCCCTCGATCCAGGTGGACATGGTGAAGAGGTAGGGGTCGGCGATGGTGTAGGTGTCGCCCATCACGAAGGGACCATGCAGCATGCTGTCCTCGACCAGCTTGAAGGCGGCGGTGACCGAGGTGGGGACGTAGGCCTTGAGCGCCTGGATTGCAGCGGGGTCGTCGGTCCAGCGGTTGCCGCGGGGGCCGTGGGCGTGGGCAACGTGGAGGGTGGAGGAGAGGAAGGCGGTGAAGGACTGGAGCCGGGCCAGTGCGAAGGGGTCGGTCGGGGCGAGGTTCGCCTTTGGGAAGCTTTGGGCAAGGTAGGTCAGGAGCGCCGTCGTCTCGGTCAGGATGCCCTGCGGGGTGACGAGGGCGGGGACGCGGCCCTTGGGGTTCACGGCCAGGAACTCGGGCGCGCGCTGTTCGCCTTTGGAGAAGTCGATGCGTTTCAGGCTGTAATCGCCCCCGGTATCGATCAGCGCGATATGGGTCGCAAGGGCGCAGGTCTTCGGGGTGTAGAACAGCGTCAGCATGGCCGGTCCTTTCGTTCGATCGGCCCCAGACTGACAGAAGCGCGGTCAACGTGCAGCCAGAAATCCGTGCAGGATGGTTTTGCAAGGTTGCAGCCGGGCAGGTCCGCCCGGCGCGGTTGGGAGTGTGGTCAGGCGGTGAAGCTCGGCACAGGCCGGAAAGCGGCAAGCGCTGCCAGGATGACTATTGCACCGAGGCCCGCGAAGATCGCCAGGTCCTGCCAGCCGGGCTTGACCACCATCAGGAAGATGATGGCGAACTGCACGGCATAGTCGAAGGCGGCCAGCCGGTAGATCCGGCGCAGCAGAGGCAGGGCCGAAACGGCGCCCCAGGCTTCGGCAGTTTTCGCCGCCTTCTCGCAGGACGGGCCAAGGAGGAGCGCCCCATAGGCGGCCGTGAAGACGATCCCGGCCAGTCCGAGGACAGTAAAGGGTTGCCAGCCCCAACCCGCGGCAAAGAGGAGCGCCACCCCGGTGGCCAGCGTCGCAATGCTGGCGGGCATGAAAAGCCGGGTGCCGAGGAAGGCCACCGTGCGGATATGGGCCAGCTGATCCTCGGCCGAGGCGTGCCGGGCGCGGGCGATGCCGCCCAGAACCATGACAAACCCGCCGCCGACCCAGATGATCGCGGCGCAGACATGAGCGAATTTGAGAAAGGATGCGAGATCCATAGCAATTATCCATTCGTAAAATAAAATGATGCGTAGCGGATAAAGGCTGCGGGTCGTCGTG
>JBKDYO010000246.1:0-4698 GCA_046305855.1 Paracoccaceae bacterium
CTTCTTCGCAATCACATTCCGGAGAGCTGCATGACCCTCGACGCCGTCCTCAACCGCATCGACGAGACCCTGCCCCAGGCGCTCGACCGCCTGATGGATCTTCTGCGCATCCCCTCGATCTCGACCGATCCGGCCTACAAGACCGACTGCGCGCGCGCCGCCGATGTGCTGGCGGCCGACCTCGCCTCGATTGGGTTTGACGCCCGCGCCGCCCAGACCCCTGGCCATCCGATGGTCGTCGGCCACGGCGGCGACGGCAAGCACCACCTCCTGTTCTACGGCCACTACGACGTGCAACCCGTTGATCCAATTGATCTCTGGGACCGCCCGCCCTTCGACCCCGAAATCCAGGACACCCCCAAGGGCCGCGTGATCCGCGCCCGCGGGGCCTCGGACGACAAGGGCCAGCTGATGACCTTCATCGAGGCTTGCCGCGCCTGGAAACATGTCCACGGCACCCTGCCTGGCAAGCTGACGATCTTCCTTGAGGGCGAGGAAGAATCGTCCTCCCCCTCCCTCATCCCCTTCCTGAAAGCGAACCGCGAAGAACTGTCCTGCGACCTCGCCCTCATCTGCGACACCGGGCTTTTCGAGGGCGCAACCCCCGCCATCACCACCATGCTGCGCGGAATGGCCAAGGTCGAATTCACCATCCGCGCGGCGAACCGCGATCTTCACTCCGGCATGTATGGCGGGCTGGCGCAGAACCCCCTGCACCTGATGTCCCGCCTTCTGGCGAATCTCCATGACGACCAGGGCCGCGTGCAGGTGCCGGGCTTCTACGACGATGTCGACGAACTGCCCGACACCCTGCGCCAGCAGTGGCAGGCCCTGGCCTTCGACCACGCGCGCTACCTCGGCGATGTCGGTCTCTCGATCCCCGCGGGCGAACAGGACCGCACGCCGCTGGAAAAGATCTGGTCGCGCCCGACCGCCGAAGTGAACGGCATGTGGGGCGGCTACACCGGCGCGGGCTTCAAGACCGTGCTGCCGTCCGAGGCCCATGCCAAGGTCTCCTTCCGCCTCGTCTCGCGCCAGGACCCCGAGAAGATCGCCGCCGCCTTCAAGGCCTGGGCCGCAGCGCAACTGCCCGCCGACTGCGAGCTCGTGATCGACGGCGACGGTGAAGGTGGCTCCCCGGCCTCGGTGATGGAAATCACCGACTCCGCCTTCGAGGCCGCCCGTCAGGCCTTGAGCGAAGAATGGGGCCGCCCGGCTGCCTTCGTCGGTGCTGGTGGCTCGATCCCGGTCGCTGGTTACTTCAAGTCAATCCTCGGGATGGACGCGATGCTGATCGGCTTCGGCCGGGACGACGACCAGATCCACTCGCCAAACGAGAAGTACAATCTGGAGAGCTTCCACAAGGGCATCCGCAGCTGGGCCCGCATCCTGGCGCGCATCGCATAATGCTTGAACTTCGCGACGCAAGACCCGAAGACGAAAAGGATTTCCTGCGGCTCTGGCAGGGTTTCTGTGACGTCTACGACATGACCCTGCCGCCCGAGGTCACCGCCTTCACCTGGACGCGGCTGATGGACCCCGCAAACCCGATGACCGCCCGGCTCGCCTGCCTGGACGGGGTGCCGCAGGGCTTTGCGATCCACCAGCACCACCCCTCGACCTGGGTGATGGGCGACGATGGTTATCTGGAAGACCTGTTCGTCGCCCCCGAAGCGCGCGGCCAAGGCCTTGGTCGCGCCCTGATCGAGGACCTGATCGCCATCGGCCGCAGGAATGGCTGGCGCCGCCTGTACTGGCTGACCGAGATCACCAACACCACAGCCCGCCACCTCTACGACCAGTTCTGCGACAACGACGGCCATATCCGGTATCGGATGACACTGTGACCGGCCGCCAGCGCCGAGGCCAAATTTCTTAAGCAAGAAATTTGCCAAAATCCTTGCTCAAGGATTTTGCACGCCCCTACCCCCGCTGAACCGCCATCCGCACCAGCTTTGCCGCCAGCAGCAGCCAGGGGGCCGCGTGCATCAGAAGATCGAAGATATCGACCGGCTTCACCAGATCGCCCGCCACCAGCATCTTCAGTTTCTCCCAGATATGCGGCTCGGGGACAAACGGCGCGAGGCCGAGGGTCAGCGCAGCGAGAATCAGGATGGTCAGCGGGATCTGGTCCAGCACGGCCATGCGTTGCTCCTTCAGCCGGACAGACCCGGCCTAACGGCAACAGCCCTACCCCAAAACCGGGCAAGGCCGCCATGCGACGCCCTGACGGTGGGGGATGGAGGAAAACTGGCGCGGTGGACGGGGCTCGAACCCGCGACCCCCGGCGTGACAGGCCGGTACTCTAACCAACTGAGCTACCACCGCGCGCTGTGGGGCCAGATAGTGGGTCGGGCGGGAGGCGTCAAGCGGGAAACGGTGGGTTGATTGGTCAGCGCCGACAGGTCAGGTTGGATAGGACAGGCGGGAGAAGTCATTTGGCAAAAACCGAGGCGGAACAGGCTTATGATGCGTCGGTCACAGCAATCCGGCGAGTAGCCGAGGCTGAGGGAACCACGCTTAGCCTTAGCGGAAGCCGATTTCGCGAACTGGACCGTATTCCAGAAGAACTTTCGTCCCTCGCCTCGCTCAGGAACCTGATCCTCAGTAAAACCGCCGTTTCCAATCTCACTCCCCTTAAAGAACTAAGCGGGCTGCAAAGTCTCTTCCTCAACCAGACCGCCGTCTCCGACCTCGCCCCCCTCGCCAGCCTCACCGCGCTGCAAAGTCTTTCGTTCGACCAGACCGCCGTCTCCGACCTCGCCTCCCTCGCCAGCCTCACCGCGCTACAAAGTCTTTCGTTCGACCAGACCGCCGTTTCCGACCTCGCCCCCCTCGCCAGCCTCACCGCGCTGCAAAGTCTTTCGTTCGAGCAGACCACCGTCTCCGACCTCGCCCCCCTCGCCGGCCTCACAGCGCTGCGATCGCTCTGGCTCAACCAGACCGCTGTCGCCGACCTCACCCCCCTCGCCGGACTCAACTCGCTGCGAAGTCTCTCGATCAACCAGACCACCGTCTCCGACCTCGCCCCCCTCGCCAGTCTCACCGCGCTGCAAAGTCTTTGGTTCGACCAGACCACCGTCTCCGACCTCGCCCCCCTCGCCGGCCTCACAGCGCTGCGATCGCTCTGGCTCAACCAGACCGCTGTCTCCGACCTCACCCCCCTCGCCGGCCTCACAGCGCTGCGATCGCTCTGGCTCAACCAGACTAAAGTCAGCGACCTCGTTCCCCTCGCCAAGCTCATCGGGCTACTTCAGCTCTCTGTCGACAAGACTGGGATCACCGACCTCACACCCTTAGCCGGGCTTACCAAACTGACACAGCTCTCCTTGAGGCAAACTGGCGTCAGTGACATTTCTCCCCTCTCCAGTCTCTCTGACTTGCGGCACCTTGGCTTGGACTCCACAAAAGTTGAAGATTTGCGGCCGGTTTCAAAGCTGTCGAAACTCGGCGGGTTTTCTTACACTTCCTTATCCTATTGGAATACGCCAGTCGCAGCATCTGATGCTCAGCTTTCAGCCATGGCATCAAGCGGTTACCACAAGAAACGTACCCGCGAGACCCTTGCCTACCTTGCCACCTTGCCGCCCTGGCCTCAGCCGCTTCCATGGAATCCCCCGTTATCGGTGGCGGACACTGCGCCTTCGCCCCCGGCACCCGACGCGGTTCCCAATGTCGATATCAGTGCGCATGGTCTGGATCTGGCGGCCAGCCCGATTGATCCGACCGATCTTACCGACCCGATCAAGGCGCGGCTTTACTCGAGGTTGCCGGACGCAGTTGCCACATTGTTGCGGCAGGGCAACCGCTATCCGGAAGTGGCCGGTCCGGCCAAGGTGCTGGCCGATCTGACCGCGCTGCCCTTTGATCAAGCCGATCTCTTGGACATCCACCTGCAACTGGCAGCCTTGACCGATCTGCGGACCGCCGATCCGGGTCGCCCGAAGCCAGAAGAACTGGACCCGGATTGTCGCCTTGCGCTGGACGCGGTGTTGCGTATCGGGCCGGGTGTGACCCTGGGCCATCCGGATGTAGACGCGTTAGAGGACCGTCTTGCAACCTATGCCCGCGCCCGTCAGCCCGCCACAGTGGCCGAAGGCGAACGGCTGGTCACCAGCGCACTTGCTGCCAGCGCCGATCTTGCCAGCCCCCGATTGCGGAAGGTGGCAGGGCAGGTTTCGCAAGCTGGGGACGAAGGCCGCGTGGCGGGCTATCGTCGCGGTCTCAGTCGGAATGTCATTCGCGCGCTCGGGTTTGTTGCGGTAGGTTTGGCTGATGCAGCCACCGGAACCGTGTTTGGCGAGGTCGTTCTTGTTGCCGCGCAGTTCCTGGTGCTGCACCGCGATGCAATTATGGCCACCGCCCCCGCCTGGGGTCAGACCGGATATGCCTGGCTTGAATACATCCTGGTTAGGGCGGAACTGATGCTGCAGGAGGCCAAACAGAACCCCTAACGTGAGCTTAACGCCCGCGGCCAACCCATTGGCATCACTAAGCTTCCCAAGAATGTCCACCGTGGACACTCTTGCGGCTGTCACTGATCGATCACGGGAAAAGCTGGCGCGGTGGACGGGGCTCGAACCCGCGACCCCCGGCGTGACAGGCCGGTACTCTAACCAACTGAGCTACCACCGCGCGTGGAGGGCGGATTAGACGCTTCCCCGGGGGCCGTCAATGGGGGGCCGCGAGAATTACCGC
>JBKDYO010000247.1:0-2556 GCA_046305855.1 Paracoccaceae bacterium
GTGGGCCTCGGCCTCCTGGTCTTCAACTTCGTCCGTCCGGCCGTTTCGAACCTGGCTGCCGGCATCGGCACCGAGCTCGGCAACGCTCAGGCTTGCATGGAAGCTGGTGGCACGGGCGCTACCTGCTAATCTGACAGCCGACATTCGGCGAGATCGCGCCGCGCTTCGAAAGAAGCGCGGCGTTTTCCGTTCCGGGGGCCGCGACTGGCTTGTCCTGTCTTTCATCCTGCGCAGGCTCCCCCCTTCGCCTTATCCGTCGCTGCGTGGTCCCGCGCCTTGGGTTGCGTCACGCAAAGCTGGGAAGAGGCCCTTCAACCGCCCGTCGACATCGCCGTAACGCAAGGCTGCGCTTCGGCCCGATCACAGTTGCAGAGACGACGGAGACGAGCTTTTTCCGCAAGATTTCTTAACACTTTACGCATCAAACCAATCAGATAGCGGAATTCCGTCAAGAAAGTCGGCGTGGTCGCAAAATATCTTCTCGTGTCCAAATTCTCGCCATGATTGCAGGGCTTTATGGGTCAAACCGAACGAAGACGGCGACATCCTGGCCTGATCGCAGCGGTTGATACCGATGATTTTTCCCCAAGAAAGGGACCAGAGATGACCAAGTTCTCCGCATTCCTGAAAGACGACGCTGGTGCCGTTACTGTTGATTGGGTCGTTCTGACCGCAGCTATCGTGGGCCTGGGCCTTATCGTGTTCAACTTTGTCCGTCCTGCGGTTTCGAACCTCGCCGAAGGCATCGGCACTGAACTCGGCGACGCTCAGGCTTGCCTGCTCGCCGACGACACCATCACTTGCTGACACCACGTTTCGGCTAGCTTGACGGTTCGGCCGCGCTTCGCAAGAAGCGCGGCCGTTCGCTTAGTTGATCAGCAAGCTGCCTTCCGATGCGCAAAATGACCTAGGATCGTTAAACTTTCGCCGCATTCCGCCAGCATTGTCTCGCCAATGGAACCTGTCCGCGATCCGTACTCCCGGATATTGTCTTGATGGGTCCCGGATGTGGAACTACTAGAACCGCCGGGTCGCCCTAGGCAAATCCTTGGCGGCCCCAGCATGAAGAGGGTAATATGAGAGCAGTATTCGCTTTGGTCCTTGTCGTTGGCATGGCTCTGGCCGGCGTGGCGGTCTACATGATCCAGGGCTACATGGCGGACCTTGAAGGTGCGCTGCGCAATGAACAGGCCTTCAACGCCAAAGCCGGCAAGCTGGTCGAGGTTTTCGTCTTCGCCAAGGCAAAGAAGTACGGGGACGCACTCGCCGAGGATGACGTCGTCGCGATCTACTGGCCGGAAAAAAGCCTGCCGGATACGATTTTCCGCGACAAGGCCGTGCTCTTCCCCGAAAACGCCGACGGCCCGCGTTACATCATGCGTTCGACCGAAGCGTTCGAGCCGGTCCTCGCGAGCCGCATCACCGAACCGGGACAACTCGCAAGCCTGACGTCCAAACTGGAAAAGGGCAAACGCGCCTTTGCAATCCGGGTCGGTACAAACTCGGGTATCTCGAATTTCGTGAAACCCGACGACTACATCGACATCCTCTGGACCGGTAACGTCTCTGGCATCGAAGGTGGATTGACGCGTCAGATCGAAAGCGCCGTGCTGGTGATCGCGGTCGACAACCTGCTGAACGAGGGACAGGTCAGCTCGGACACTGTTGCGCAGACGGTGACGGTTGCTGCAACGCCAGAGCAGGTTGCGCGTCTCGCCCAAGCCCAGGCGACCGGAAAACTGACGCTCTCGCTGGCTGGCGGTGCTACGGAAATCGTCGAAGGGACGGTTGAGACTGACACCAACACCATGCTCAACATCGTCGAGGAAGTCGTCGCCCCCGAGGTCGTGGTCGTCGAGAAAGAGAAGTGCTTCGCCAAGCAGCGCAGCGGTGGCGTCCTTGTCGACACCAACGTCGAGATCCCCTGCAAAGAGTAAGACGGTCTCTGCTAGACCTTTGGGCGCGGCCACATTATCTGGGGCCGCGCCTTTGCATTTTTTCAACCCTTTGCGACCTGTTGCAGTTTATCCACATCAAGGTCACCTCCCAACGCATTGATTCTTGCAAAAAAACCCGGTGTGGTTCATTCTCCTTCGTACAAGGGCGTTTAAGACCCAAACGAGGCGTGGTCGAAAGGGCAGATCACATGAACATGAAACGACTCCTGGTAGCAGGTTATCTTGGTGCGTGTCTCGCATCGACGGCAATGACACCGGTCTCGGCCGAAGTCCTGCGCGTCATGCAGGGCCAGGCCTCTGAATCTCTCAACGTTCCGATGAACCGGGCCGTTGTCGTAGAAAGTGATGTTCCTTTCGCGGAACTCTCGATCGCGAACCCTGGCATCGCGGACATCTCTACATTGTCCGACCGATCCATCTACGTCCTCGGCAAGGCACCTGGGCGCACGACGCTCACGCTTTTGTCGCCGGATGGGCAACTGATCTCGAACGTCGACGTGCATGTCACCCCCGACGTCGCCGAATTCAAGGAGCGTCTCCAGCAGATCCTCCCGGGCGAACAAATCGAGGTCCGGACCGCCAACGACGGCATCGTGCT
>JBKDYO010000248.1:0-4458 GCA_046305855.1 Paracoccaceae bacterium
TACCGCTGGGAGTTCGAAAAGAACGGCGAGGCCCTTCGGATCGCCGTGGACGGCCCGCTTGTGTCGCGCGATACCGAGTTGCGGGTGGCGGCGACGGTGGCGGGCGTTGGGATCGGTTTCTTCTTCGAGGACGAAGTGCGGAACCTGGTGGCTGCGGGCCATCTGGTGCAGGTGCTGACCGACTGGACCCCGGCCTTCCCCGGCGCCTACCTCTACTTCCCCAGCCGCCGGAACCCGCCGCCGCCCCTGCGGGCCTTTGTGGACTACGTGCGAGAAATAGGGCGTGGACAGACCTTTCCAGAAGGTTAACGTCCACGGGATAAGCTATTACGGTCAATGAGTTGCCCGAAATGTCCACCGTGGACACTTCGGGCTACTTCTCACTCGCCGTGGTAAGAGACGGTCTTCACATCCTCACCCGGAGCGGTCTTCTGCCGCCGAATGATCAGCCGGTTGAGGGCGTTGATGTATGCCTTGGTCGAGGCCACGATCGTATCGGTATCCGCCGAAGACCCGGTCACGATCCGCCCGTCCTCCTCCAGCCGGACCGAGACGGTGGCCTGTGCGTCCGTCCCCTCCGTCACCGCATGAACCTGATAAACCTGCAGCCGCGCCTTGTGGGGGAAGAGCATCTTCACGCACATGAACGCCGCATCCACCGGCCCGTCGCCGGTGGCGTCGATATGGTGGTCTTTGCCGTCGATGGTCAACACCATCTCGGCCTCTTGCGGGCCTTCGGTGCCGCAGACGACCCGCAGCTTCTTCAGCTGGAGGTATTCGTATGCGTCGTTGGTCTGCTCATCGGAAACCAGCGCGATCAGGTCGTCGTCATAGACTTCCTTCTTGCGGTCGGCGAGCGCCTTGAAGCGGACGAAAACATCGTTCAACTGGTTGTCGGCGAGGTCAAAGCCCAGGTCCTTCAGCTTGGCCCGCAGGGCGGCACGGCCGGAATGCTTCCCCATCGTCAGGTTCTGCTGGTTCAGCCCGATATCCTCGGGCCGCATGATCTCGAAGGTCTGGACGTTCTTCAACACGCCGTCCTGGTGGATGCCAGATTCATGCAGGAAGGCGTTCTTGCCGACGATGGCCTTGTTGAACTGAACCGGGAAGCCCGAGACCTGGGAGACACGGCGGCTGAGGTTCATGATCTTTGTGGTGTCGATGCCCGTCCGGAACGGCAGGATGTCGTTCCTGACCCGCATCGCCATCACGACCTCTTCCAGCGCGGTATTGCCCGCCCGTTCGCCGAGGCCATTGATCGTGCATTCGATCTGCCG
The DNA here is from genome assembly GCA_046305855.1 of Paracoccaceae bacterium. Lineage (GTDB taxonomy): Bacteria > Pseudomonadota > Alphaproteobacteria > Rhodobacterales > Rhodobacteraceae > Tabrizicola. Next base: position 1,278 of record JBKDYO010000248.1, read on the forward strand.
CGCACCCGCCTCGACCGCGGCCAGGGCGTTGGCGGTCGCCATGCCGAGGTCGTTGTGGCAGTGGGTGGCGAAGATGATCGTGTCGGCTCCAGGCACGCGTTCGAGGAGCATGCGGATGATCTTTGCGGACTCCATCGGGTAGGTGTAGCCGACGGTGTCGGGGATGTTGATCGTCGTCGCCCCGGCCTTGATCGCGATTTCGACGACGCGGCAGAGGTAGTCGTGTTCGGTCCGGGTCGCGTCCATCGGGGACCACTGGACGTTGTCGCAGAGGTTGCGGGCGTGGGTGACCGTCTCGTGGATCCGCTCGGCCATCTGGTCCATGTCGAGGTTCGGGATCGCGCGGTGGAGGGGGGAGGTGCCGATGAAGGTGTGGATGCGGGGGGACTTCGCGTGGCGAACGGCCTCCCAGCAGCGGTCGATGTCCTTGAAGTTCGCGCGGGCGAGGCCGCAGATGGTGCTGGTCTTGGCCCGCTTCGAGATCTCGGAGACGGCGGCGAAGTCGCCTTCGGAGGCGATGGGGAAGCCGGCCTCGATGATGTCGACGCCCATCTCGTCGAGGAGGCCGGCGATCTCCAGCTTCTCTTCATGGGTCATGGTCGCGCCGGGGGATTGCTCGCCGTCGCGCAGGGTGGTGTCGAAGATGACGACTTTATCTTGGGTCATTTTGGGGTCCTTTTCTTAGCTTTGCCTGGGGGAGCGCTGGTCACCTCTGAGCGGTCGCGCCCGGGGGCACGCTCAGAGGCGGCTAAGAAGGAGGAGACCACGGGGCAAGAGAGGGCGAGCGGTCGCCCCGAGAGAGTGGATATGATGGCCCCTGATCATGGGGGGCGACTATACGGGGGAAATCGGGGAAGGGAAGGGGGTTTGTTGGGGGCGGAGGCCGCAAGGAACTCCGGGTGGGTGTCCACGGTGGACGGATGGGGGTAAGGGGTTGATTTTGCTGGGGAATGGGTGTGGACGGTAAGGGTTAGTTAAGGGGGTGGTTAATGGGGAGTTAGTGGTGCGAAACATCGCGACTAGCAGGCCCCCACCTTCAAAGTTTACACTACGGTCACAATAGCCAAAATCCATGAGGCCGAGCATCATGTGCTCCGCACGTAGGAAATCCTGCATAAGCTGAGTTAGGGAGTTGGCCAGTTGACTAAGATTGGGAGAAACGAACCTTGCCCCTGCGGGAGTGGAAGAAAGTATAAGAAGTGCCATGGTTCAAATAATGGCCCAAAGGTTGCATCCCAGGACAAGGACACGATGAAGCTGGTGATCGAGCGACTAAAATCTGAAGAAGCGCAGCGCCAAAAGCAACAGGGCTTGGGACGTCCTATTATAGCAACAGAGTTCGAAGGGTATCGTATTGTCGCAGTTGGCGGTAAATTTCATTATTCAAAGTCCTGGAGGACATTCCACGACTTTCTTAGAGATTTCATGTTTATCGTATTTGGTAGAGACTGGTTCACTTCTCAAGCCAAGCTCCCTGCTAACGAACAACACCAAATATTGAGGTGGTTGGATCAATCGAACAAGGACGCAAAGGGCCTTGGAGTCAATAGCGATGGATTCTATACTGGACCAATGACCGGAGCGCAGCGAGCGTTTCTAAACCTTTCCTATAACCTGTATCTAATTGCACATCACTCACAACCGAGTCGAGCAGCTGAAATTCTTGATACCTTCGTTGATCGACTGAAGAGCTCAGTGCCGAGCGATTTTATCGGAAAGCTGTTTGAAACTTACGCTTCTGCAGCATTCCTAAAGGCAGGATTCTTGATTGACTACGAGAACGAAAAAGATGGAAGAGACAGCCACGTTGAGTTTACCGCAACCTTTCCGAAAACTGGCAGAAAGTTTGCTGTTGAAGTCAAAACAAGAAACAGGACGATTGGGGCGGACGGTCCAGTCGACGAAGTCAAGCGCCTCCGAGTAGCATCAAAGCTTTGCGCTGCATTGCGAAAAAGTTCACCTCACGACAGAGTTGTTTTCATCGAGGTCAACGTTCCTGACGTAGTCGGAGACCATCGCCATGGCACATGGGTTGAAGCGGCACTAGATCAGATTAAGGACGCCGAAAGCTTGCGCGACGCCCTAAACAGACCTTTTCCGCCCGCCTATGTTATTGTTACCAATCACGCGTTCCACAACAATTTGAATGCAAGTGGCATTGGACTTCAAGCTGTTGCGGATGGCTACCTTATCCCGGACTTCGGGCCAGGTGCTACTGTAGGTCGGTTTGCAGAATATCTAAAGAACCTTGATCGGCACAAGGAGATTCTTGCTCTATTTGATTCAATCCGGGAGCATAGCCATATCCCCATCACATTTGATGGCGAAAATCCTGAGTTTGCCTTCGGTGAAGATAAGGAGATGCCGCGATTGATAGTGGGAAATGAGTATGTAATTCCCGACGGAAAAGGAGGAACAACGGTTGGCGTCCTGGAGCAGGGGTTGGTAATGGAGAGTTGGGGGAATGCTCAGTGCGTATATCGTCTAAGGGACAATCGATCAGTAATAGTCTCGCACGAGTTAACAGAGCGGGAGTGGAGGGCATGGAGGCTACATCCAGAGACCTTTTTTGGGCGGATAGAGGAGGCCCGAAAAGAGCCGGAAAACTGGCTTGAGTTTGCACACTTTATGTATGAAAGTTATAAGAAATCGACAAAGGATAAGCTTCTTGAGTTTATGGCGGGAAGCCAAGATTTTGCGGAGCTTTCGCAAATGTCGCAGGAGGAGCTCGCAATTATTTATTGTGAACGAATGGCTTGGAGCTTCTGGCAAAGTCACGGCGCGCCTGAGAAAGAGAATGGAAGTAAGTGAACTATGTGGCGAAGCAGCGTAAAAGCAAATGAGAGTGTTCACATCGCCCCCTCACACCCCCATATGCCGGACCCTTGCCCCCCACTCGATCGCCGCGGCGTGGAGGCGGTCGATCTTCAGCTCTTCCCGGACCTCTTCCAGCATGCGGAGCTCGACCTGGGAGTGCCTTCCGTCCGCTGTGACCACGTCGCAGGCCAGGGCATAGGCGGTCTCGTACAGACGTTCGGGCAGGGCCTCGCGGATCAGGCCGAAGAGGGCGGCGAGGCCGTCTTCTTCCTCGAACAGGTCGAACACCGTGCGGGTGACGCGCTGGATGCGGTCGGGGTCGTAGGTGGCGAAGGCGGGCATGTGGTTGACCATGCGGGTGATC
>JBKDYO010000249.1:0-7109 GCA_046305855.1 Paracoccaceae bacterium
GAGGCCTTCGGCTCGGGCGAGGCCCAGGCGCGTTCCCAGCCCATGTGATACCGCATTGCCTCGCGGGCGATGGCAAAGACCGAATAACGCTTCATCGGGGCCTCTTGTCGGACGGGGGCTGCCAGAGCAGGTCCGGCACCCATCTCTTGGATCGAAGTTGGGTTATAGCCACACCCGTCTGCGGCACAATCGGGAAAATTGCGACATGATCTTTGCAGGCGCGCCAGTCTGCCCGGCGCTGCGGCGCTCTGCGGCTGAATGACCCTTTCTTGAGCAAGGGGAAACGACTATGTCGGGGCCGAAAGGTGGGTGGGCATGCAGGCGATGGCGGGCTGGGAATTCTGGGCAGTGGCCGGGTGCCTTGCGGTGGTGGTCGTGGCGCTTTTGGTTGCGGCGATGCGTCGGGTGCCAGTGCAGGTCGCGGACAGTGCCGCATCCGACCTTGCGGTCTACCGCGACCAACTGGCCGAGATCGAGCGAGACCTTGCGCGGAACACCATCGGCCCGGATGAGGCCGCGCGGCTGCGGGCAGAGATCGGCAAGCGGGTGATCGAAGCGGACCGGGCGCGAAGTGCCGAGCCTGCAGCGGGCACGTCCACCGCCCCGTACCGTCTGTCCCTGTGGCTGATTCTGGGCCTGATAATTCCGGGAACGCTGGCGGTCTATTGGGGGCTTGGCGCGCCGGGCTATCCTGACATGGCGCTTGGGTCCCGGCTGGCCGAGCTGGATGCGGGCATTGCCGGTCGACCGGCGCAGGAGGCCGAGCTTGCGACCCTGGGACGGGCGCGGGATGCGGCCCTGGACCAACGGCTGCAGGCGGAGCTGACGGCACAAAGCGACCCTGAGGCGCTGCGCGACCGCTTTCGCCAGGCCTTCGAGGCGGGCCGGATGCAGGAAGCGGTCCGGGTGCAAGAACGTCTTTTGGTCGTCCTGGGCGACGCGGCCGGGTCGAACGACCAGGCAAACCTGGCGCTGGCGCTGGTGGCCGAAGCGGAAGGCTATGTCTCGCCTGAGGCAGAGGCCGCGTTGCGGGCCAGTCTGCAGGCCGATATGAGCAACGAGTTGTCACGCTATCTCGTGGGCGAGATGTTCCTGCAAGGCGGGCGCTTCGATCAGGCCTTCCGCTTCTGGCGGCCCATCGCCGAGGATGGCGCGCCGGGGTCGCCGTGGGTCGCGTCGATCCGCGAGCGGATCGGCCAGGTGGCCGAGCTTGCGGGCATTCGGTATGCCCTGCCCGAAGGGGCAGCGGGACCGACCGCCGAGGACATGGCAGCTGCGGGCGAGATGAGCCCGGAAGAGCGGCAGGCGATGATCGAAGGAATGGTCGCGCAACTGTCTGACCGGCTGGCCACCGAAGGCGGCGATGTCGAGGACTGGAACCGGCTGATCCGGTCCCTGGCCGTGCTGGAACGGTTGCCCGAAGCGCAGGCGATCTACGACGAGGCGAAGGCGAAATTCGAAGGCCGCCCGGCGGAATTGTCCTTCCTGCGGCTGGCTGCGGTCGAGACCGGGCTGAACCCGTGATCTGTGCATCGGTCGAAGATTTCCTGGCCGCCCTGCCCCCGAACCGGGCGATTGCCGGTCTGGACCTTGGCGACAAGACAATCGGCGTGGCGCTGTCGGACCTGCGGCGGCAAGTGGCGACGCCGATCGAAGTGATCCGCCGCGAGAAGTTCACCCTGGATGCCGGCCGGCTGCTGGCCTTGCTGGAGGCGCGGGGGGCCTTCGGGATCGTGCTGGGCCTGCCTTTGAACATGGATGGCTCGACCGGGCCGCGGGTGCAGGCGACGCAGGCCTTTGCACGCAATCTGGAGAAGCTGACCGCCTTGCCGATCTGCTATTGGGATGAGCGTTTGTCGACGGTTGCGGCAGAAAGGGCACTCCTTGAGGCGGATACGTCAAGAAAGCGTCGCAAAGAGGTGATCGATCAGGTGGCGGCGGGCTATATCCTGCAAGGAGCGCTGGACCGGATGGCGCATTTGGGGCGGAGTGGGCTTTGAAGGACGATGTCTGGAAGCGTGATGAAATCGCCTCGCCCTGCGTGAAGCTGTGTGTTGTCCATCCCGAGGAGCGCATCTGCGTGGGCTGCTTACGGTCGATCGACGAGATTTCCGGCTGGTCGCGGATGACGCATGAAGAACGGGCGTCGGTGATGGCGGATCTGCCCGCGCGCGCGCCCCGGCTGCAAAAGCGGCGCGGCGGGCGGATGGCCCGGCTGGAACGCTGATCAAATCGAGTGCCTGACGGCACGGAGTCCTTTGGGCGCCTGCGCGGGCCTTCGCCCGCTTGTCTTCGAATGGGGGTTTCACCCCCAAACCCCCAGAGTATTTTCGAAAAGGGCAAGTCAGGGGTGGGTCAGCCAGTCCTTCACTTTGGATAGCTGCGGTCGGAGGTAGGCGATCATCCTGCCCTCTTGTGGCGCAGTGTCCGTGGGTTTCCAGGCAGCAACGCCGTGAATGGTGAGGCGGTGGAGGAGCGTGGCTTCGCCCGGTCGGGCGGGGAGTTCGATCCGGCGGCAGGTGGCAAAGACCTCACGGCGGGCCTGTTGGTAGGCGTCGGTGATGTCGATGTCGCCCCAGGTTTCGGGGGAATGCGGTTCGAGGGCCGTCAGAAGCGCGGCGCGGATCAGGTGATGGCTGCCCTCCCACACCGTCAGCGGCGCGGCGGTGGTGTCGTTCAGCGGCAGGCCGACGATCCAGGCGTGGGGTTCCTTCACCATGCGGCGTTTGTCGGGGCCGATGGGGAGGAGACCGTCGAGATGCGCAGCGTCGCGGTCACGGCGGAAGGCGAAGGCTGCCGGCGTCTCGTCGGGCGTCGGCTGCGGGTAGCCAGGGCGAATGACGGATAGCTGGGCCGGGTGAAGCGGCTCGGGCGTCAGAGGCAGCGCGTCCCAGGGGAAGGCGACGCCGCCGACAGCGCCGTCAGGACCGTTCGGCAGGGCGTCGACGCCGACGAACCAGGTGCCGCCACAGCGCCAGGGCTCGGTAGTGGATGCGAGGGTGGCGAGGGCGGCTTGTCGTGCTGCTGCGGCCCAGGCGGTGATGGCGGGATGCGGGCCGATCCTTTGCCAGCCGGGCATCACCAGCCCAGAACCTTGCGCAGCATGTTGAGCGCCACCAGCGTCAGGAAGATCGCGAAGGCCCGCTTCAGTGGTTTGGGGTTCATCGCATGGGCAAGCCGGACGCCGAGTGGGGTGGTCAGCAGCGTGGTGCCGATGACGACGAGGAAGGCGGGGAGATTGATCGCTCCGACAGTCCAGGGCGGGGCCTCGGCGACGGGGAGGAACAGGAATCCCAGAACCGCAGGCACGGCGATCATGACGCCGAAACCCGAGGCGGTTGCCACGGCGCGGTGGATCGGCAGGCCGTAAAGCGTCATCAGAGGCACGCCGAATGTGCCGCCGCCGATGCCCATCATCGCCGAGAAGAAGCCCACAGCACCCGCGAGGGCGCTGCGCGCGGGCTGGCCGGGCATGGTCTGCCCCAGCCGCCAGTCATCGCGCCCGAAGGCCATCCAGAGGCCCGCAAGGCCCGCAAGGGCACCAAACACGGCCTGCAAGGTGAACGAGGAGACTCTGGTCGCAACGAAGGTGCCGATGGCGGCGGCGATGACAAGGGTCGGGCCCCAGGACTTCAACACCTCCCAGTCCACCGCGCCCTTCTTGTTGTGGCTCGAGACCGAGCGCAGCGACGTGACGACTATGGTTGCCATCGATGTAGCGACGCAGACCTGCATCAGCTGGTCACCGCCGTAGCCGAGGCTTCCGAAGGCGTAGAAGAAGGCCGGGACAAGGACGATCCCGCCGCCGACGCCCAGCAGCCCGCCGATGACGCCGGCGAAGGCTCCGATCACCAGGAGGGCGACAAGCATGGGAAGAAGCAGGGAAAGCTCGGGCATGGGTCTCGCACATGGCAGGCCGGGGCAGGCCGGGTGTCGGGCGAGCCTAGCTGGCGGCCAAGCAACAGGCCAGAGCGGAAAATGCGCGGTGTGGGGCTTTCCAAGGCCACGGATTGGGCGTAGCACTCGCGGTCTTCAAAACCACAATTCATGGAAAGGCCTGTCATGGCCCGCAAAGTTTCTTTGACCCTCATGTCCGTTATTCTCGGACTGGTTGCCGCCGTTGGCCCCTTTGCCATCGACATGTATCTGCCCGCGATGCCGGACATCGGGCGCGACTTCGGCGTCAACCAGCAGGCGGTGCAATGGACCATTGTCGGCTACTTCATCACCTTCGGCCTTGCCCAGCTTGTCTACGGGCCATGGGCCGATCAGGCGGGGCGGAAGCCGCCGCTTTATGCCGGGCTGGCGTTGTTCATCACCGGAACGGTAATGTGCGCGCTGGCTCCGTCGATCGGCTGGCTGATCTTCGGGCGCATGGTGCAGGGCCTGGGCGGGGCCGCCAATATGGTCGTCTTGCGGGCGGTGATCCGCGACCTTGCGACCGGCCCGCAGGCCACGCGCATGATGTCAACCATCATGATCGTGATCGCGGTTTCGCCCCTGCTTGCGCCTCTGTCCGGGGCCGGGCTTCTAAGCCTGGGGGACTGGCGGCTGATCTTCTGGGCCTTGCTGGTCGCGGCGATCCTGAGCTTTTTCCTGATCCATTATGCCCTGCCGGAAACGCTGTCGGACAGCAACCGGCAGCAGTTCGATCTGGCCAGTACGCTGACCGGGGCAAAGCTTCTGCTGGCCGACCGGAGCTTCATGGTGATGACGTTCCTTGCGGGCTTTGCCTTTGCCAGCTTCTTCGTCTTCATCGCCAGCGCCTCGTTCGTCTACACACAGGAGTTCGGGCTGAGCCCGACGCAGTTCTCGTTTGCCTTTGCCGTCAACGCGATCGGCTTCTTTGCCGCCTCGCAATTCGCCTCGCCCCTGTCCCAGCGGCTGGGCACGCTGCGGATGATTGCCGGGGCGAGCCTTGGGTTCGCACTTGCCACCTTTGCGGGCTTCGGTCTTGCGCTGGCGGGGCTTGCAAGTCTTCCGGTCACGATGTCGACGCTGTTTGTCGGCAACATCTTCCTCGGGGTGATCCTGCCCACGGCGCAAGTGCAGGCGCTGGAGGAGCATGGCGAAAATGCCGGGCTCGCGTCCTCGCTGGGGGGCACGATGCAGATGGTCGCGGCAGGTGTCCTGGTTGCCGCGGCGGGGCCGTTCCTGGACGGGACTGCATTGCCGATGTTGGGGGCGATTGCGCTTTGTGGGCTGATCGCGCTGGTCCTGTCGCGGATGATCCCGCGTCAGGCGGCCTTGGCCTGAAGTTCGGCGAGGGCCGCGTCGAGGACCTCAAGTCCGGCACCGTCGCGGCTGGCGCGTTCGGACAGGACGCGCCGCCAACCGCGTGCGCCGGGCTTGCCCTGGAATAGGCCGAGCATGTGCCGGGTGATCTGGTGCAGGCGGCCCCCGGTGGCGAGGTGGTCGGCGATGTACGGGCGCATGGCGTCAACGACCGCGACTGGGTCGGGGGCGAAAGCGTCGCCCCAAAGTGCGTCGGCCCCGATCAGGACGGATGCAGGGTCATGATAGGCCGCGCGGCCCAGCATCACGCCGTCGAGGCCTGCGTCCAGAAAGGCACGCGCCTGGGTCAGTGAGGTGATGCCGCCGTTGATGCAGATCGTGAGCTCGGGGAAGCGGCTCTTCATCCGCAGGACGAGGTCGTGATCGAGGGGCGGGATCTCGCGATTTTCCTTGGGGCTGAGACCCTGAAGCCAGGCCTTGCGGGCGTGGACGATGAAGTGGCGGACCCCGGCTTGCGCCACCGTCTCGATGAAGCGCGGCAGGAGGGTTTCGGGGTCCTGATCGTCGACGCCGATCCGGCATTTGACGGTGACAGGGGCGTCGGTTTCGCCCTGCATCGCAGCGACGCACTCAGCGACGAGCCCGGGGCGTTCCATCAGGACCGCGCCGAAGCAGCCGGACTGCACGCGGTCGGAAGGGCAACCACAGTTGAGGTTGATCTCGTCATAGGCCCAGGGTCCGGCGATCCGGACTGCTGCCGCCAGTTCGGCAGGATCGGAGCCGCCGAGTTGCAGGGCGACGGGGTGCTCGATGGCCGAGTAGTCGAGAAGGCGCGGCTTCGGGCCGTGGATCACGGCGGGGGCGGTCACCATTTCCGTATACAGCATCGCCCGCCGGGTCATCTGGCGGTGAAAGACGCGGCAGTGCCGGTCGGTCCAGTCCATCATGGGGGCGACAGAGAGGCGGTGGGCGAAGGGCGTGGCCATGGGCGGGGGGTATCGCACAGGCGGGGCAGAATTTCCAGTCAGAGCACGTCCTGCGTGGACATAATGGTGCGTCCTTTGGAATCAATGGGTTGGCTGCGAGCGTTTACGATGCGTTAACCCGCGGGCGGGCGACGTCGTTGGCGCCCTCTTCTTCGGGGCCGAGGCCGTAGGACATCCGGGTCATCTGGGCGATCACGCGCTCCATCTCGTCATCGGGCAAGACCGGCGGTTCGCCAAGGACAAGTGCCTGCTGGTACATCCGGGCCAGCGTTTCGACCTCGATCGCCATCCAGAGCGCCGCGTCCAGGGTCTTGCCAAGGCTGATCTGGCCGTGCTGACCCAGAAGACAGGCCTTGCGATCCGTGAGCGCCTCGAGCGCGGCGTCCGACAGAGCCTGCGTGCCGTAAGTGGCATAGCGCGCGCAGCGGAGCGTGATGCCGCCCATCACACCGACCATGTAGTGAAAGGCCGGGATCGTGCGGTGGTGGCAGGCGATGGAGGTGGCGTACAGCGAGTGGCAGTGCAGGACGACGTTCATGTCCGTCCGCGCCTTCAGGATGTCGCGGTGAAAGCGCCATTCCGAGGAGGGGCGGCGTCCGACATAGGTGCCGTCCCAGCCCATCTCGACGATGTCCTCGGGTTGCATCGTGTCATAGGGCATGGACGAGGGCGTGATCAGGAAGCCGTCGCCGTGGCGCAGGGAGAGGTTCCCGGCGGTGCCCTGGTTGATGCCCTTGGCATCCATGGCGCGGCAGGTGTCCACCATGGCTTGCCGGATGGCTTTGTCTTCGGGGGTCATGATTTTACTCCGGCAAGGGCGCGCCAGCGCGCGGCGTAGGTGTTGAGGTCGGGCAAATCGAGGGGCCGTGCGTCGGTGAGGTCAAGCGG
>JBKDYO010000250.1:0-7603 GCA_046305855.1 Paracoccaceae bacterium
GACCTTGTCCAGCGCGGGGCACCGCCTTGGGCCAGCGGGTTGAACGGCGCCACCTCGATGTTGTCTTTGGCGATCATCTCGCGCATCGAATGGGCCTCGACCACATCGCCCCTGCGTCCCGGAAAGACATGATAGCCGGCATGGGCGATCCCTACGAAGAAGGGGACGGTCTTGAAGGCAGGCGGTTGGGTCTTCTTGAACCCCACAAGCTTGGTCACGTTGTCCACCGTCGAGTCGTAATAGACCCCCCGGTTCAACGCGCTGGCATGGCGCAGTGCATGCCCGCCCCAGACCGGCATCCACTTGCGCCCGGCCTTGAGCGGGTTCAGCGCCTGATCGTCGGCGTCCCAGGCCGCGTTCTGCGAAGGATCGGGGTTCCAATAGTAGATCTTCCAGCCCAGCTGCTGCAGCATGATCTGCAGGTCTGTCCCGTAGAGCTTGTTGTCGATCTTCAGCTGGGTGCGGATCTTCTTCCAGGTGTTCTGCATGCCTGTGGCATTGAACCCGCGCTCACAAGCCTGCATCGCCAAGACGATACAGGCGGTTGCGACCTGCTGGTCGGCCAGAAACTCGGGCTTGCGGAACTTGCGCAACTGCGCGATCCGCTTTTCCCGCGTCCTGTGCTCGGGCTTGCGCTCGCCATAGTACTTCGACACGCCCCATTTGTTGAAAAAGGCGACATGGTCGGCATAGACCCAGTCCAGAAAGTCGGCCGCCGCATCGGTGAAGACGTCCAGCGTGTCGCGGTGCTTGCGGATTTCGGCGGTCGAGAACATGCCACGGGGAACGGATGACGCCATCAACCAGGCTCCTCTTCTGCAGTGCTGAAAAACATCGAACAATGACTGAAGATTAGCATGAAATGCGCGACAATGACAGTCAGGAATACCGTCGGCCAGAGCGCCCGGCGACAATCCGGCTGCGCGAACAAAGCTGTTTGGAGAAGCGCAGAAACAAGCTAGCACTTGGGACGTCGGACACGCGAGGGGTCAGGATGGATTGGAACTGGGACGCGATTTCAGCGATCTCCTCGGTCCTGGGCGGTCTTGGCGTCGTCATTTCGGTGATTTTCCTGGTCTATGAAGTGCGCCGCAACGCGCAGGCCATCGAAGGGGCGACAGTGCAGAACCTGATGACGCTGGAACACAGCGTCTTCACCACTCTGGCCGACAACGCCGACCTCTTTGCCCGTGGCCGCCGCGATCGTGCGGCGCTGTCGGAAGAGGATACCTTTCGGTTCGACCGCCTCTCCAGTTCCTACATGTCCTTGTCCTACAGCGCTTTCATCCAGCATCAGGAAGACCTGATCGACGATGAAACCTGGGACGCCTATGTCAACGCGGTCCGCACCTACATGGCGCATCCGGGCTTTGCCCAAAGCTGGGATCAGTTCAAGGTCGGCTATCCGACAAGCTTTCGCACACTGATTGACACGCTTTGCCGGACACCCGGCTGACTTGCCCTTCAGACCACCTCCATGACCCAGACCTCGCACATGAACTCGGGTTCGGTCGTAGGCATCATCTGAAAGGGCGCACCCCGGCTGATCACCCGTAGCCGACCCGCAGCTTCCAGGTCGGCCGCGATCCCGGCCCAGCCACAGGAGACCCAGGCATCCGGGATGACCCCAAAGACGATCCGGCCACCGGGTCTCAGGACGCGCACAAACTCGCGCAGTGCGGCTGCAGGCATCTGGCTTGTCGTGCCGCTGGTCACCACCGCGTCAAAGGACGCCGGCAGAAAGGCGGTCTGCCGGCTCAGATCGCAAACAACGGTTTCGCTGTAGATCGCCTTCATCCGAGCGATTTCCAGCATCTGGTCCGAATAATCCACCGCCACCAGATTGCGGAACCCAAGGCGTTGCAGCGCCGCGCCCAGAAGGCCCGTGCCAGCCCCAGCATCCATGATCCGCGCTGCCCGGTCCAGCACCTGCCCCGCCACCTGCGCCACCTCTCCGGGAGCAAGATAGTCCTGCACATCCCCGACATCGCCGTCATAGGCCTTTGCCCAAAGGTCATAGCGCCGCCGCATCTCGGCATTGTCCGACGCACGGATCACCCAGTCGACCCGCGCGGCCTTGTCTGCCGGAAGTTCAGTTGTCATCGTGTCCCCCGCCTTGCACCCTGCCCCACAGCCTAGCAGCCCCATTGCAAACCCCGAAGCACGAACCCATGCCCCAACCTCCTTGCCCCCTCCCCCCCTCTCCCGTAAACAGTCCCTAACTCACCAAGGGAGGGCCCCATGCGCCGCGTCGTCATCACCGGGATCGGGATCGTCTCGTCCATCGGCAACACCGCCGCCGAGGTGGAAGCCTCTCTGCGGGCCGGGAAATCCGGCATCGTCTTCGCCCCGGACTACGCCGAACACGGCTTCCGCTGCCGCGTTCATGGCCAGCCGAACATCGTGCTGGAAGACCATATCGACAAGCGCGACCTGCGCTTCATGGGCGATGGTGCCGCCTACACCTTCATCGCGATGGATCAGGCCGTGAAGGACTCGGGCCTGTCCGAGTCTGACATCTCGAACGACCGCACCGGCATCATCGTCGGCTCTGGCGGCCCGTCCACCAAGTCCTTCTTCAAGGCCCACAACATCGTCCGCGAGACCGGCTCGCCCAAGCGCATCGGTCCGTTCGGTGTGACCAAGGGCATGTCTTCCACCGTCTCGGCCTGCCTTGCGACCCCCTTCAAGATCCGCGGCGTGAACTACTCGATCACCTCCGCCTGCTCGACCTCGGCGCATTGCATCGGCAACGGGACCGAACTGATCCAGATGGGCAAGCAGGACATCGTCTTTGCCGGCGGCGGCGAAGAGCTGGACTGGACCCTCTCCTGCCTTTTCGACGCGATGGGCGCGATGTCGTCCAAATACAACGACGCCCCCGAAACCGCATCGCGCACCTATGACGCCAATCGCGACGGCTTTGTCATCGCCGGCGGTGGCGGCATCGTGGTCCTCGAAGAACTGGAGCACGCCCTTGCGCGCGGTGCCAAGATCTATGCCGAGGTCACCGGCTATGGCGCCACCTCCGACGGCTACGACATGGTGGCCCCCTCGGGCGAAGGCGGGGAACGCGCGATGCGCGTCGCCCTGTCGACCCTGCCGCAGGGCCGCAGCATCGACTACATCAACAGCCACGGGACCAGCACGATGGTCGGCGACGTGACCGAGGTCGAGGCGATCCGCCGCGTCTTCGGGCGCGGGACCACGCCGCCCATCGCCTCGACCAAGTCGCTGACTGGCCACTGCCTTGGCGGCGCCGGCGTGTGGGAGGCGATCTATTCGCTGATCATGCTGAACGGCAACTTCATCGCGGCCTCGGCCAACGTCATCACCCCCGACCCCGCCCTTGATCCCGGCGAGATCGTGACGACGATGCGCGACAACGTGCAAATCGACTCCGTGCTCTCGAACTCCTTCGGTTTTGGCGGCACCAACGCCACCCTCGTCATGTCGAAATACCTCTCGTAAGGAGCCATCATGGCCGATCTGATGAAAGGCAAGCGCGGGCTTGTCATGGGCGTGGCGAATGACCGCTCCATCGCCTGGGGCATCGCCTCGGCCCTGGCCGCCGAAGGGGCAAGCCTTGCGTTCAGCTATCAGGGCGAGGCGTTCGGCAAGCGGGTCGAGCCCTTGGCCGCCAGTGTCGGCTCGGACTTCCTGATCGACGTCGACGTGACGAACGAGGAAAGCCTGGACGCCTGCTTTGGGGAAATCGGCCGCCGTTGGGGGTCCCTGGACTTTGTCATCCACGCCATCGCCTTTTCCGACAAGGCAGAACTAACCGGACGGTTCATCAACACGACCAAGGGCAACTTCCTGAACTCGCTGAACATTTCCTGCTTCAGCTTCATCGACGTCGCCCGCCGTGCCGAAAGCCTGATGCCGAATGGCGGCAGCCTGATCACCCTGACCTTCCAGGGCTCGAACAAAGTCGTGCCGAACTACAACGTGATGGGCGTCGCCAAGGCAGCCCTGGAATCGGCCACGCGCTATCTTGCCAATGACCTCGGGCCGCAGAAGATCCGCGTCAACGCTGTGTCCCCCGGGCCGATGAAAACCCTTGCCGGGGCCGCGATCGGCGGCGCACGCGCCACCTACCGCCACACCGAGACCAACACCCCCCTGCGCTCCAACGCGACACTGGAGGCCATCGGCGGCACGGCGGTCTGGCTCTGCTCGGACTACGGTGCCTGCACCACGGGCGAGATCATCCATGTCGACGGCGGCTACCACGTCCTTGGCATGCCGCAGGCCGACAACCTGTGACAGGACAGGCTCCGGCCTATGTGACCTCGGGCGACACGGATGGCCCGATCTTCTCGGTCTGCGCACTGGTGCAGGATCAGGACCGCTACGACCGCCTTCTCGCCTCTTTCCAGCGGCTTGGCTTTTCGTCTGCGACCAGCGAGTTTCTGGCCGCCGACAACCGCGACGGCAACCGGTTCGATGGCTATTCCTGGCAAAGGGCGCTACTGGCCCGGGCCCGTGGCCGCTATGTGATCTTCTGCCATGATGACATTGAACTGATCGACCACGGTCAGGATGCGCTTCTGGCCGCGCTGGACGATCTTTCCGCCCGCGATCCGGCCTGGTGCCTGGCCGGAATTGCCGGGGGCCGCTATCGCCCAGCGACGCACAAGCGCCTGATGCTGACTTTCCACATCTCCGACATCTACGGGCAGGACCGGCGGCGCGGCGCGATGCCCGCCCGGGTCGAGACCCTGGACGAGTGCTTTGTCGTGATGCCCCGGTCGCGGCCCGTGCTGCCCTCGCTGGACCTGACGGGCTTCCACTTCTACGGCCCCGACCTCTGCCTGCAGGCCGAGCTTCAGGGTGGCAGCGCCTGGGCAATCGACTTCCACTTGCGCCACCACGGGCGCGGGACCAAGGGACCCAGCTTTGCCGACTGTCGGGACCGTTTTGTCGCGAAGTATCGTCGGATCTTCCCGGGCCGGACCCTGCACTGCACAACCGGCATCGTCACCTTCCCGACAGACAACACGCAGGCCGACGATCCCGCCTAGGTGGGCAATCTGCCCACGCGCCGACCCTACAGAACCAGACCAACCCGCCCGGATGCGCGGTATCCGCTCGCCGGATCGCCCTCCAAGACAAGCATCTGCGCGGCCAGTTCGGCCTCGGAACTGTCCCGGAAAATGCCGTCCCTGGACAGGCGCACCCCCTCGATGGTCTCAAGGCTGGCTGCATAAAGCGGATGCGCGGCATAGACTGCCCGACACTCCGCCTCGGGCAGGGCAAATTGCGAGGTCAGAAGTGCTGCCTTGCCCGAAACCGCCATTTCCGCACCGCTGAACACCTCGAAATGGATGTGCGGCCAGCGCCCGGGATAGCAGGCCGGGAAGACGGTCGTGAACCGCACACGGCCGTCGGCATCGCTGATCCCCACGCCGCGCAGGTAGTTGCGGTCCCCTGCCCCGTAGATCGAATAGACCCCTTCCGCGTCGCATTGCCAGGCGTAGACCGCCATCCCGCGCAAGGGCGCGCAGGCGTTGCGCACATCGACCAGCGTGATCTCCAGGCTGACCGGCACGCCATCGGCCACCGGGGCAAGCCCGCCGATACTGGTTCGGATGTCCTCGCGGATGACACCGGCTTCGGTCAGGATGTTGACGGTCTGCCCTTCCCGTACGTTGGTCCCGTCCGCCGGGAACGGGCCCGGGGTTTCCGCAGGCAGCGCCACGCAGGTCGCCCCATCCGCGCTGGTGCCTGTAACCGTCTCGGCCCCGCCGCGCACGCCCCAAAGGGACAGGGCCGCCCCACCCATGGCCAGCCCCGTCAGCACCACCCGCCGCCGCGTCAGATGTGGCAGGTCGGCGACAAGCCCCTCGGGCTCTTCATGGTCATGGCGGTCCTTGTGGTCGGTCATCGCTGCACTCCTTCGGTTCCGGCATCATACGCCGCAGACATGACATTCCGTCACCACTTGCAGAAATTGCGCGGTCGAAACCCTTTACAGATCGTGAATGCCCACATCCATGTTGTTGATTTTCAAGGGAAATAGCTCCTGGTCCAGCGTGGACAGCCGGTCAACTTTCCAAGAAAGGAGGATGGAGCGGGCGGCGGGAATCGAACCCGCGTCTTTAGCTTGGAAGGCTAAGGTCTTACCATTACACAACGCCCGCGCTGCTCTCGCTAGGTATTCGGACCTGATCGCTTCGTCAAGGCGCGACAGAAAAGCACGTCGGCGCGAAAGGCCTCAGGACCTTCTTCAAACGGCAGCAAAGGGCGGAAAGCGGCCCGTGGCTCATGTTAGAACAACATCTGCTTTTTGGTCTGATCCAAACCTGCGGCTCTATTACCTCATCTGACCTGCGTCAGACGGTCAACGGTCTTTAGCACTGAGGAAAGCGCGCATCTTTGGCCACCCGGCGGAGCCGCTTGCGGTCTTGCTGCATGACTTGCGTGAGTCCGGGTCAGTGCGCATGGCAAGGCGGCGGATGGGGTGTAGGCAGCGTGATGAGGCTGCACCATCGCGTCGGCAATGAAATTTGATCTGCTCCGCCGCTCTCGCCGAGTGGCGCGACCTTCTCACTGCCTGACCCGAACGCGAAGTAGGGAATGCGGAGACCGGTTCTCATTGGTCTGACCGTGCCACCCTCTGCCTTCGCTATTGACGCTCACGGCGCTGCAAATCACGGGCGAATTGCGCTGGCCTAACAAGGTTCACCTAACCCTCTCCTCCATTACCGCAGCTTCAGCGCAAGCAACAAGCTGTGCGCAACAGCCGCGGCCAAGCCAATTGGAGGACCAAATGACTGTGCAAAGCGAGCCCGACGGGGCGCTTCGGATCCATCCGGCAGGACGGGCGAGCGCCATGCTGTTGCTGGCCGCATTCTTCTGGGGATCTGGCAATCTTGCAAACAAGACCATTCTGCAGGATCTGGACCCCTTTACTGTTGTTGTGCTGCGCCACCTGGTCGCGGCCGTGGCGATTGCGCCGATGCTGATGCCTGAATTGACGCGCGGCGTGACGCGCGCCTGGGTCAGAAGCGCACTGCCCGTGGGGGTCGCCTTCGGAGTGGCGGTGATCTGCCAGCAATGGGGCTATCAGACGGCGACCGTCACCAACGCCTCGTTTCTGGTCAACGCCACCTGCGTGCTGACGCCGCTCCTGGCGCTTTTGGTCTTCGGCGAAAGGCCGGGCACAGGCACGGCGCTTGCCGCAGCAGTGATGCTGCTTGGGGCGCTGAGCATGAGCGGGGTGCTGTTCAAATGGCAGCCCATGAATGCAGGCGACACCTGGTGCCTTGTCTCGGCGCTGTTCTACTCGATCTGGATGATCCTTCTGGTCAGGCACGTCACGCAGCATGGCCTTCCGGTCCTGACGACCTTTGTCCAGTGCCTGTGTGCAGCCGGTATTGCCCTGCCATTCAGCCTTGCCGCCGAAACCGAGCTTGAGCGCAACTTCGTCGGCGCATTGCCCGAGCTTTTCTATCTTGGCGTCTTTTCGACCGCCCTGGCCTTCGGTCTGGCAAGCGTAGCGCAGCGCTGCCTTTCGGCGTCGGTCGGCGCGATCCTGATGTCGGCTGAGAGCCTTTTTGGCGCGGCCGGGGGCATCTTGGTGCTGGGCGAACGGCCG
>JBKDYO010000251.1:0-2611 GCA_046305855.1 Paracoccaceae bacterium
GGACCGGACCGGGGACGAGATTCATACGTCCATGGAAGCAGGGGCGTTCAGCCGGAAGGACTTCATCAAGCGAAAGAGCTGGATCACGGCCTACGAAGCCCTGAACGTAGACATCGGGTTGGAGTGCGGGCTGTCGGGGAAAGCTCAGATCGGCAAGGGGATGTGGGCGATGCCCGACCTGATGGCGGCGATGCTGGACGAGAAGATTGCCCATCCGCGGGCCGGGGCGAATACGGCCTGGGTGCCCTCGCCAACGGCCGCGACCCTGCATGCCCTGCACTACCACAAGGTCGACGTCTTCGCGGTGCAAGCGCGGCTGGCGAAGGGAGGGCGACGGGCGCATGTGGACGGGATTCTGGATATCCCGCTGGCCAGCTTCCAGGCCTGGAACCGGGCTCAGGTGGTGCGGGAGGTCGAGAACAACGCGCAAGGAATCCTCGGCTATGTGGTGCGCTGGATTGACCAGGGGGTGGGCTGTTCCAAGGTGCCGGACGTGAACGATGTCGGGCTGATGGAGGACCGGGCGACCTGCCGGATCTCGGCCCAGCACATCGCGAACTGGCTGCATCATGGGGTGGTCTCGGAGGCCGAGGTGATGGAGGCGATGAAGAAGATGGCCGCCGTGGTGGACCGGCAGAATTCCGGCGATCCCATGTACCGGCCGATGGCCCCGGCCTTCCAGGGGGCGGCTTTCCAGGCGGCTTGTGACCTCGTCTTCAAGGGGCGGGAGCAACCGTCGGGGTATACGGAACCCCTCCTCCATGCCTGGCGGCTGCGAGTGAAGGCGGGGTAGTGTCCACGGTGGACAATCTCTGATGGTCTATTGGATTCAATGGGTTGGTCGCGGACGTTAGGGATTTCTTAACACCTGCGTTTCGGGCGGTTTCGGGCGGTTTTCATATTGAGCGGCTTGCGCCGCGAGGCTTTTGTCTCGTCGTCGGGCTTGCGCCTCCTCCTCGGTCATTGGGTGTGCTTCGCCCCCCAAACCCCCCGCCCCCAAACCCCCCGAGAGTATTTGTTCCACGGGCAAGAGGGAGCAGGTTTTGGCAGGGAAGCCAAAGCGGGTGCGTGACAGGGTGCAACCAACGCCTTAGCCTAACCGGATCATGGGTGCCCCGGACTGGTCCGATGCAGAGAACGATCTGATCGTCGCGGATTACTTCGCGATGTTGCGCGCCGATATCGTCCGGCGGCCCTACAGCAAGGCGGACCATCGTCGGGCGCTGCGACCGGCTTTGCAGGACCGGAGCGACGGTTCGGTGGAGTTCAAGCATCAGAACATCAGCGCCGTCCTGAAGGGGTTGGGCGAAGCTTGGATCGCTGGATACAAGCCCGCCTTCAACTTTCAGACCTCGCTGGAAGATGCCGTCCTGCGCTGGCTGCAGCGCAACCGCGATTGGCTGGAGCGCGGACCGACCTTGCCTTCGGCGGATGTCCTGCAGGACGAGGCGCAGCTTTGGCCTATGCCTCCCCCGAGCTTGACGAACCGGCCGCCGCCGCAAGAGCTGGAGCAAATGTTGCACCTTGCCCGGAAACACGACGTCGCGGGCCGGGACGCGCGCAACCGCGTCCTGGGCCGTGCAGGTGAGGAACAGGTGCTGCGGCATGAGCGCGCCGTGCTGCGGGCGGCGGGACGCGACGATCTCGCAGGCGCGGTGCGCTGGGTGTCGGAGGAGGATGGCGACGGTGCCGGATACGACATTGCGAGCTTCACGCCAGGTGGCCGCGCACGGCTGATCGAGGTCAAGACGACGAACGGCTGGGAGCGGACGCCGTTTAGCATCACGAGGAACGAGGTGGCAGTAGCCGAGGAGCGGCGCGAAGAGTGGTGCCTGTTCCGCCTGTGGAACTTCGGGCGCGACCCACAGGCGTTCGAGTTGTATCCACCGCTTGAGGCGCATGTCGCGCTGATTGCGACGGCTTATGAGGCGCGGTTTCACTGACGATCGCGCCTTTGGTTCGTTCACATGGTGCGCTGTGAACCGCACCCGCTGCAGATTGCCCCGCCCGATGGTCTGCCAATGGCGCGGGCCGCGGCAGGCCAGGGGATAGGTCTGCCCCCAGACAGCTGCGGCATGGCGGGCGGGAGTCTTGGCCTCGGCATGGGCCAGCCGGGCCGTTGCGGCCTTCGGAGAGCCGGTGTCGCGCAAGGCGCGTTTCCAGATGCGCAGGAGCGAGGTCGCGCTCCACGGCTGGGCAGCACCTGCGGCCCAGATCCGCAGATCGGGGGAAGCCGATCATGGGCGGCCATGGGATTGGTCTTGCGCCAGCGGACGCGGGGCGAGGAGAGGCTGCGGTTCAGTCTGCCTGACGCCGCCAGACGGCCCGCGCCCTTGACGGGCGCGGGCTGGGTCAGTTTGCGCGTTCCACCAGTTCCACGCGGCGGTTAAGGGTGCGCCCCTCTTCAGTCGCGTTGCTGGCGCGGGGTGCAAAAAGCCCCATCCCCGCAGCCCCAAGCCTGTCGCCAGCAATGCCCGCCTGCACCAGCGCCGCGACAACCGCCTGCGCACGCTGCTCGGACAGGGTCTGGTTCTTGGCCGGGTCGCCGATCCAGTCGGTATGGCCGACGATATAGACCTTCAGGCCCGGGTTGTCGGTCAGAAGCTTGACC
>JBKDYO010000252.1:0-2701 GCA_046305855.1 Paracoccaceae bacterium
TATGGGTCGGCGCCTCCGGCCCGAAAGGGGAGAAGATCTCGTGTCCCACGCAGACGATCACGCAGGCACCGGCGAAGGCACTCGGCGGGATTTCCTGTACTACGCAACGGCGGGCGCCGGGGTGGTGGCCACTGGGGCCGCAGTCTGGCCGCTGGTCAACCAGATGAACCCGTCGGCCGACACCCGCGCGCTGGCGTCGATCCTGGTCGATGTCTCGGCGGTCGAGGTTGGCACGCAGCTGACGGTAAAGTGGCTGGGAAAGCCGGTCTTCATCCGCCGTCGCAGCGCTGAAGAGATCGATGCCGCCCGTACCACCGCGCTGACTGATCTGCCCGACGCAGCCTCGGAAAACGCCAACAAGCCGGGCACCGATGCTGCGGACGAAAACCGCACGCTGGACGAAGCGGGCGAATGGCTGGTGATGATGGGTGTCTGCACCCACCTTGGCTGTGTGCCCCTGGGCGACGGCGCTGGTGAGTTCGGCGGCTGGTTCTGCCCTTGCCACGGGTCGCACTACGACACGGCGGGCCGCATCCGTAAAGGGCCCGCACCGCGCAACCTGCCGGTGCCGGTGGCCGCCTTCACCGATGAAACCACGATCAAGCTTGGGTAAGGATCAGCACCATGGCCGGAATTCCGCACGACCATTACGAGCCCAAGACCGGGGGTGAGCGCTGGCTGCACAGCCGCCTTCCCATCGTCGGGCTGCTTTACGACACCATTATGATCCCGACCCCCCGCAACCTGAACTGGATGTGGATCTGGGGCATTGTCCTGACCTTCTGCCTTGCGCTGCAGATCGTCACCGGGATCATTCTCGCGATGCATTACACGCCGCATGTCGACAAGGCCTTCGCCTCGATCGAGCACATCATGCGCAACGTGAACGGCGGCTACTTCATCCGCTACCTGCACATGAACGGCGCGTCGCTGTTTTTCTTCGCCGTCTACCTGCACATCTTCCGCGGTCTCTACTACGGCAGCTACAAGGCCCCGCGCGAGATCACCTGGGTCGTCGGCATGATCATCTATCTCCTGATGATGGGCACCGCCTTCATGGGCTACGTGCTGCCCTGGGGTCAGATGTCGTTCTGGGGGGCCACCGTGATCACCGGCCTGTTCGGTGCGATCCCGGGCATCGGCGAGCCGATCCAGACTTGGCTGCTAGGCGGCCCGGCCGTCGACAACGCCACGCTGAACCGCTTCTTCTCGCTCCACTATCTGCTGCCATTCGTGATCGCAGCCTTGGTGGCGGTTCACATCTGGGCCTTCCACACCACCGGCAACAACAACCCGACCGGGGTTGAGGTCCGCCGTGGGTCGAAGGAAGAGGCCGAGCGCGACACCGTGCCGTTCTGGCCCTACTTCGTGATCAAGGACCTGTTTGCGCTGGCCGTGATCCTGGCGGTGTTCTTCGCCATCGTCGGCTTCATGCCGAACTACCTGGGCCACCCCGATAACTACATCGAGGCGAACCCGCTGGCGACGCCCGCGCATATCGTGCCGGAATGGTACTTCCTGCCCTTCTACGCGATCCTGCGCGCGTTCACTGCGGATGTCTGGGTGGTGATCGCGGCCAACTGGCTGTCCTTCGGCATCATCGACGCCAAGTTCTTCGGTGTGCTGGCGATGTTCGGTGCCATCGCCGTCATGGCGCTGGCACCTTGGCTCGACACCTCCTCGGTGCGCTCGGGCCGCTATCGCCCGATGTTCAAGTGGTGGTTCGCGCTCCTCGTCATCGACTTCATCGTCCTGATGTGGTGCGGCGCAATGCCTGCGGAAGAACCCTATGCCACGATCTCGCTGATCGCCTCGGCCTACTGGTTCGCTTACTTCCTGGTCATCCTGCCGCTCTTGGGCGTGATCGAGAAGCCGCTGGCCCAGCCTGCGACCATCGAGGAAGACTTCAATGCCCACTACGGCTCCAAAGCCCATCCGGCCGAGTGAGAGGAAACCGAATATGTTCCGCAACATCGCACTCATCGCCGCATCGGCCCTGACCCTGACTGCCGGCGGCGCACTTGCCGCCGGTGAGGAAGCCCATGTCGAGGACGTGGCATTCGCGCACGAAGGCCCGTTCGGCAAGTTCGACCAGTTCCAGCTGCAGCGTGGCCTTCAGGTTTACACCGAGGTCTGTTCGAGCTGCCACGGGCTGAAATACGTCCCGATCCGCACGCTTTCTGACGAAGGCGGCCCGGGACTGCCGGAGGATCAGGTCCGGGCTTACGCCACCGCTTTCCCGGTTCTTGACGAGGATCACAACCGCAATCTCTACGACGTGGAAAAGGGTGAATTCCGCACCCTGATCCCTGCGGACAATTTCCCGGCGAACACCACGGCCAAGGCGCCTGACCTTTCGCTTATGGCCAAGGCTCGCGCTGGTTTCCACGGGCCCTACGGCTCTGGCATCAACCAGCTTTTCAAGGGAATGGGCGGGCCAGAATACATCTACTCGATCCTCACCGGCTATACCGGCGAGGAAAAAGAAGAGTTCGGCTCGTTCTTCTACGAGAACAAGGCCTTCCCAGGTGGCTGGATCGCGATGGGGCCGCCCTTGTCGGACGATCAGGTGACCTATGCCGACGGCCATCCGGCCACGGTGCATCACATGGCCGAGGACGTATCGTCCTTCCTGATGTGGGCCGCCGAGCCGAAACTGATGGATCGCAAGAACGCGGGCTTTATCAGCGTTCTGTTCCTC
>JBKDYO010000253.1:0-12097 GCA_046305855.1 Paracoccaceae bacterium
CCATGGGCCCATGCCCAACATGCGACGCCTGACGAAATGAGCTCATCAAGTAGCCCATTGTGAGCTACGAACACACCTCTGCAATCGCCCTGAACCCGCCGCGCAAGCCATAATCCAATGGGGCGTGGCCGCCGCATACGAACATCCCCTTCCCGTAATGACCGCAGGCAGGCCTCCAGTCCTGGGCGATCATCGCGAGCGCCGGATGCCTGATCATCGTAAATGCGTTCCGCGGGCACTCCTGCGGCGATCAGGGCGTCGCGATGGAGATCCAGAGACTGCGATCCGTCAGTGTTGGAGATGCGCGCGTAGCCGATCAGTATGTTTCACAAACGTTCGTTTGTGATGCTTCCGAAAAAGAGGCGCGTTGCGGCATCGTTTCTATAACTCAAACATTATCATAAACAAAACATCACAAACCATCTGCAGGAAGAAAAAGATGTATGGCACATCTCACGGTGATGACCGACCGACAGCGCCCGGCATTCTTTGACCCGCCGACCGTTGAGACGGAGATGCCGCACCACTACACGCAGTCGGACGATGATCTGGAAATCATCCGCGCCCGCCGCCGCCCGCACAATCGCTTTGGCTCTGCCCTGCAGCTTTGCGCATTGCGATATCCCGGCCGTCAGCTGGCACCCGGTGAAGTAACTCCCCTGGCCGTTACGCGCGTTCTGGCCGCGCAGGTTGGACTGAAGTCTGATGATCTGGCCGGTTACGCGACCCGTGAAGAGATCCGCCAAGAACATATGGCGACGTTCAGGGAGCAGTATGGCTAAAGGATGTTTTCTGGGAGAGGGGCGCGCGACCTGAAGGGCTGGCTGCAGGATGCAGCCGAGGGTCCCCGTTCCAGTGACGATCTAGTACGGCGCTTTGTCGAGCAGTGCCGGGCGACCCGAACCATCCTGCCTGGCGTCACGATCGCCGAGCGCCTTTGCGCGGACGCGCTGGTGGCTGCGGAACGGCGGATCGAGGCCCGGATCGCAGAGCGGCTGGACGATGCCATGAGGACCTGCCTCGATACCTTGCTGACGGAAGATACTGGTGGATCGGTGCCACGGTTTGTCTGGCTAAGTCAAATCGAGGCCGGACAGAACTCGGCCGATATGAACCGACTTCTGGATCGGCTGGAACTCCTGCAAGATTTTGGACTGGATGAGGCGGTCTTGGCCAAGGCCCCGCCGCACCGGATCGCCCGTCTGCGCAGGCAGGGCGAGCGATACTTCGCGGGCGATTTGCGAGGCATTTCCGGTGATCGCCGTTTCGTCATACTTGCCGTCTGCGTAATGGAATGGCGCAGCGCCCTTGCTGACGCCGTTCTGGAGAACGCTGACCGCATCGTCGGCAAGCCCATGCGCGAGGCAAAGTCCCGATGTGACGCTCGCGCGGAAGATGCCTAGGTCGCGCTGAAGGACGCCTTGCAGTCCTTCGCCAGCCTCGATTTGGCGCTCCTGGAATCCTATAAAGATCGCGCTTCGCTCGAGGAGGCTGTCGGCAATGCCGGTGGCTGGGTGTCTTTCAAGGGGCTGGTCGCGACAGCGGCCCAATTGACCGACACTCTGGCAGCTGACGCATTGGCCCATGTCAAGCATACGTGCCATCGCTTCCGCCGCTGTGCGACGCGGATGCTGCGAGCATTGGACATTCACGCAGCACCAGTTGCCGAACCCATGCTGACAGCCAGCCAAAGCGTTGCGGTCACGGATGGGACTGCCACCCGCTCCAAGTCCTTTATGAGACGGGGATCAAAGTGGCCGCGCGACCTTCGTGGCGAGGATGACGGGGGCCGTATGTGGGAAGTCGCGGTCCTGTTCCATCTGCGCGAAGCTTTCCGTTCGGGGGATGTCTGGCTCGCCCATTCCCGGCGATACGGCGATTTGAAGGAAGCGCTTGTTTCGGCAGAGGTTGCCCGCGCCTCGCCGAAGCTGGTCACGCCGCTTGAGCCCGATACCTGGCTCGCCGACTGCTGGGCACGAATGTCCAACGCCCTGCGTCGCTTGGCGCGGGCCGCAAACGCCGGGGCCATTCCAGGTGGGTCGATTGACGATGGGGTGCTGAAGATCGACCGCCTGACCGCCGCTGTTCCCGAAGTAGCCGATGCCATGGTCCTCGACCTCTACAAGCGCCTGTCGGAAACCAGGGTCACGGATCTGTTGCTGGAGGTAGATGACGAGGTCGGCTTTCCCGAAGCCTTCAGCCATCTGCATACTGGTGTGCAGTGCAAGGATCGGATTGGCCTCTTGAACGTACTGCTCGCCGAGGGGCTGAAACTCTGCCTCAGCAAAATGGCCGGAGCCACCAACACCCAAGATTGCTTCCAGCTCTCCCGCCTGTCGCGCTGGCATGTTGAAGGCGAGGCGACGTCGCGTGTGCTGGCGAAAGTGATCGAGGCGTAGTCCGCGCTGCCGATGGCCCGGTTCTGGGGCGCCGGACAAACGGCGTCGAGTGATGGGCAAGTCTTCCCGACGACACGGCAGGGCGAGGCGATGAACCTAATCAACCGCAGATATGGCCAGGAGCCTGGGCTGACGGCCTACACCCACGTTTCCGACCAGTTCGGCCCCTTCGCCACTCAGACCATCCCGGCCACCGTGAGCGAAGCGCCCTACATTCTGGATGGCCTGCTGATGACGGGCGCGGGCCAGAACATCCTCGAACAGTATGCCGACACGGGCGGCTTCACCGACCCTGTCTTCGCGGTCACCGCCCTCTTCGTTTTCCAGTTCATTTCCCGCAACAGGGATCTGCCATCGATGCGCCTCTATCTCTTCGACCCAACGGCCTGCCCCATCACGTTCAGAAAAACGTCCTCCGCATCGGCCGTCAAGGCGAAATCTGCAACTGAACAGCCGAAGCTTAGCACTTCCGCATGGCAGGCCTCAATCTGCTCGCCGCCATCATTATCTATTGGAACACCAAGCATTTCGGGCAGGCCGTCACAAACCGCCGCTGCGCCGGTCTCGACTGTTCACCCGACCTTCTGGCTCACATCTCGCCCCTCGGATGGGCCCACACCCTCGTCTCCGCAGACTACAGGTGGCCGAGAAGGGCTTAGCGTATGATTTGGCACTGTCCGGCATCAGACCCCTTGATCCGATCCACCAGATGTCGGAACTGAACACCTAGGAACTTCAGCGGATGCTCTCGGCCCTGACGGTGGGCGGAATGGCACAGCGGTATCGGCGGGCTCGCACCGCCAAGCACGTGATCGTCGGACACGACGCCCTTGAAGTAGCCGCTCTGGGTGGCCATGCAGCAAGGGTCAAGAACCGGCGCGCGGGTGTCATCAACGAAGGTCCAGTCGGTGGTGCGCAGATGGGCCTTCATTTGGTCGATCATTGGCATCAGGCCGCAGCATGCACGCCCGACCCAAGTGCTAAGCTTGCCGCAGTCGAGGTGGAACCCCTGCCACTAGAATATCCTGGTCTGTCGGAGAAATGGAAGGTGGTCGCCGAACTTGGAGATGATGATCCATGAGATCAGCCGCTCGGCGGACAAGCCGCCCGCCACAATAAGCTCGGGAGCTCGCGACTGCACCACGGCCTGCGAGCAGCGATGGCAGGCGTATCGTGGGCACCGCGTTACCAGAATCGGGAATTGCGCGGGGATCACGTCTAGGAGCTCGGAGATCTGCTCCCCGATCCGGGATGTCTCGCCACGACCGCCGGGACAAAGGATACTGGCCGGCTCGATCACGCGCTCGACCCGAACCAGGTCAGGCGACAGATGCCTGCGGCTGCGTGCGGGTTTGCAAGGTTCATCCCCGCGTGCCTAGGCAAGCGCTCCTTCGGCCTTCTCCAGTACAGCCTCTAGCACCACCTGGGCCAGTTCGGCGTCTACCAGTGATAGGCTGAACTGGTCGGGCCACAACTTCTCGGAACGCTTGCCGAAGAACTCGCGCTGCGATGCGCGCAGGAGGTTCTCCAGCCGACTGTTGGCCTCTTTCACCTCCGCGAGCGCCACTCCGACCTCCGCAAGGCGGGCCTTCCGATGAGCGCCCGTGGCTGAGGGTGTCGGCATCCATCCCAGAAGTGAATCACGCTAGTGCCGTTCCGGCCAGTAAAAGCGTGGACTTCTGTGCAGCTGGCTCATTACCCCGCAACCAACGGGCGCCTCATCCCTCAACAGTCTTACCAGTCGTGAGTACAATCCTGCACACAGCGCTACCACCTGCGGCGAAGACATCCGCATCACACCGTCGCGCATCCGCAGCCAGACAAACCTGCCGATTCATGGGCATCTATAAACTGGCACAATGCCTGACTGGTCCCAGACCAGGAGCTTGATCCAGTCCGCCCGGCACGAGCGGAACGTGAAGACGCCAACGCCGAATGGGCCGAGCCAGAAGATCTCCTGCACCGCCAGCCCGTACATGGCCTTGCGGAAGTTCAACGGCTGCGACTTGGTACAAACTTTCACTGGCCCGCCCTGACCGTGCATCATGACGTTGAGGTCTGCGTCGCCCGGATAGACCGTGTCAACAGCCCCTCGTCGGCGTTGGTACCGCGCGGATCATGACACTGACGACAGATATCTCCACACCTGCAGCAACCTACCTCTCTGCCGGCATCTCCGCTGCGGCGCCCGCAAAGACCCGCTCCGGAAACTTCGTCTGGGCCGCCATTCGTTCGGGCACAACCAGGTGCCCCGTCCAAAGCTTCTTCCGCCAGTCACGGACCTGCGACCGCGTCGCCTCACGAGGTCGCGCTACATCTGTCGTCAACGCCCGGGAACTTGGCTCTCCACTGCAATCCGCGGTCGCTCCGCCTTCGCTCGCCGCCGCCAACTCGGCCCCTCAATCATCTCCGCAGAAGGACCCTACGCCCAATGTTCCGACTCACTCCGCGCCCACACCTCCAGCGCAAATGCAGGAAAAGAATAACGCGTTCAGATTACCAAAAGTCTGAGGCGGACGGCGTAGCGCTTACGGAATGCAATAGTGCCCATTCTCGAAAGGGAGTGTCAGATAAGTGCAACTGCGCTCGCGAAAAAACGTTGCAATGAATGCAACACGAAAAGCTAACGCCACCATTCGCAAAGCGCGTTTGCGTGACTCTCTCGGCGCCACTAACGAGAGGCTGTTATATCTAGTGTCTAGAGTTCGGATGCGAGTGACGAGTTAAATGAGGCTATGAAGTCGAACGCTGTTCAAAGAAGCTATGCAGGAGGGGTGGTCGGCGCCTGCATTGTAGGTATCGTCGCTGGAACTGTTGCTGCGATAGTGACGTGGTTCGCTCACCAAAGCGCTCTAATTGCAATTGCGGCTTACAGTGTGGTGGGATTTACGGCCCTTCTGTTGTGTTCGATCGCACGCTCTCTCTGGCTCGCCCGCACAAAAACCGTCAATCACCGTATTGCACGACCTATCTTGCCCCAAGTGAAAAAAGACGTTGATGAGAAACATGGCGTTGCACTAACGAATTGGCGACAAATCAACTCTGCTATGGATGATCTGGCAATGTTCGTCGGCCCAACAGATGTGGGCTCCAACAATCTGGAAGTTGTCGAAGCGCTGGGCAGTGCTGGCTTCTGTGTAAATGTTACGAATGATCTCGAACATGGGCTGGGATCTATTGCCGAGCAACGCAACCGCTGGAGCCTCCTTGTCGTTGATATTGATGCGTTCGACAAGTGTGATGGCCTAGAGGATCTGATCGAATCATTAATGCGTGTCCGCAAATCCTCTCCTTCCACCACAACGGTAATCCTATCCGGTGGGTTTGGGCGAGATGACCTAACTACGAGCAGGGCTGTATTGGCAGACGCCTCAATTAAGTCGCCGTGCTCTCCTTCTAGACTAAGCGCAGCACTGCAGCAGGCTCATGTGAATAATGCCACTTGGTGCAGAAGTTTGCTTCAGCAGGATTAGCTGAAGTATTGACGGCATGGCAGAGCAAGATTCGTCGCGAGAAACAGAAGCCCTTCGTCAATAGGGTGTCATAACCCCGAAAAAGCGTTCCGATGGGAGTCCTGTTCGCACCCTGGGCCACCAATTCAATGCGTACAAGTTCGTTCCGCCGCAGTCCGGCGATACAATGAAGGGGAAAGTAAGTGGTACCGGAGATTGTTTTGAACTCCTTAGCAGCAAGCGCTTTGTCATTAGCATTTAGTGTCGTAATTGCGATAACTGGTAAAGCGCAATGGATTTTGCGTCAGTTTGCTGCCCGAACAAGCGAAGTTCAAGCACTCCACTCGGATCCAGTGCCTCGCCTAGGCTCGATTGGAATCATGATCGCATGTGGCATTCTCATCTGGTTCCATGACTCGAGCGCTTTGTCACTTTGGGCATTGTTGCCATTGGTTTCTATCGGATTTATCGAGGACCTAGGCTGGGGTGTGCGCCCTATATGGAGGCTGATTGCAGTAGCGAGCTCTGCAGTTATTCAGATCGGAGCAACAAGTGTTTGGATTGATCGGATTGACTTTACCTCGGCTGACTACTTTCTTTCGTCTTGGCTGGTGGGACCTATCGTAACAGTCTTCGTTATAACGGCCGTTAGCCACTCTTTTAATCTAATTGATGGACTTAATGGTCTTGCTAGCATTACCGCGATGTCAGCGGCCGCAGCGCTGACCTACATCGGAGTGTCGTCGGGTCAATTTGAGGCTTCTTTGCTCTCTTTAGTGCTCTGCTTCTCTGTGCTTGGCTTTCTCCCTGTTAACTTTCCAAAGGCGTATGTCTTCTTGGGCGATACGGGAGCGTACCTGGTAGGATTCATTATTGCTTGGTCTGGCGTATCTCTGATAAATGGATCAACAGAAGTTTCACCTTGGGCCGTCTTGCTAGCAGTGTTTTTGCCGACGACTGATACTGCAGCATCCATCATGAGGAGGCTTTGGGCTGGAGTTCCAGTAGGAAGTCCGGACAGAGAGCACCTGCATCACCTCGCCTTCGATTTGACTTCGTGGTTTTTCCAAGGTACTAGCTTTATCAAATGGGCAAATCCTGCTGCCACGGTTTTGCTTCTTGTTCTTTCGGTTTTGCCTCCCGCTCTGAGTGCTGTTCTTTGGCGGGATTCCTTTCTTTGCATTTGTGCGATTGGAGCGCTGTCTGTGGTCTACGCTGTTGTGTATCGTTCTTTGGGAAGGATGATTCGGCAATGATTTTCCGGATTGGGACTGCGACTGAAAGTGGAAGCATGGCACTACGTTACGCAACAAATGCAACGTTGTAGTCGCGTTGTCCAGCTTTGCGCTGAGTGTATTGCGGTTAGGCGCTGTTTCTACGTAATGGGATGATGAAGTCGTGACTGCTTAGACTTATACGCTGTGAAGCGGGAGTGGCGGCAGATAATGAGATTGATTATGCCGATGTGTGTCTCATGCGAAGCGCACTGTTCGTTGGAGGCTAGCGACCTTGAAAACTGTACCTTGCGTTTTCTTCGTCCCTGAATAGCAAACGGTACAGGCTCTAAGAGATCAACCGCTTTGAGTGACGTCGCAAATCAGTGGAAACCCTGGCTGACTGTGGCCTACTTGATGTTCGAGTTGAATAGGGCGATGGAGAGGGCTGCGTCTGAGCCGAACTGGCCAAAATGTTACGCAGGACGCTACCTAACGACTTCATTGCAATGAAGTGAACGACCCACGTGCGCATAAGCTGCTCTATGGTAGAATACGGGTTCCACGAACCCTTGCCCATAGGGAGTGTTCAACTGGCGCCGCCGCAATCAAGAGGGTGGCGGCGCCCCTTCTTATTGTGGGAAGGTGGGAATAACTTGAGAGCAGTGACGTCTGCAGAGAATCCCATTCGATCCTTACGGCACATAACTTAGCAATACTCGGCGTGTCGATGCGTTAAGATGCCGCCCTGCATGACTTCCGACCGTAGCTTACAAGTCGAAGGAATGGCTATTCAACCTTCGCGGCGAGCGATTTAGACTAACCGTTTGGGTGCCTGTTCGGCAGTAACCATCCGGCGTAGGCCGTGGAGAGTTGGGTTTCTCAGGTCTTGGGTTTTGGTTTGCTCGACCTCGGAGCCCATTTCTGGGCGAGCTGATCGAAGCGTTCAACGATCCTGTCGATCCCGGCATCTTCCGGGTCGAAGGGTCTGCCTGACCAGCGCACCATGTCATCATGCTGCTCATGTTCCGGATCGGCCAGAGCCTCGAGGAACTCCTCATAACCGGGGGCACCGCCGACGTCCTCGGGTGGGCATGCTCCACTGGCTTTCAGAAGCCTCGGATAGTTTGCGCCAAGGACAGCCTCGCTGACCCTCTCGAGCCGGATGCTGTGGTCCCAGTCATCGCCGAAGTCGTAGACATACTGGATCGTCCTGGCGCCGGTATCCTCGATGACCTTTTGCAGCGATGTCTTCTTCGCGGGCATGGGGCCGTCGTAGAAGCCGTCCGGGTCAGGCACGCCCCACCCTGCGCCACCGGCGCGGAACTCGTAGAGATGGGTGTCGGTCCAACCCATCGCGGCTTGGACCACCTCATGCAGCCGGTCGAGCCTGATCTTCAGCGGCACCTCGATCTGGCGCATCGGCTGCGGGTCGACGTCGTTCAGGACGATCCTGAGGCGGGCGATCAGGGTCATGCGGCGATCCTTTGCGCGGTTCGGTGCCAATTCCACGGCAGCAGTTCCGGAAGGCGCGACAGCGGCATGTCCGGCAGTCGTGCCAGAACATCGGCCAGCCAGGCCTGCGGATCAACGTCGTTCATCTTGGCGGTAACGATCAGGGAATACATGAAGGCGGCGCGTTCGCCGCCGCGTGGCGAACCGGCGAAGAGCCATGCCTTCCGGCCAAGGGCGATCCCGCGCAGGGCGCGTTCGGCTGCGTTATTCGTCAGACAAATGCGGCCGTCGTCCAGGAACCGGGTGAAGGCCTCCCAGCGACCTTCTTCATCAAGCATGTAGTTGATCGCCTTGGCGACGGGGTTGTGCTTCGACATCCGCACGCGCTCGGCTCGCATCCAATCGTGCAGTCCATGGACCATCGGGCCCACCACGCGCTGACGGACGTCATGCCGTGCAGCGGCGCTCAAGCCCGCGACCTCGCGCTCGGCGTCGAAGATGGCATCGATGCGTTTGACCGCCTCCAGCGCGATGGGCGAGATCTCTTCGGCGACCCTTCTGCCCTTCTTGGCGGTGGCCTTGATGTCGGCCAGTTCGAAGAACTTCCGTCGGGCGTGGCTCCAGCATAGTGCGCTGGCCACCGGCGCGGGCTTGCGGGCAGCATCGTAAACGCCGTTGTATCCGCCATAGGCGTCGGCTTGCAGGATGCCGGTCCAGCCCGCCAGATGCCGGGTTGGATGTTCCATCCTTCGGTCGGTGGAGAAGCAATAGAGCGCCGCAGGTGGTGCCCCGCCTGCAAAGGGACGGTCGTCGCGCAGATAGGCCCAGAGCCGGGCCGTCTGTGTCCCACCCTTGGCCATAAGTGGCACGGTCGTATCATCTGCGTGCAATCGTTCGGCACCGAGAACATGGGCGCGGATCAGATCGTGGATCGGCTGCAGCGCAGCGGTGCAGGCCCCGACCTGGTCGGCCAGGGTGGAGAGGCTGATCTCGACGCCTTCCTTGGCATAGCGTTCGGCCTGCCGGTTCAACGGCTGGTGCTGCCCGAACTTCTCGAAGAGCACCATGGCCAGCAGATTGGGGCCTGCCCAGCCTCGCGGTGTGGGGTGGAAGGGCGCGGGCGGCTGGCTGATCTTCTCGCAGTCGCGGCAGGTGAACTTCTTGCGGACGGTCTGGATCACCTTCCACTGCCGGGGAATGACCTCCAGCGTCTCGGTGATGTCCTCGCCCATCTTCACGATGCGCCCCGATCCGCAACAGGTGCAGGAGGTCGGGGCTTCGACCACCACGCGCTCGCGCGGCAGATGGTCAGGGAACGGCTTGCGGGCCGGACGGCGGCGTTCGAAAGCCGCAACCGTGGTCTTCGCCGCGGCGGCATCCGTCTTTGCCCGATCTTGCCCAAGGTCCGTCTCCAGATCCTCGAGCTGCATCTCGAGCTGTTCGATCAGCCGGGCGTGGCGTTCGGCGCTGTGGCCGAACTGCTCGCGCCGGAGTTTGGCGATCTCGAGCTGCAAGTGCCGGATCATCGCATCGGAGGCCGAAACGACGGCGCGCGTCTGCATCAGCTCGTCCTCTGCCGCGGCCGCGCGCGCCTCTGCCGCAGCGAGGGCGGCACGCAGGACAGCGATCTCCGATGGGGTCTCCGACATGCCGAAGGCCTACCACAGGGGCGCGGATTAGTCCAATAAAACAAGGGTTTTTGCTGATCAACCCGCTGAGGCAGGCCGCTGCGTCCTGCGCGGATTGCGCCAGTCGATCCCCTCGAGAAGATAGCCGAGTTGCGCCGCCGAGACGGGCACAGCAGTGCCGTCCCGGCTCACCGGCCAGATGAACTTACCCGCCTCCAGGCGCTTGATATACAGCGACATGCCGACCCCGTCGTGCCACAGCACCTTGATCAGGTCCCCCCTGCGCCCCCGGAAGCAGAAGATCTCGCCGCCATGCGGATCGCGCCCCAGCCCCTGCTGCACCTTCAGCGCCAGGCTGTTCATCCCGCACCGCATGTCCGTCACGCCGCCCGCGATCCAGACCGTCACACTGGCTGGAAAAGCGATCATCGCGGGTCTAGCACCGCCAGCAGCGCCGCAAGATGCGGCGGGGCCAGCGAGACGGGGATCGTCATACGACGCCCGTTCGTCAGAGTGATCTCGATCGTCTCCGCCGGGGCTGGCCTCAAGGTCGATTCTGGCTGCGTCGTCGTAACGTCCTGCACCACCAGCGGCACGAAACCACCGCACGTCTCCAGCGTGCCGAATGCCCCTGCGCGATAATCGCGCCGCCAGATGGTCAGAAGCGACCGCGAAATCCCATATCGCCGGGCCGTCGCCGAACCCTGCCGATGACCTCGCAGACTCTCCTCGACGATCCGCACCTTGTCCGTGTCAGACCAATGCCGACGACGGCCAAGCTCATCTGCCGCAAAAATCTCGATCGGTGAAACAACGGAAGCGCATGCCATAAGCCAATGCCTTAAGACCAACTGCTCAGTCAAAACAGACGGCCGTCACCGAAGGCTTACGTTCGGCATATGACAATGTCCCTGTAAAGCGCCAACTCATCATGCGTTACCAGTTTGCTTTGCCAGATCTAGACAGTGACGAAGCAGTTTGCCGCAAGCGTTGGTTTGATTGGCCGACAATAACTCTATGCATCGGCCGGATCGCATCTTCATTTATCTCGAACGATGGCCTCGTCTAGCGCGATGTATGCCTTATTCGGCGTCGGTCAGCGCAGACTTCTGGCTTAAAAAAAGGCCTTGGGTTCCTCTCTTTGGTTTGATAAAGTTTATCGGAGCCTGATGAAAGTTGGGTTTCAGTGTGTAAATAGTTGCTGGTTGTGTGTTTTTGCGAGTAGCTAAGGTGGGGAAGGTCGCGATGTGTATCGCGACCTTTTTCGTAGTGTTAAATCCGTATTGCGTCATGAACGGGCTAGTGTGCTTTGGAATCATGAGTCAAGAGCAATTGAGAGCTTTAGCTTGGTTTCAGCAGATGCTTTCGCAGCGGATAGCGGATTTGTGTTTGCGACGACATGAGTTAGGCAATGTTGACAAGATTCGTTCACATGTAGTTGTTTGATCCCACGGTTTGATGGTGCGATCCTTTCGAAGGAACTGAGGGAAGCGTGACCTGCCCCCCCGGTCGTCACCGGAAGCTTACGAGCATCCGACAGGCACCGAACTCGTCGGACAGGAAATCCAGGGACCAGTGCTGGTTCGGGCGCAATGGCATCGGAATACTGGGGTTCGGCTGCCCTGCGCGCGTTTGCGGCCACGGCGTTGGCGCACCGACAGGCCCTCTTCCTGGTTGATGCGGTAGGGCCACTTCTCGATCATGATCATGCCCTTGCGCTCCGGCATGATGCGCACGCGCCGGTAGCCGAAGCGACGACGCTTCTCGGCGATCTTGTGCATCTCTTCTCACGGATTTCCGGGTTGTCGGTAAGCGCTGTTCCGTCCCCACCTTCTGCTCGGCTTTGTGATCTGGGATTGGAGCCTCCTGCGACGTGCGGGAGGGAGGTTCTCCATGAGTGCTCCAATGGAGATTCTCACGATCGGTAGCGGCGACGGCCGGAGCCGTCG
>JBKDYO010000254.1:0-8918 GCA_046305855.1 Paracoccaceae bacterium
CGGCGCGCTTCCTGACGTGGTCGAAGACCAGTGCCTGTCGCTCCTCTCCCAGATGGGCATCCGCAATGTCAGCTTCCTCCCGTCCCGTCGCGCCAGCGAGGCACCGAAGGTCGGCGAGAACTCCCGCTTCATCCTGACCCAGCCCTTCCTGGCCGACACTGCCCACGCCTTGGAAGGCCGGGGCGCCCAGCGCATCGCGGCTCCCTTCCCCTTTGGCGAGGAAGGTACCACCGACTGGCTCCGCGCTGTCGCCAAGACCTGCGGCGTCAACCTTGAGACTTTCGAGGCTGTCACTGCCGCCCCCCGCGCCCGGGCCCGCAAGGCCGTCGCGGCCCATGCGGAAACCCTGCGCGACAAGACGCTGTTCATGTTCCCCGACAGCCAGCTGGAAATCCCCCTCGCCCGCTTCCTGGCCCGCGAATGCGGCATGCGCCCGGTCGAGGTTGGCACCCCTTACCTCCACCGCGGCCTGATGGAACCTGAACTGGCCCTCCTGCCGACCACGATCCTCTCCGAAGGTCAGGACGTCGACCTGCAGCTTGACCGCCACGCCGCCCTCAAGCCGGACCTCACCGTCTGCGGCCTTGGCCTTGCCAACCCGCTGGAAGCCGCCGGCTACGCCACCAAGTGGGCGATCGAGCTCGTCTTCACCCCGGTCCATTTCTACGAACAGGCAGGCGACCTCGCCGGCCTCTTCTCCCGCCCCCTCCGCCGCCGCGCCATGCTGGCAGGAGGGCAGTCATGAAACTCACCCTCTGGACCTACGAAGGCCCCCCGCACGTCGGTGCGATGCGCGTTGCCACCGGCATGAAGGACGTCCACTACGTCCTCCACGCGCCACAGGGCGACACCTACGCCGACCTCCTCTTCACGATGATCGAGCGTCGCAATCACCGCCCGCCGGTCACCTTCACCACCTTCCAGGCCTCCGATCTCGGTGCCGACACCGCCACCCTCTTCAAGCGCGCCGCCCAGGGCGCCTATGACCGCTTCCAGCCGCAAGCGATGATCGTCGGCGCCTCCTGCACCGCCGAGTTGATCCAGGACGACCCCGGCGGCCTCGCCTCGACCCTCGGCCTGCCCTGCCCCGTCGTCCCCCTCGACCTGCCCAGCTACTCCCGCAAGGAAAACTTCGGCGCGGACGAGACCTTCCTCGCCCTGACCCGCGCCCTCGCCCAGCCCGGCGAGCGCACCAAGGAAGTCTCCTGCAACATCCTCGGCGCGACGGCCCTCGGCTTCCGCCACCGAGACGACGTCACCGAAATCGCCAACCTCCTGCGCAGCATGGGCATCGCCATCAACGTGGCCGCCCCGCTGGACGCCAGCCCCGAGGACATCGCCCGCCTCCCGGCCGCCCATTTCAACGTGCTGCTCTACCCTGAGACCGGCGAAGGTGCCGCCCGCTGGCTGGAGAAGACCCACGCCCAGCCCTGGACCAAGACGATCCCGATCGGCGCGCAAGCGACCCGTGAGTTCATCGCCGAAGTCGCCGCCCTGGCCAACGTCAGCGCGGCAGTCGACGAAAAGAACCTCCGCCAGCCCTGGTGGTCCGCCAGCGTCGACAGCACCTACCTCACCAACAAGCGCGTCTTCATCTTCGGCGACGCCACCCACGCCATGGCCGCCGCCCGCGTCGCCCGCGACGAGATTGGCTTTGAAGTGGTCGGCCTCGGCTGCTACAACCGCGAATTCGCCCGCCCGATGCGCGCCTGCGCCAAGGAATACGGGCTGGAGGCGCTGATCTCCGACGACTATCTCGACGTCGAAGCCGCCATCATCGCCGCCGCCCCGGAACTGATCCTCGGCACGCAGATGGAGCGTCACATCGCCAAGCGCCTCGGCATCGCCTGCGCCGTGATCTCGGCCCCCGTCCACGTCCAGGACTTCCCCGCCCGCTACTCGCCGCAGATGGGCTTCGAAGGCGCCAACGTCCTCTTCGACACCTGGATTCACCCGCTGGTGATGGGCCTCGAAGAACACCTCCTGACCATGTTCCGCGAGGATTTCGAATTCCACGACGCCGCCGGCCCCAGCCACCACGGCGGCAAGGCCACTCCCGCGCCGGTCCAGCAGATCCTCGAACCCACCGCCAACGCCGCGACGCAAATGATCGAGGCCGCGCAGGCCCTCGCCGACGCCCTCCACTGGCTCCCGGATGCCGAGCGTGAGCTGAAGAAGATCCCCTTCTTCGTCCGCGCCAAGGCCCGCCGCAACACCGAGAAATACGCCGCTGAAAAGGGCGTGACCCAGATCAGCATCGAGACCCTCTACGAGGCCAAGGCCCACTATGCGCGATGACCGCTACACATCGCCGGAGCTGAAAACCCCCGCCTCCGACGGGCTCTACCACTTTGTCATCGTCACCCTCGACGCCCATGCCGCAGGCCCCGCCCAGCGCGTCGCGGGCCGCCTCGCCAAGGACTTCCCCGGCATCGCCATCTCGGTCCATGCCGCCGCCGAATGGGCCGAGAACCCCGCGTCCCTCGCCCGCGCCAAGGCCGATGTCGCCCGCGCCAACATCATTGTCGCCAACCTGATCTTCCTCGAAGAGCACCTGACCCAGATCCTGCCCGACATGCAGGCCCGCCGCGACGCGCTCGACGCCTGTGTCGGCATCATCTCGGATCCGCAGGTCGTCAAGCTGACCAAGATGGGCGACCTCGACATGTCGCTCCCCGCCTCGGGCGCGATGGCCTTCCTGAAAAAGCTCCGGGGCAACAAGTCCCCCTCCGGCTCCTCGGGCGAAAAGCAGATGGCGATGCTCCGCCGCCTGCCGAAGATCCTGCGCTTCATCCCCGGCAAGGCCCAGGACATGCGCGCCTGGTTCCTGTCGATGCAGTACTGGCTTGGCGGGTCAGACGACAACATCGAAAGCATGGTCCGCTTTCTCGTCAGCCGCTATGCCCCGAACCGCGACTGGAACAAGGTCAAGGCCGCGCTGCCCGTCGACTACCCCGATGTCGGCCTCTACCACCCCGACGTCGCCGCCCGCGTCTTCACCGACCCTTCCCTCCTGCCCAAGCCCGACGGCATGACCGCCACCGTCGGCCTTCTGATGCTGCGCTCCTACATCCTCGCCTCGGACACCGCGCATTACGACGCCGTGATCCGCGCGTTCGAGGCCCGTGGCATCGCCTGCGTCCCCGCCTTCGCCTCGGGCCTCGACGGCCGCCCCGCCATCGACGCCTTCATGGGTCAGGGCCGGATCGACGCCCTCGTCTCCCTCACCGGCTTCTCCCTCGTCGGCGGCCCTGCCTACAACGACAGCCCCGCCGCCATCGCCGCGCTCGAAGCCCTCGACGCGCCTTATGTCGCCGCCCACCCGCTTGAGTTCCAGACCCTCGGCCAATGGGCCGCCACCGACGGCGGCCTTGGCCCGGTGGAAACCACCATGCTCATCGCCCTGCCTGAAATCGACGGCGCGACCAACCCCACCGTCTTCGCCGGCCGCCACGACGCCAACGGCTGCCAAGGCTGCGCCAAGAACTGCCAAGCCCCCGTAGACCACGCCTCCCGCGTCATGGCCCCCTGCCCGGAACGCATCGAGGCGCTGGCTGAAAAGGTCTTTCGTCTCGCCACTCTCCGCCGCTCCGACACCGCGAAACGCAAGGTCGGCATCGTCCTCTACGGCTTCCCGCCGAACGCAGGCGCGGTCGGCACCGCCGCCTACCTTGGCGTCTTCGAAAGCCTTCTGAACACCCTCCACGCCATGCGGGCCGAGGGCTACGACGTGACCCCGCCCGCCTCGGTCGACGCGCTCCGCGACCTGGTCCTCAAAGGCAACGCCGCCGCATTCGGCCAACCCGCCAACGTCGCCGCCCGCATCCCCGCCTCCGAGCTTGTGCGCCGCTCCCGCTGGCTGGCCGAGACCGAGAAAGTCTGGGGCCCTGCCCCCGGCCGCGCCCAGTCGAACGGGGCCGACGTCTTCGTCCTCGGCCACCAGTTCGGCAATGTCTTCGTCGGCATCCAACCCGTCTTCGGCTACGAAGGCGACCCGATGCGCCTGCTGTTCGAGAAAGGCTTCGCCCCGACCCACGCCTTCACCGCCTTCTACGACTGGATGAAAAGGGATTTCGGCGCGGACGTCCTCCTCCACTTCGGCATGCACG
The DNA here is from genome assembly GCA_046305855.1 of Paracoccaceae bacterium. Lineage (GTDB taxonomy): Bacteria > Pseudomonadota > Alphaproteobacteria > Rhodobacterales > Rhodobacteraceae > Tabrizicola. The sequence goes on from JBKDYO010000254.1 coordinate 4,110, forward strand.
GGGCCCTCGAATTCATGCCCGGCAAACAGGCTGGCCTTTCCGGCAAATGCTGGCCCGACCGCCTGATCGGCAACCTGCCGAACGTCTACCTCTACGCCGCGAACAACCCGTCCGAGGCGACGCTGGCCAAGCGCCGCTCCAACGCCGTCACCGTCACCCACCTGACGCCGCCGCTCGCTCAATCCGGCCTCTACAAGGGTCTCGTCGACCTCAAGGACAGCCTCACCCGCTTCCGCGCCCTGTCGCCCGACGCACCCGACCGCGAAGACCTCGCCCTCCTCATCGCCGAACAGGCCCGCGCCGTCGACATGGACTCGTCCAACCCCGACGCGCTCTGGCTGAAGCTCCTGGAGACCGAAGGCGCCCTCATCACCGACGGCCTCCACGTCCTCGGACGGCCCATGACCGACACCCAGCGCGCCGAGTACCTGGCCCTGATGCCCGACGATCCCGAGGCCCGCGCCACCGCCGAAGCCCACCTCCAGCAGGACAGCGAAATCCCCGCCCTCCTCCGCGCCCTCTCGGGCCGCTACATCTCCCCCGTCCCGGGTGGAGACCTGATCCGCTCGCCCCAGATCCTGCCCACCGGCCGCAACATCCACGCCTTCGACCCGTTCCGGATGCCCACCGCCTTCGCGCTGGCCGACGGCAAGGCCCAGGCCGACCGCCTCCTCGCCACCCACCCGACCCTGCCGCGCACTGTGGCGCTGGTCCTCTGGGGCAGCGACAACATCAAATCCGACGGCGGCCCCATCGCCCAGGCCCTGTCGCTTATGGGTGCGAAACCCCGCTTCGACAGCTACGGCCGCCTTGCCGGGGCCGACCTGATCCCCCTCGCTGAACTCGGCCGCCCGAGGATCGACGTGGTGATGACCCTCTCCGGCATCTTCCGCGATCTCCTGCCCCTGCAGACCCGGATGCTCGCCGAGGCCGCCCTTAAGGCCGCCACCGCCGACGAACCCGAGGCGCTGAACTTCATCCGCGCCCACGCGCTCCGCTACGCGTTCGAGATGAACGTGGACATGGAAACCGCCGCCCTCCGCGTCTTTTCCAACGCCGAAGGCGCTTACGGGTCCAACGTCAACATCATGGTCGACAACTCCGCCTTCGGCGACGAAGACGAACTCGCCGACGCCTACCAGAACCGCAAGAGCTTCGCCTACGGCGTCACCGGCAAGGCCACCGGCAACCCGGCGCTCCTGCAAAAGGCGCTCAAGGACGTCGACCTCGCCTACCAGAACCTCGAATCCGTGGAACTGGGCGTCACCTCGGTCGACCACTACTTCGACACGCTGGGAGGCATCGCCCGCGCCGTCAAACGCGCCCGTGGCGGCCAGGACACCCCGGTCTACATCGGCGACCAGACCCGCGGCGGCGGCACGGTCCGAACCCTCTCCGACCAGATCGCGCTGGAAAGCCGCTCCCGCACCCTGAACCCCAAGTTCTACGAAGGCCTCCTTCGCCACGGGGCCGAGGGCGTGCGCCTGATCGAATCCCACGTCTCCAACACCTTTGGCTGGTCCGCGACCACCGGCAAGGTCGAGCCTTGGGTCTACCAGCGCCTGACCGAAACCTTCGTCACCGACGAAGCCATGCGCCGCCGCCTCGCCGCCCTCAACCCCGAAGCCTCCTCCCGCATGGCCCAGCGCCTCTTGGAAGCTTCGGACCGCGCCTATTGGACACCCGATCCCGCCACCCTCGCCGCGCTGCAGACCGCCGCCGACGAACTAGAGGATCGCCTGGAAGGGATCGCCGCTGAATGACACCTCACATGAAAGGGGCCACCACATGAGCCCGCGCGACGAAATTCCGAACCTCCGCGGACTTGACGGCGAAGGCTCCGTCCAGGTTGCATTGGACCCGTCCCTGAAGATCGAAGGAGCCAAAGTCTTCTCCGTCTACGGCAAGGGAGGGATCGGCAAGTCGACCACCTCCTCGAACCTCTCCGCCGCCTTCTCGGTGATGGGCAAGCGGGTCCTGCAGATCGGTTGCGACCCGAAGCACGATAGCACCTTCACCCTGACCGGTCGCCTGCAGCCCACGGTCATCGACATCCTCAAGGAAGTCGACTTCCACGCCGAAGAACTGCGGCCCGAGGACTACATCGCCGACGGCTGGAACGGCGTGAAATGTGTCGAGGCTGGCGGCCCCCCCGCAGGCACCGGCTGCGGCGGCTATGTCGTCGGCCAGACCGTCAAGCTTCTGAAGCAGCACCACCTCCTGGAAGACACCGACGTGGTGATCTTCGACGTCCTCGGCGACGTGGTGTGTGGCGGCTTCGCGGCCCCCCTCCAGCACGCCGACCGCGCGCTGATCGTCACCGCCAACGACTTCGACTCGATCTACGCGATGAACCGCATCATCGCCGCGGTCCAGGCCAAGTCCGGCAACTACAAGGTCCGCCTCGCGGGCTGCGTTGCCAACCGGTCCCGTGAGACCAACGAAGTCGACCGCTACTGCGAACGCGTCGGCTTCAACCGCCTGGCCCACATGCCCGACATCGACGCCATCCGCCGCAGCCGCCTGAAGAAGAAGACCCTCTTCGAGATGGACGACGAGCAGGACATCGTCACTGCCCGCGCCGAATACATGCGCCTGGCCGACGCGCTCTGGCGGTCGGTGGAAGGCGCAGGGTCCACCCCCGAACCGCTGCCCGACCGCGAGATCTTCGAACTCCTTGGATTTGATTGAAATGCCCGACTACAGCCTCACCCGCGACCGGGTCGAAACCTACTTCGACCGCACCGCGACCCAGACGTGGGAGCGGCTGACCTCGCATGAAAAGGTCTCCCGCATCCGCGAAACCGTCCGCAAGGGCCGCGACCAGATGCGCGCCCTCATGCTGTCGCGCCTGCCGCAAGACCTGCGCGGCGCACGCGTCCTCGACGCAGGCTGCGGCACAGGCGCGATGGCCACCGAACTCGCCCAGCGCGGCGCGCGCGTCACTGCCGTCGACATCTCGCCCCAGCTGATCGAGATCGCAAAGCGCCGCTTGCACCCGGCCCTTGCCGACCAGGTGGACTTCCACGCAGGCGACATGTCAGACCCGGCCCTTGGCCGCTTCGACTTTACCCTCGCGATGGACAGCCTGATCTACTACCGCGACACCGACATCGGCCGCGTCATCGACAACCTGTCGAAGCGCACCGCGCAATCCATCGTCTTCACCGTCGCCCCGCGCACGGCCTTCCTGATGGCTTTCTTCACTGTCGGCAAGCTCTTCCCCCGCTCCGACCGCTCGCCCACGATGATCCCGCACGACGCCGCCCGCCTGGCCAAGCACTGCCCCGGCACCGTCACCAAGATCGGCCGCATCACCTCGGGCTTCTACATTTCCGAATGTCTGGAGCATCGCGCATGATCCTCCGCCGCAAAGACGTCGCGAAACTCGGGCCCCGTTGGATGCCCTTCGCCGACGCGGCCTCGGAAGACCTGCCCATTGGCCAGCTCTGGCGCCTCGCCCTCTTCCAGGTCTCCGTCGGCATGGCGCAGGTCCTGCTCCTCGGCACACTGAACCGCGTGATGATCGTCGAGCTTTCGGTCCCCGCGATGATCGTTGCGCTGATGATCTCGATCCCGGTCCTCGTCGCCCCCTTCCGCGCGCTTCTCGGCCACCGCTCCGACACCTACCGCTCCGCCCTTGGCTGGAAGCGCATCCCCTACCTCTGGTTCGGCTCGCTCTGGCAGATGGGCGGCCTTGCCGTCATGCCCTTCGCGCTGATCGTCCTCTCCGGCGACCAGTTCAAAGGCCCCGCTTGGGCGGGTGAGGTCCTTGCGGCCCTCGCTTTCCTCATGGCCGGCCTTGGCATGCACATGGTTCAGACCGCAGGCCTCGCCCTCGCCGCAGACCGCGCGACGGACGACACCCGGCCCCGCGTCGTGGCCATGCTCTACATCCTCTACCTCTCCGGCATGGGCCTCTCCGCCCTCCTCGTCGGCTTCCTTCTGCGCCACTACGACCCGATCTGGCTGGTGCAGGTCGTGCAGGGCTGTGGTGCTGCCACCCTCATCCTGAATGTCATCGCCTTCTGGAAACAGGAGCGCGTGCGTCCGATGTCCAAGGCCGAACGCGCCGCCCCCCGCCCCGCCTTCGGTGACGCCTGGCGGCAGCTGATGCAACAGGATGGCGCGCGCCGCCTCCTCGTCGTGGTCTTCCTCGGCACGCTGGCCTTCAACATGCAGGACGTGCTTCTCGAACCCTACGGCGGCCAGGTCCTCGGCCTCTCCGTCTCGGCCACCACCGTCCTGACCGCCCTTTGGGCCCTCGGAGCGCTGACTGGCTTCCTCTGGGCCACCCGTCGCCTAAGCAACGGGGCCGACCCCTACCGCCAATCCGCCACCGGCCTTCTGATCGGCGTCGCCGCCTTCTCGGCCGTGATCTTCGCGAGCCCCTTGGACAGCTGGGTCATCTTCTACGCCGGGGCCTTCGCCATCGGCCTTGGCAACGGCATCTTCGGCCTCTCGACCCTCAACGCCGCGATGGCGCGCACCAAGGGCACCCTTGGCGCTGGCCTGATCCTTGGCGCCTGGGGCTCGGCGCAGGCCACCGCCGCCGGGCTTGCCATCCTGGCCGGGGGCACCCTGCGCGACGCCGTCACTCACATCGTCGATGCCGGGCTCCTTGGCCCGCTGCACGACGTCAGCCTTGGCTATACCGTGGTCTACCACGTCGAAATCGCCCTTCTCTTCATCACGCTCGCCGCGCTTGGCCCCCTGGTCCGGATCGGCACTTCCCACTCCCTGACGGACCAAGGCCAGCCAGGCTTGCGGCTGACCGAATTCCCAACCTGACAACGGAGGACCCCTGAA
>JBKDYO010000255.1:0-3832 GCA_046305855.1 Paracoccaceae bacterium
CGCGTCCTTCGGCAAGGGATAGACCAGCCCGCCCGAAACGATCAGCTTTGCGGCATCGTCGATCTTCATGTCGAGGATCGTCAGGTCCTTGGTCGGCACGAACAGAAGCATCCCCGAGGTGAAAGGCGTCAGTCCGACGAAGACCGCAGAGTAGTCCGGCCCCATGGCGGCCAGACGCTCGGCCAGTTCGCCCTTCGGCTGGGTCGAGATGAACCCCAGCGCCCAGGACCCGGGGCGGGGAAACTCCAGCAGGCAGACCTGATCAAAGCTCTTTTCAGTCTTGTTGAAGAAGGTCTCGGCAACCTGCTTGATGCCGCCATAGACGGACCGGATGATCGGCATCCGGTCGACCATCTCTTCGCCCATCTTGATGACAGAACGTCCGAAAAGCCCTTTGGCCATCCAGCCGATGATGATGGTGAAGACCAGGAACACCAGGACACCGACACCGCGCACCGGGAAGTTGGCATCGGGGCCGAAGTACCGTTCGACAAAGGCCTCGGGTTGCAGGTGAGACGGGATCAGCGGCAAGATCCAGCCATCGATCCAGCCCACCAGGGTCCAGGCGAAATAGGCGGTCAGCCCGACCGGCAGGACGACGACCAGACCCGTCAGAAAACTGGCGCGCAGCCCGGCAAGAATGCCACGGCGGCGGGAGGCAAGGGGGTCGGTCATTCGGGCTCCGGTTCACGCAGTCGGCTGCAATCTATGGGCCGCCTGTTCCAATGCAAAGGGGGCAGCTCAGCTTTTGCGCCGAAGCTCGGAGATTTCTCCGGCAATCGCCGCAGCCAGCCGGGCATTGTTCAGAACCAAGGCGATGTTGGACACCAGGGACCTGCCCTCGGTCAGCTCGAAGATGCGCTGCAGCAGGAACGGGGTGACCGCCTTCGCCGCAATGCCTTGCGCCTCGGCCTCGGCCAGTGCGGCCTCGATGTGTGGCATGATTTCGGACCGAGGGATTTCGGCCTCTGCCGGGATCGGATTGGCGACCAGCTGTCCACCCGGCAACCCAAGCCTCCCGCGCAGGACATGGGCCGCCGCGATCTCCGCCGCGCTGTCCATTCGCAGGGGGGCTTTCAGGCCGGACGACCGGGACCAGAACGCCGGGAAATCCGCCTGCCCGAAGGCAATGACCGGAACGCCCGCCGTTTCGAGATACTCAAGCGTCTTGGCCAGATCGAGGATCGCCTTTGCCCCCGCCGCGACCACCGTCACAGCCGTCTGCGCCAGTTCGGGAAGGTCGGCCGAGATGTCGAAACTATGCTCTGCCCCCCGGTGCACCCCGCCGATGCCGCCGGTCGCAAAGACCTCGATCCCGGCCAGAAGTGCGCAGATCATCGTTGCGGCGACCGTAGTGGCCCCGGTGCCGCCACTTGCCAGACAGGCCGCAAGATCGGCACGGGACAGCTTTGCCACACCCTTTGCCTGGCCAAGCGCCTCAAGCTGGTCCTCCGTCAGGCCAATGTGGATCCGGCGGTCAAGGATAGCGATGGTGGCGGGGCACGCGCCATGGGCGCGGACCTCGGCCTCTACCCGGCGTGCTGTTTCCACATTCTGCGGATATGGCATGCCATGCGTGATGATTGTGCTTTCCAGCGCAACAATAGGAGTGCCGCTCGCCCGCGCCTTGGCAACCTCGGGTGACAGGATCAGGGGCAGCGTCATGAGCCGATATCTCCGGAAACATAGGTTGCTGCGGCGCGCAATGCCGCATCCAGCGCCGCTTGCCGCCCGGCACCCTGCCGTTCGGCGACAAGGTGCGCGGCCATGAAGGTGTCGCCCGCGCCCGTGACACGGGTGACCAGCACCTGCGGCGGCTGGCCTTCGATCACACCTGCGCCCTGACTGCCTTCAGCGGCTGGGTTGCCGCCGTTCGTGACCAGCACCTGGCCCGCACCACGGCGAAGCAAGGCCTCGGCAGCGGCAACGGCGGAGCCATGATCGGTACGCGCCAGGATGTTGGCCTCTTCGAGGTTCACGTAGAGCGTGGCCGAGGGGTGCGCCAGCAGCGGCAGAAGCCGCCCCGCCTTGCCCGGCGAGGCAGGTGCCACGCGCAGGTCAGCCCGGACAAACAGCGGCGAGACGGCGATCTCGGACAACAGACTTTCGGTCAGGTTGCCATCCAGCGCAATCGGGCCGGACCAGGGCGCGGCCTCAGTCCCAAGCCGGCCATCGGCCAGAGGCCGCAGGATCTTGTCGCCCGCAGCCTCCAGCGAATGGGCATCGGCGATGGCGGCGATCAGGCCGTTCGCCCCTTCGATGGCCATGTAGCGGTCGGTCGGCAGGTCATCAGATCGGTAGACCGTGTCCGTCACCAGCCCCAGCCGGTCGCAGGCGGCGATCAACTCGTCGCCCTCGGCGTCTCGTCCGATGGCGGTCAGGATCGCCGGGGTCATCCCGAAGCGGCGCAGGGTCATCGCGATGTTCATCGCCACCCCACCGGGCAGCCGGGTGATCCGGCCCGGAACGTCCGAGCCAAGCCGCATCGAGGTGGGTGAGCGGCCGATGATGTCCCACAGGACCGAGCCGATGCAGAGGATATCCGGTGTCATGGGCGCCTTCATCCCCGTTCCGGCAGGCGGGGTCAACCACTCAGCGCTTGCGGAACTGTCCGCCGTAACCGCCCTTGCGGCCATCGGGGAACGGGCCTTCGTCCAGATAGCGCTGGTGGCAGCGGGCCAGAGCCGCACGGTCCAGCGTGACGCCCAGGCCCGGACCCTGGGGCAGGGCGACGAACCCGCCTTCGTGCCGATGCGGGCCGCCTTCGATCACGTCGTCAGCGTACCAGTGTAACAGCGTCTGGCTAGGGTCGCGGACATGGTCCAGGGCGGCGGTCAAGTGCAGGTAGGCCGCCGAGGCGATGCCCGTCTCGCCAGAATGAAAGCGGAAGCCGACGCCCAGAAGCTCAGAGGCGCGGATGAAGGCAACGGTGCGGGCGATGCCGCCGTGTTCGTTGATGTTGGTGACGATGGCCTCTGGGCAGCCAAGAGCATGGGCCTTGGGCAGGTCGATGGAATGCGCCGAGAAAGGAATGTCCGAGAAGCGCCGCAGCTGCGCCATTTCCTCATAGGTCTCGCAGGGCTCTTCGAACCAGGCGATGTCGTACGGGGCGACCCTCCGAAGCGCATCGCGGGCGGTGGGCACGGTCCAGACCCCGTTGGGATCGAGTTGCAGGGGCCGGTCGCCGATGGCAGCGCGGACCTCGGCGACCATCCTCACCTCTTCGGCGAGGTCCACCGTGCCCATCTTGCCTTCGAACCGGGTGGAACCGTGGCGCTCGATCATCGCCGCACAGTAGCGCGCGACTTCCACAGGTGACGACTCGCCGGGATCGATGCCGGGCCAGCGGTAGCTGAAATACTCGGTCAGCTCGATCCGGTCCCGCCGCGCGCCACCCAGCAGCATCGCAAGCGAAACGCTTTCCGTCTTGCCCCGCGCGTCCCACATCGCCATCTCGATCCCGCCGAACACCCGCCGCGCGGCCAGCACATTGCCCCAGGGCGTATAGCGCATACCGGGGACGACCTTGGCCTCGGCGGTGCCGACCTCGCGGAGGTCGTGCCCGATCAGCCTTGCGCCCATCGCCAGAACATCGGCCGCCCGGTCGCCATCGGCACATTCGCCGAGGCCGACGACTCCATCCTCGGTTTCAACCTCGATCACCGTCTTCGTCAGCGAGGCGATGGCACCATAGGAAAACCGGTAGGGTGCCCGGAACGGGATGTTGACCGGCGTTGCGCGGATCTGGCGGATAAGCATGGAGAACTCGCTTTTCAGAAGCGCGACAGGCCCACTATGGGACGTCTTGCCGGGCTCGCCGCTGTCACTCCGG
>JBKDYO010000256.1:0-6663 GCA_046305855.1 Paracoccaceae bacterium
AACCAGCGGCACAAGATCGGCGGGTAATGCCCGCGCCGGGGCGGCGTTCCGAGTCGGCGTGTTCCCGCGGGTGCGGGCCTGCCGGGCAGCAGCGAGGTGCACGGTGGCCGGGACTGCGTTCTTCAGGATCAGCAGTCCCACGTTTTGCCAGAGCCCGGCATTCTCCAGCGCGGCAGCGTTGATCCGCAGGTTGGCCCCGGAAACGATGGTCGCTGCATAGTCGCCCGCGGCGTCGAGGATCGCCACGCTCATCCCCGAGCCGCTGTCGGGCACAGTGGCGACATGGGCATCATCCACGCCGCCATCCTGCAGGGCGCGGCGCAGGAAATGGCCGAAGTCATCGTCTCCGATCGCCCCGAACATCCGGCAAGCGGCACCTGCGCGGGCCACGGCAACCGCCTGGTTGCCGCCCTTGCCGCCGAATTTCGGATACCAGGCTGTACCCACCGCGGTTTCGTCCTTGCGGGGCAGATGGTCGGCCTTGACCATGATGTCATAGTGCAGGCTGCCGACGACAAGAACGCAGGGCTGGGTCACGGTCGTTCCTTACAGTTTTCGCTTGGCCTGCACCGCACGCACGGGCGTGGCGAAGATCAGTCTGCTCCTGCCGTTGGCCTACATCACCGCGCCGATCTGCCAGGGCACGAATTCGGCCCCGCCGAAGCCCAACTGTTCCGAGAGGGTCTGTTCGCCCGAGGCGACGGCGATGATCTTGTCCAGAATCTCTGCACCCTTGGCCTCGATCGACACCCCGTCGATGATGTCCCCGCAGTTGATGTCCATGTCCTCGGCCATCCGCTGATACATTTCGTTGTTGGTGGCCAGCTTGATGCAGGGGCTGGGCTTGTAGCCCGACACCGAGCCGCGCCCGGTGGTAAAGACGATCATCGTGGCCCCGCTGGCGATCTGGCCGGTGACGCTGCAGGGGTCATAGCCGGGGCTGTCCATGTAGACGAAGCCCGGCGCGGTGATCGGTTCGGCGAACTTGTAGACGCCGCTCAGGGGGGCTGTGCCGCCCTTGGCGACCGCGCCAAGCGATTTCTCCAGGATCGTCGTCAGGCCGCCGCGCTTGTTGCCGGGGCTGGGGTTGTTGTCCATCTCGCCGCCGTTGATCGCGGTGTAGTTTTCCCACCAGCCGATCCGCTCGATCAGCTTTTCGCCCACCTCGGCGCTGACCGCGCGGCGGGTCAGAAGGTGTTCGGCGCCGTAGATCTCGGGCGTCTCGGACAGGATTGTCGTGCCCCCCATCCGCACCAGAAGGTCGCTGGCATGGCCCAAGGCCGGGTTCGCCGTGATCCCGGAATAGCCGTCCGAGCCGCCGCACTGCAGGCCGATGATCAGTTTGGACACCGGGGCCGGGGCGCGGGAGACTTTCGAGGCGACTTCGGCCATCTCGCGCAGCACCTCCAGCCCCTTGGCGATGGTCGCGCGCGTGCCGCCAGTGCCCTGGATCGTCATGTAGCGGAAGTTACCGTCGGGCCGGAGCCGCCCCTGGCCCACCAGGTCCGGCACCTGCATGACCTCGCAGCCAAGCCCGACCAGAAGGATGCCGCCAAAGTTCGCGTTCCGCGCATACCCCTTTAGCGTGCGCATCAGGGTGTCGTAGCCCTCGTTCACCCCCGACATTCCACAGCCGGTATTGTGGACGATGGGCACAAAGCCGTCGATGTTCGGCATCGCGGACAGGACGGGGTCCTTCTCGGCCGCCTCGGCGATGAAGCGGGCCACGGACCCCGAGCAGTTCACCGAGGTCAGGATGCCGAGGTAGTTGCGTGTCCCAACCTGACCATCGGCGCGGTGGTAGCCCATGAACTCGCGCGGGGGCAGCGCGGGCAGGGGGGTTGCCTGCGTGCCCATCGCATAATCGGTGCTGTGCGGACCCATGCCAAGGTTGTGGCTGTGGATATGTCCGCCTTCCGGGATGTCTTCGGTCGCCTGCCCGATGGACTGGCCATAGCGCAGCACGATCTCGCCCTTGGCAATCGCACGGGTCGCCAGCTTGTGACCCCGCGGCACCGGGCCGGGCAGGGGCACCGCGACACCCGGAGCACTTGCCCCCTTGGCAAGGTCGGTCAGCGCAATGACAAGGTTGTCTGTCGCGTGCAATCGGATAGTAGCATCCGCCATGATATCTCCCATCCCGGCCGGCGTGTCGTTTCTTGACAGGCGGGCCGCCGAGTCTAACATGTTAGCATGCTACAAGCGCCCCCGACCGGATCACAAGACCAGAATGGCGCAGAGCGGCTTTTGCCGCTGGATCGCTTTCAGGGGTCGCTAGGCCAGCGGGTCTACCAAAGCCTGAAGCACGCGATCCTGACGCTGGCGTTCCGCCCGGGCGACATCATCCGCAAACCCGAGATCTGCGACCGCCTGGGCGTCTCGCGCAGTCCGGTTGCCGATGCGGTGGCGCGGCTCGCCTCCGACGGGCTGGTGGACGTTGTCCCGCAGGCCGGGACCTTCGTGACCCGGCTTTCGATGACCGACATCCGCGAAGGGGCCTTCATCCGCGAGGCGATCGAGGTGGCCGCAGCCGAGCTTGTGGCCCAGATGATCACCGAAGACCAGTTGCGCGACCTGCGCCGGAACCTGCGGATGCAGGAGGCTTTGGCTGCAGACGGCGACCGGCAGGGGTTCATGCAGCTGGATGGCCAGATGCACGACATGATCCTGTCCTACACCGGCTTTCCCCGCTTGCCGCAGGTCTCGCAGACGGCGTGGCTAAGCGTGAACCGCGCGCGGCAATTGATCCTGCCGGTCGAGGGCCGGTTGCAGGCGACGCTGGACGAACACCGCCTGATCCTTGCCGCTTTCGAGGCCCGTGACCCGCAAGCCGCGCGTCTTGCAGTGCAGCAGCATTTGCGCCAGTTGCTGATTTATCTGCAGCCGTTGGAACAGAACCACCCTGAACTCTTCTCGGCCCAAGGATAGTCATGACCCTGCCCAACCGTCCGCGCTATGCGACCCGGCTGAATGCGTTCAAGAAAAAGGGTGATACCGTAGCCCAGATGATCGCCGCCGCCGGGCAGGTCGGCGGCCTCGACGCGGCCGATCTGAATTATCCCGACCACTTCGACCATCACTCACCGGCCGAGCTGTCGCGCATTCTGGCGGATCATGGAATGGCGCTGAATGGCCTTGCCATGCGCTATTACACCGACCCGGGTTTCCGGCTCGGGGCCTTTTCGCACCCTGACCCCACCACCCGCCGCACCGCCATCGACCTTACCAAACGCGGGATCGACGCGCTGGCCGACATGGGTGGGCGGCTGATGACGCTTTGGATGGGGCAGGACGGGTTCGATTACAGCTTTCAGGCCGATTATGCCCGGATGTGGGATGACAGCGTCGCTGCCATCGCCGAGGTCGCCGACCACAACCCCGCCGTCGACATCGCCATCGAATACAAGCCCAACGAACCCCGCGCCCATGTCGTGATGCCCGACATGACCACCACGCTTCTGGCCCTGTCCGAGGTCGCCCGCCCGAACACCGGCGTGACGCTCGACTTCTGCCATATGCTCTTTGCCGGCGAAATGCCCGCCCGCGCCGCGATGCTGGCAGGCCGCCACAGCCGCATTCTCGGCGTCCACCTCAACGACGGCTACGGCAAGCGCGACGACGGCCTGATCGCGGGGTCGGTGCATCCGGTGCAGACGGTGGAGCTGTTCGTGGTGCTCGACAGACTGGGCTATGACGGGGTGATCTACTTCGATACCTTCCCCGATCACGGCGGCACCGATCCGGTGGGCGAGGCACGGGCGAATATCGCTGTGACCGACCGCCTTCGCGCCATCGCCCGCACGCTTGCTGCCAATACCGAACTGGCCGAAGCGCAAGCCCAGCAGGACGCCGCCCGCGCCACCCGCATCGTTATGGCAGCCCTTTACGGCTAAGGCGCGTCGGCGCGGATCAGACCCTCGGCGCGCAGCTCGTCCCACAGCGCCTGCGGTATCTTCGCCTTTGCGGCCTGCAGGTTCGACGCCATGTCGCCCAGACCCTGCCCGCCGGGAATGACCGACACCACTGCTGGATGGAGCAAGGGGAACCGGAACGCCGCATCCACCAACCGCACGCCATGCGCCGTGCAGACGGTTTGCAACCGCGCGGCCTTGGTCATCACCCAGTCCGGCGCCGGGGCATAGTTCCAGTGCGCGCCCGGTCGCGGGCCCGTGGCCAGAATGCCCGAGTTGTAGGGCCCGCCCACGACGATCCCGACGCCCCTTTGCTGGCAGAGCGGCAAGAAGCTCTCCTGCGCCTCTTGCTCCAGCAGCGTATAGCGGCCCGCCAAGAGGAAGATGTCGAAATCCCCCCGCTCCAACAGCCACTGGCAGGGCTGCCATTCGTTGATCCCGCCGCCAAATGCCCGGATCACCCCTTGGTCGCGCAGGGCCACCAGCGCCCGGTAACCGCCTGCCATGAAGGCATCCAGCCGCTCTTGCAGCGCCGTCTGCGTGCCGTGGTTGAAGATGTCCAGATCATGGGAATAAAGGATGTCGATCCGGTCCACGCCCAGCCGCTCCAGCGAAAACTCCAGGCTTCGCATGGTGCCGTCATAGCTGTAGTCGTAGATCTCCTTGCGCGAGGGCACATCGACCCACTTGCCCGCCCCGTCGCCCTGACCCGGAGGGACAGCCTGCAACAGCCGCCCGACCTTGGACGACAGGACGTAAGCGTCCCTCGGCTTGCCCCGCAACAGCCGGTTGAGCCGGGTCTCGGACAGGCCCAACCCATAGAGCGGCGCGGTGTCGAAATAGCGCACGCCGCCAGCCCAGGCCGCCTCCAGCACCGCATGTGCTTCATCGTCGGTAACGGCCCGGAACAGGTTGCCCAAAGGCGCCGCGCCGAAGCCAAGCTCGGTAAAGGTCAGCCCGCCGTTTCCCAGCCGATCCCAGTGTCTCGTGGCCAGCATCCGCATCCTCCCTGACGCTGACATGCTAGTATGAACCCGCTTCCCGTCCAACCTCTTTCGCGCTAGCGTGACGGCAACGGAGGGGACCTGGATGTCGCGTTTTCAAGCTGTTTTCGGGGCTGGAAAGCCCGTCATAGCCATGGTCCATCTCGGGGCCTCGCCCGGCGCGCCGCTTCATGATGCCGATGCCGGGGTCGAGGGTATCCTTGCCGCCGCCCGCGCCGATCTGCGCGCCCTGCAAGCCGCTGGCTTCGACGCGGTAATGTTCGGGAACGAGAATGACCGCCCTTACGAGCTGAAGGTCGACACCGCCACGTCAGCCACGATGGCCTATGTCATCGGCCGCCTCCGTGATGAAATCACCGTCCCCTTCGGCGTCAACGTCCTCTGGGACCCGATGTCCAGCTTTGCTGTCGCCGCCGCAACCGGGGCCGCCTTCGTGCGCGAGATCTTCACTGGCACCTATGCCTCCGACATGGGCGTCTGGGCCCCCGACGCTGGGGCCGCCGTCCGCTATGCGCAGCGGCTTGGGGCTGGGGGCGTGGCCCGCCTTTACAACGTTTCGGCAGAGTTTGCCGACAGCCTCGACCGCCGCCCCTTGCCCGACCGCGCCCGCTCTGCCGTCTTCTCCTCGATCCCCGATGCGGTGCTGGTGTCCGGCGCGATCACGGGTGAGGCCGCACGGATGGAAGACCTCGAAGGCGTCAAGCGGGTCCTGCCGACCACTCCGGTCCTGGCCAACACCGGCGTCAAGCACGCCACTGTCGCCGATGTGCTGGCCGTGGCGGATGGCTGCATCGTCGGCTCGGCGCTGAAGGTGGGCGGCGACACCTGGGCCGCCGTCGACCCCGACCGCGCGGCCGATTTCATGGCCCGGGCCCGGGCCGCACGGGGCGGAAAATGAGCCTGGCTTCCGTCGCGGACCTCACGATCGAGCTGATGCTGATCCCCGGCCTGTCCGGTTACGAAACCCGCGTCGCCGCCGCCATTAGCGGGCACCTCGACACCCTCGGCTTGCCGCACAGCTCCGACCGCCTCGGCAACCTGATCTGCACGATCCCCGGCGACCCGGCCCTGCCTCCGGTGATGGTCTTCACCCACATGGACCAGCTTGGCTTTGTCGTTCGCAAGCTGGAACCCTCCGGCCTCATCCGCCTCGAACGCCTTGGCGGGGTCCCTGAACGCGCGCTGGCCGCGCAGGCGGTGGTCCTTTGCACCGATCAGGGCGACCTTCCCGCCGTGATCGCCAACAAAAGCCACCACGCCACCACGCCCGAAGAGAAGTACAAGGTCGTCCCCTATGCCGACCTCTACGTCGATGCCGGGTTCTGGTCCAAGGCCGAGGCCGAGGCCGCAGGTGTCCGCATCGGCACCCCCGTCACCTACCTTCCCCGCGCCTTGCAACTGGCGAACGGCCGCATCGCCGGCACCTCCGTCGACGACCGCGCGGGCTGCGCCGCCCTCCTGAAACTCGCCGAGACGCGCCAAGCCAAACCCGGCCCCACCCTCCACCTCGTCTGGTCGGTGCAAGAGGAATACAACCTGCGCGGCGTCCTGCCTGCGGCCACCGCCTTGCAACCTGCCATCGCCTTGCAGATCGACCTCCTCCTCGCCTGCGACACGCCGGACATGGCGGCCCGGGGCGACGTCACCCTCGGCGGCGGCCCCGGCATCAGCCTCTACTCCTTCCACGGTCGCGGCACTCTGAACGGCGTTATCCCGCACCCGGCACTCGTGCGCCTCTTCGAAGACGC
>JBKDYO010000257.1:0-18991 GCA_046305855.1 Paracoccaceae bacterium
GGGGGGGGGTGGGGGGGGGGGGGGGGGGTTGGGGGGGGGGGTGGGGTTTTGGGGGGGTCTTCCCGCGGGCCTTGGGGGGGGTGTTGTGGGGGGGGATACCCCGGGGCACACCCGGTCAAACCTCGTCCTCGACGCCGACGCCCTCACGATCCTGTCGCACCACCCCGACCTCTTCGCGGCCCTGCACGAAGGCTGCGTCCTCACCCCCCATGCCGGCGAATTCGCCCGCCTCTTCCCCGACATTGCGGAAAAGCTGGCCGCCCCCGCCACCAAAGGCCCCGCCTATTCCAAGGTCGATGCCACGCGCGAGGCGGCGCAGCGGGCGGGCTGTGTGGTGCTGTACAAAGGCCCTGACACGGTGATCGCCGATCCCACGGGGCGCTGCGCGATCAACTCTGCCCACTACGACCGGGCGGCGCCGTGGCTGGCGACCGCCGGTTCCGGGGATGTGCTGGCGGGGTTCATCACCGGGCTGCTGGCGCGGGGGTTTTCACCCTTCGACGCCGCCTGCACCGGGGCCTGGCTGCATGTGGAGTGTGCCCTCAGTTTCGGGCCGGGGCTGATTGCCGAGGACCTGCCCGAGGAGTTGCCGAAGGTGTTCCGGGCGCTGGGCGTGTGACGGTGCGCTGTAGCGCACCCTACGCTTAGACCGCCCGGTCGATCTTGGTGGAGAGGTGGATCAGGCTTTCCGACGCCCGCACCCCGGTCATGGCACCAATCTGGTCCAGCACCGAATCGAGCACCTGAGTGTTGGGGCAGGCGACCTGCACCAGAAAGTCGAAGCGGCCGGAGGTGGTGAACACCCGCTCGATCTCGGCAATCGACTTCAGCCGGGCCAGCACGGCCGCCTGCGAGCGGGGTTCGATGGTCAGAAGGACCGAGGCGCGGAGGCGGCCTTCCCGCGCCGCTTCGCCCAGTTTCAGGGTGTAGCCGGCGATCACGCCGGAGGTCTCCAGCCGCTCCAGCCGGGCCTGGATCGTGGACCGCGCGACCTTCAACCGGCGCGAGAGAGTGGCCACCGAAACCCGCGCGTCGGCGGAGAGAAGCCCAATGATGTTGCGATCCAGCTCATCCATGCAATCTGCCATCCTTTTCGTCATTATAACGAGGAAAACGCGCATTTATATAGTTTTGTTCGGTGAAGTTGTAACCCATATGCGGCATCCTCGATTGCAGGAAAAGGGCGGCTCATACGCACCTGGCCTGGTTCACTTGAAACCACGCTGGTGCCCGATCCCATAGCTGCACGGGGAAGGGCGAAGCGTCTTGTTGGCAAAGGGAAATGCGCCGATGGGACTCTCCAAGACAATCTGGTCTAACCCCACTGATTTTCTGAAGAAACAATCGCCGGAAAACCCTGTGCTGTTCTTTGCGCCCTCGGCGGCCCAGGCGGCGGCGCGGCGGTTCATCGATGGCTTTCCGGGCCTCGTCACCTATGCGGTGAAGTCGAACCCCGGCGAAGCGATGGTGGAGAACCTGGCGGCCGCCGGCGTGCGCGGTTTCGACTGCGCCTCGCCCTTCGAGATCGACCTGATCCGCCGTTTGGCCCCCGATGCGGCGATCCACTACAACAACCCGGTGCGTGCCCGCCACGAGATCGCCTATGCGGTCGAGAAGGGTGTGAAGTCCTACAGCGTCGATTCGAAGTCGGAGCTGGCCAAGCTGATCGAGATGGTCCCGGTTCAGGGCACCGAAATCTCGGTCCGCTTCAAGCTGCCGGTCGCCGGCGCCGCCTACAATTTCGGCGCCAAGTTCGGCGCGACGGTGGAGCTGGCGACGGAACTCCTCAAGACCGTGGCCGAGGCGGGCTATATCCCCTCGATCACCTTCCACCCGGGCACCCAGTGCACCGATCCCCACGCCTGGGAGGCCTATATTCGCGAGGCGGCGAATATCGCCAAGGGCGCGGGCGTCAAGATCGCGCGGTTGAACGTGGGCGGGGGCTTCCCGAACCACCGGATGACGGCGATCGTGCCGCAGATCGAAGAGACCTTCGAGCTGATCGACCGCGTCGCGACCGAGGCCTTCGGGGCTGACCGGCCCGCGCTGATCTGCGAGCCGGGGCGTGCCTTGTGCGGTGACGCCTTTGCTCTGGCGGCTCGCGTCAAGGCGCTTCGGGATGGCATCCATGTCTTCCTGAATGATGGCGTCTATGGGTCCTTGACCGAACTGCCGATGATCGGCGTGATCGACCGGATTGAGGTGCTGTCGGCCGAGGGTGAAAAGCGCAAGGGCGAGGCGATCCCGCGCATCGTCTTTGGGCCGACCTGCGATTCGGTTGACCGGCTCCCGGGCGAGATTCCGCTGCCGTCGGACCTGGACGAGGGCGATTTCGTCGTCTGGCAGGGGATGGGGTCCTATTCGACGGTCACCAACACCCGCTTCAACGGCTTTGGTGAGTTGCAGATGGCAACGGTCCTGAGCCTGAAGCTCTGACTGTTTGACAACTCTGTGAAAAAGAAGCGCCCGGCTGGACAAATCCCGCCGGGCGCTTAGCGTTGATAGGCAAGGAATGCTTAACCCTTGCGGCGCGATGATGGGGGAAGCCCATCTTCCGCGTCGCCGACCGAGGGGAGACCTGCCACGCGCCTGCTTGACCGCCTTCGCAGCTATTTCCGCCGGACGGTGGAGCCCGAGGTGGAACCCGCCCCCGCGCCAGTGCCGGGCCGCGTGCGGGGGCGGGTGGATCATGTGGTGATCCTTGATGGCACGATGTCATCGCTTGACCCGGGGCGCGAGGCTAATCCGGGGATCCTGTTCCGGCTTCTGAAGGAAATGGGGACCCACGCGAACCGGCGGCTGTACTATGAGCCTGGGATGCAGTGGGAAGGCTGGCTGCGTGGCGTGGCGATCCTCGAAGGCCGGGGTGTCGCGCCGCAGATCCAGCGCGCTTACGGCTGGCTGGCCAGCGGGTATCGCGAGGGCGACCGGATCTTCCTGTTCGGCTATTCGCGCGGGGCCTATGCGGTGCGGTCGCTGGCCGGGGTGATCGACCGGGTCGGCCTTCTGAAGCGCGAACATGCCACCGAACGCGCGGTCCGGCTGGCCTGGCGGCACTACGAGCGCGCGACCGACAGCCCGTCGTCGCAGGCCTTTGTGCGCCGTTTCTGTCACCCTGAGGCTCCGATCGAGATGGTGGGGGTCTGGGATACGGTCAAGGCGCTGGGGTTGCGGCTGCCGTTCTTCTGGATGTTCACGCCTGACCGGCATGCCTTTCACAACCATCATCTTGGCGGGGCGATCCGGCACGGGTTTCACGCTCTGGCGCTGAACGAAACGCGGCTCGCCTTTGCGCCGGTCCTGTGGGATTGCCCGCCGGGCTGGGAAGGCAACGTGGAGCAGGTCTGGTTCCGCGGCGCGCATGGCGATATCGGCGGACAGATCGGCGATTTCCCGGCAGCGCGGCCCCTGGCAAATATTCCGCTGGTCTGGATGCTGGACCGGGCCGAGGCATTGGGTCTGGCCTTGCCCGAAGGCTGGCGCGGGCGCTTTCCCTGTGATCCGGGGGCGCCGATGGTCGGGACATGGCGCAGTTGGGGCAAGGCCTTTGTGGCGCGGCGACCGCGGGTCGTGGGAAAGGACCGGTCCGAAGGGCTGCACCCGACCGCCATTGCCGCCGCCGGTCAGCGCTGGCCGAGCGGCGTTCCCGCAGAATAGGGCTTCAAGCCAGGCAGCCCGGGAATTAGGCTGGTACCGATCCTTGCGAAAGGCCCGCCCATGAGATCCGTCACCGTCGCCGCCACCCAGTTTGCCTGCACTTGGGACCTGCCCGCCAATGCAACCCGAGCCGAGGCGCTGGTGCGGCAGGCGGCGGGGCAGGGCGCGCAGGTCGTGCTGGTGCAAGAGCTGTTCGCGGCCCCTTATTTCTGCATCGAACAGCACCCGCGCTATTTCGATCTTGCCCAGCCGCTTAAGGGAAACCCGCTGGTCGCACGTTTCGCAGCGTTGGCACGGGAATTGGGCGTGGTGATCCCGGTCAGCTTCTTTGAACGCGCCGGTCCGGCCTTCTTCAACTCGGTCGCCATGGTCGATGCCGACGGGCGGGTGCTGGGTGTCTACCGCAAAAGCCATATCCCGCAGGGGCCGGGCTACGAGGAGAAGTTCTACTTTTCGCCGGGCGACACCGGGTTCCGGGTCTGGGACACGGCCTTTGGCAGGATCGGGGTGGGTATCTGCTGGGACCAGTGGTTTCCGGAATGCGCCCGGGCGATGGCGCTGCAGGGGGCAGAGATGCTGATGTATCCCACCGCCATCGGGTCCGAACCGCCCGCGCCCGGCTACGACAGCCAACCGCATTGGGAAACGGTGATGCGCGGGCACGCGGCCGCAAACATCCTTCCGGTGGTGGCGTCGAACCGGATCGGGGTGGAGGTCGCACCCGAGGGGCGCGAGGTGACCTTCTATGGGTCGAGCTTCATTGCCGACCATACCGGCCAGCTGGTCGCGAAGGCTGACCGCGTGACCGAAGGCGTGCTGGTCCACCAGTTCGACCTGGAGGCCATCGCCGCCCTTCGGGCGAGCTGGGGCCTGTTCCGCGACCGGCGCGTAGACCTTTACGGCGCGGTTCAGACCCTGGATGGGCGCGGCTGATCAGGCCGCCTTTAGCTCATCCGCCATCTGGTGGTTGCGGTCCCGGTGCCCGGCCTCGTCAGCGCGGACAGCGATGACCACCTCGCGCAGACGGGCTGTCGGGGGAAGATGCCAGTAATCGATGGCAAGCTGCGGGGCCGGGATGTTCTCGACATGGCCCGCGTCGATCTGGGCGAGATATTGGGTATAGCTGACCACAGCCTCTTCCTCGAGGTAGCCGACGATCCGGTGCGCGATGCGCGGGGCGAAAAGGTAAAGCCAGAAATAGGCGTTATAGAAGATCGCCTGGCCGATCATGATGACCGCCCGTTCGAACCGCGAGGGCTGAGCGACGTGGATGAAGGTCATCAGGTGCATGCGTTCGTTGTCGGCTTCTTCCAGCAGCTCGCGGATCCAGCCCTGGTCGTCACGGATGTGGCGCAAAGCCTTCAGGTGCTGGAGAAGCCCGCCCACCATGCCGGGAACAGCGGCGACGGTTTCCAGCACGACAGCCCGGTGGCCGTAGCGTTTGGAGAAGAAGGCGTCGGCAAAGACGCGCATGAACTTGACGGTCCGCAGGGCAACCCGGTCACCGAAGGTTGCGGGGACATGGTGCATCGTCAGGTCGGCGGCAGAGGATGTGTCTTTCATGGTGAAACTCCGCAGCAAAAGCACCGCTCAGATATGGGGTGTTCCTGACAAAAAGCATCAGCCAAGACCTGCGGCGTGACATCGCAGCGCCAGAAAAGGCAAGGCCGCCCGGGACGGGGCGGCCTAGGAGGCAGAGCCCCTGAAGTTTAGCGGTGACGCAGGTCGACGTAGTCGCGTTGCGCTGGGCCGATATAGAGCTGGCGCGGGCGACCGATCTTCTGGTTCTTTTCGCCGATCATCTCTTTCCACTGGCTGATCCAGCCCACGGTCCGGCTGATCGCGAAGATCGGGGTGAACATCGAGGTCGGGAACCCCATCGCCTCAAGGATGATGCCCGAGTAGAAGTCGACGTTCGGATAGAGCTTCTTCGAGATGAAGTACTCATCCTCCAGCGCGATGCGTTCCAGTTCCTTGGCGACCTGCAGCAGCGGGTTGTTGTGGACGCCCAGAAGCTCCAGCACCTCGTCGGCCGATTCCTTCATCACTTTCGCGCGCGGGTCGAAGTTCTTGTAGACCCGGTGGCCGAAGCCCATCAGCCGGAAGCCCGAATTCTTGTCCTTGGCCTTGGCAATGAATTCCGGGATGCGGTCGACAGTGCCGATTTCCTTCAGCATCTCAAGGCAGGCCTGGTTCGCCCCGCCATGCGCGGGCCCCCAGAGGCAGGCGATGCCGGCCGCGATGCAGGCGAAGGGGTTCGCGCCCGAGGACCCCGCCAGACGCACCGTCGAGGTCGAGGCGTTCTGTTCGTGGTCAGCGTGGAGCATCATGATGCGGTCCATCGCCTTTTCCAGGATCGGCGACACGACATAATCCTCGGCCGGGACGGCGAAGCACATGTTCAGGAAGTTGCCCGCGTAGGAGAGGCTGTTCTTCGGATAGACGAAGGGCTGCCCGACCGAATACTTGTAGGCCATGGCCGCGATGGTCGGCAGTTTGGCGATCATTCGGATCGCCGCAACCTCGCGCTGCCAGGGATCGTTGATGTCGGTGCTGTCGTGGTAGAAGGCAGCCATTGCGCCGACGACCCCCACCATGGTGGCCATCGGATGCGCGTCGCGGCGGAAACCACGGAAGAAATAGTGCATCTGTTCGTGCACCATCGTGTGGCGGGTTACCCGGCCCGTGAAATCTGCCAACTGGTCCGCAGACGGCAACTCGCCGTACAGCAGCAGATAGCAGACCTCGAGGTGGGTCGAGGTTTCGGCCAGCTGCTCGATCGGATAGCCGCGATACAGAAGCTCGCCCTTGTCGCCATCGATAAAGGTGATGGCGCTTTCGCAGGCGGCGGTCGAAGTGAAGCCCGGGTCATAGGTGAACACGTCCGCTTCGCCATAGAGCTTGCGGATGTCCAGAACATCGGGGCCGAGAGTGGGTTTGTGCACGGGAAGGTCGTAGGTGTTCCCGTTCAGGCTTAGCTTGGCGATGGTGTCAGACATGTCTCTCCCCGGTCATGGCGCGGTGACCCTGGCAGGGGCACCCTAGGCTATCCTGCACCCCGTCCGGGGTGGCTTCAAGGCCGGGGGGCGCAGGTTACTGGCTTGCGTCCGACAGCCGTGCGACGGTTTCTTCCCGACCGATGACTAGCATCATGTCGTAAACCGAAGGTGTAACAGTTCGACCCGCAATCGCGGCCCGCAAGGGGGCAGCCAGCTTGCCAAACCCGATGCCGTTCTCGGCGGCGATCTCGGTCAGGATCGGCTCCAGCGCCTCCTTTGTCCAGCTAGCACTTTGCAGGCGCGGCGTCAATGATTTCAGTATACCACGGGATACCGTATCCAGTGCTTCGGCAGCCTTTTCCTCGGCGACCACGGGGCGGATTGCCAGCAGAAACTCTGCTTTTTCCATGAGTTCCGGGAATGTCTTCGCAGACTTCTTTAAGAAGGGAAGGGCAAGCCGCATCCGCTCCACCTGGGCATTTGACAGCGCCGGGCGACCCGCGGCGGCCAGGAAAGCCTCCAATTCATGCAGCAGTGCGGCATCGTCGGCCATGGCCATGTGATGCCCGCAGGTGTTCTCCAGCTTCTTGAAGTCAAGCCGCGCGGGGGCGCGACCAATTCCCGACAAGTCGAACATCTTCATGGCGTCTTCCGATGTGAAGATCTCGGCATCGCCATGCGCCCAGCCGAGCCGCGTCAGGTAGTTGCGCATGCCCGCCGCCGGGTAGCCCATCGCCTGATATTCCTCGACCCCCGTCGCGCCGTGGCGTTTCGACAGCTTCTTGCCGTCCGGCCCGTGGATCAGCGGGATATGCGCCCAGACCGGCACTTGCCAGCCCATCGCGTCATAGACCATCTGCTGCCGTGCGGCATTGTTCAGGTGGTCGTCGCCGCGGATCACATGGGTCACCCCCATTTCGTGGTCGTCCACCACCACCGCCAGCATGTAGACGGGCGTCCCGTCCGACCGCAGGACGATCATGTCGTCCAGCGTCGCGTTCTGGATCACGACGCGTCCCTGGACCTGATCCTCGATGATGGTCTCGCCCGTGCGCGGAGCCTTCATGCGGATGGCGAACGGCGCGTCCGGGTGGGTCGACGGATCGGCGTCGCGCCAGGGCGACAGGAAGACGGGATAGCGGCCCGCAGCCTCTTCCGCCGCGCGAAACGCGGCGATTTCTTCCTGTGTGGAAAAGCACTTGTAGGCCGTTCCTCGGGCGAGCATCTCATGCGCGACCTCGGCATGGCGGTCCCGGCGTTCGAACTGGCTGACCACATCCCCGTCCCAGTCGAGCCCAAGCCAGGTCAGCCCACGCAGGATCGCCGCCGTCGCCTCGGGGGTCGACCGTTCGCGGTCGGTGTCCTCGATCCGGAGCAGGAACTTGCCGCCCCGACCCCGCGCATAAAGCCAGTTGAACAGCGCGGTCCGACCGCCGCCGATGTGCAGATAGCCCGTCGGCGAGGGGGCAAAGCGGGTGACGACTTGGGCAGGCGCGGACATCGGGCGTTAACCTTTCGGAAACCATGGCGGGCGTAGGATTGCAGCGGGTTTAGGCAATCGGGGGAAGGGAAACAAGGTGGCGCCCTCGGGAATGGTCTGGGGCTTTGTCGGGCGGGGGGGCCTCTGGCCGCTGGTGGCCCTGCAATCGGCGCGGGGCACGCTGTTTCCCTGGATCGCCATTCTGGTCGCCTGCGGGATCGGCGGCTGGTTTGCGGTCCTGACCGAGCCTCGGCCTGGCAGCTATGCCCTTGCCGCGATCATGGTTGTGGGAGGAGCGGCCTTTGCCTGGCGGGGCGCGGACCTTGGACGCCCATTGGCGCTGGCGCTGGCGGCCCTTGCCGCTGGGTGGCTGGCGGCCGGGATCCGGGCGCATGCGGTGCAGGCGCCGATGCTCGACTTCCGTTATTACGGCCCGGTCGAGGGGTGCATTGTCCATATCGACCGGTCCCAGTCCGATGCCTTGCGCCTGACGCTGGATCGGGTCGTGCTGCGCGAGGTGGCCCCCGACCGCACGCCGGAGCGGGTCCGGGTGTCGCTGCAGAACGATCAGCCCTGGCTCGATCCGCTGCCGGGGCAGGTTGTGATCCTGACCGCCTCGCTTGCCGCCCCGGACGGCCCGGTGGAACCCGGCGGTTTCGACTTCCGCCGCATGGCCTTTTTCGACCAGCTTGGCGCCGTGGGCTTCACCCGGAAGCCGGTCCTGCTGCTGGAAGAGCCGACGGGCGGCGCGCTGCCGATCGACCGGCTGCGCAGCCATCTGACCAAGGGCATGCTTGCGCATATGGACGGGCAGGCCGGGGCCTTCGCAGCGGGCGCGATGACCGGGGATCGCTCGGCCATCACCGAGGATACCGTGGCCGCCCTGCGGGATTCGTCGCTCGCGCATCTCCTGGCGATCTCGGGGATGAACATGGCGTTTCTGACCGGGTTCGTCTTTGCCCTCTTCCGCTATGGGTTGGCGCTGATCCCCTTTGTGGCGCTGCGGGTGAACACCAAGAAGGTCGCGGCGGTGGTCAGCCTTGGCGTCGCACTGTTCTATCTTCTCCTGTCAGGGGCGAATGTCGCGACAGAGCGCGCCTTCATCATGATCGCGGTGTTTCTGGGGGCGGTATTGCTGGACCGGCGTGCGCTGACCCTACGGTCGGTGGCGGTCGCGGCGGTGATCCTCTTGCTGGCAAAGCCGGAAAGCCTGCTCAACCCCGGGTTCCAGATGTCTTTCGCCGCGACCATCGCGCTGATCGTGGGCTTTGCGGCGCTGGACGGCAGCATCTATCGCCAACGGATCCCGCGCTGGGCGATGCCGGTCTTTACGCTAGTGCTCAGTTCGGTGATCGGCGGCTTTGCCACCGCGCCCTATGCCGCGGCGCATTTCAACCGGTTCACCGACTACGGGCTTCTGGCGAACCTGCTGACCGTGCCGGTGATGGGGGCGGTGATCATGCCGGCGGGGGCGGTCGCTGCGCTTCTGGCTCCGCTTGGGCTTGCCTGGCTGCCGCTTTGGGTGATGGAGCAGGGCGCGCGCTGGATCCTGTTTGTCGCGCACTGGATTGGCGGCCTCGAAGGCTCGGTCACCGCGATCCCGGCGCCCGGACCCTGGGTGCTGCCGCTGTTCACCCTTGGCGCGCTGTGGCTGATCCTGTGGCGGGGCCGGGTGCAGTGGGCCGGTGTGGCGCCAGTCCTGATGTCGCTGGCGCTTTGGGTCGCGGCCGAGCGTCCGCTCCTGCTGATTTCGGGCGATGGCAAGCTTTTGGGGCTGGACGGGCCAGAGGGTCGGGCCCTCTCTTCCGCGCGGGGTGGCGGGTTTGCTGCCGAAAACTGGTTGCAGAACGACGGCGACCTGACCGAACAGAAGGACGCCGCCACGCGGCTGGGGTTCTCGGGGCCGAAGGGCGAGCGCTGGTTTGACCTGGCTGGGGTGCGGGCCGTGGCGCTGTCAGGGAAGGGTGCTGCGGCAAAGCTGGCAAACGCCTGCGCTGGGGCTGACCTGGTTATCCTGGCCGAGGATGTCGAGACCCGCCCCGACGGTTGCCACCTGATCGATAGCCGGATGCTTCTGGCGACGGGCCCTCTGGCAATCCGGCAGGAGGGTGAAGGCCTTCGGATTGAGCGCACCAAGCAAGCCGCGCGTCTCTGGTCGCCACCGGCGCGCAAGGTCACCTTGCCGGACCTGAGCCCGGCAGGCGCAACGCTTGCGCAGTTGAAGGATCAGTAGCTGCGGATCAGGCCCACCAGGCGGCCCTGCACCTTGACGAGGTGGTCGGGGAACACCCGCGTCTCGTAGGCCGGGTTTGCAGCCTCCAGCGCGATCATGTTGCCGCGTCGGCGATAACGCTTCAGCGTGGCCTCGTGGTCTTCGACCAAGGCCACGACGATATCACCGTTGTCGGCAGTGCTCTGTTCCCGGATCACCACGATGTCGCCGTCGTTGATCCCGGCCTCGATCATGGAATCGCCTTTGACCTCAAGGGCATAGTGCTGCCCCTTGCCGGACAGCATCGACCCCGGCACCGCGACGTGGTGCGAAACCTCCGAGATCGCCTCGATCGGGACGCCGGCAGCGATGCGGCCCATGACGGGCAGTTCCATCGCGTGGACGGTGGAGATCGGCATCGCGCCGCGCGGCGGATCGACTTTGTCGCCCGCGATCACCTTTGGCGAGAAGCCGGGCTTTTCCATCGCTTCGGGAAGCTTCACGATCTCCAGCGCGCGGGCGCGGTGGGCGAGGCGGCGGATGAACCCGCGTTCTTCCAGCGCCGTGATCAGCCGGTGGATCCCCGACTTTGACCGCAGGTCCAGCGCATCCTTCATCTCGTCGAACGAGGGCGGGACGCCGTCCCGATCCATCCGGGTCTTGATGAAGTCCAGAAGTTCCAACTGCTTGCGTGTCAGCACGAGGCCCACTCCCACATCATGCGTTTGCACAATGTTCTGCCCGTGTTCCCGGTTTGTGTCAAGAATTATCCACAGAACCCTAAAGCGGGAGGTAATCCACCGTGTCCCCGGCGCGACAGGCGGGGGCCTCGACGGGGCGGATCAAGAGGGCGTCGGCCTGACCCAGGATCGACAGCAGGGCGGAATCCTGGCGGTCGAAGGGGGTGATGCCGGGAAGGTCGTCCTCGGCCGTCAGGCGCGCCCGCATGTAGTGCGCCCGGATGCCGTTGGCAGGCAGATCGACGGCAAGGCGCGCCCGGCGGGGCTGCGGTGCGGGGGCCGGATCGCCCAGCATCGCGCGGACCATCGGCAAGAGGAACAGATGTCCGCAGACGATGGCCGAGACAGGGTTGCCCGGCAGGCCAAGCATCGGAACGCCGTTCAGCCGCCCGGCCATCAGCGGCTTTCCGGGGCGCATGGCGATCTTCCAGAAGCTATGCTCCAGCCCTGCGGTCTTGCCCACAAGGTCATGGTCGCCGACCGAAGCCCCGCCGATCGTCACGATCAGGTCCGCGTCTTCGGCCAGACCCAGGACGGTCGCCAGTTCGGCCTCGGTATCGCGGGCGATGGGCAGAAGGCGGGCTTCGGCACCTTCGGCCTCGACCAACGCCTTCAGGGCAAAGCTGTTGGAAGCGATGATCTGGTCCGGCCTTGGGTCTTCGCCGGGCATCACCAGCTCATCCCCGGTGGCGATAAGCGCGACCACGGGCTTGCGGGTGGCCTGCACGGCGGGGATGTTCATCGCGGCAAGAAGGGCGAGGTCATTGGCCCGCAACCGGCGCGGCGCAAGGCTGTCCCCGGCGCGGAAATCCTGGCCGAGCGGGCGGATGTGGGTGGCGGTGTCGAGGCCTTCCTTCAGAAGGATGCGTTCGTCGATCCTGACCACGTCCTCCTGGATGATCACCCGCGTAGCACCCTGCGGCACCGGCGCGCCGGTGAAGATCCGCACGGCCTGTCCCGGTCCGACCGCACCATGAAAGGCATGTCCGGCCCCCGCCTCGCCAATGACGACAAAGTTGTCGTCCGGCCCCGGATTGCCCTGCACCGCATAGCCGTCCATCGCAGAGGCCGCGAACGGGGGCTGGTCGCGGGTGGCGACGGCAGGGGACGACATCCGGCGTCCTGCGGCTTGCGAGAGGGGGACGGTTTCTGAAGACAACGGCGCGACAAGGGCCAGACAACGGGTAAGCGCGTCTTCAACCGAAATCATCAAAGCGCCTCGTAACGACCTGATTTACCGCCGTCTTTCAGGATCAGGCGGATGCCGTCGATCACCATCGACTTCTCCACTGCCTTGACCATGTCATAGACCGTGAGCGCAGCCACAGATACCGCTGTCAGAGCCTCCATTTCCACGCCGGTCTGGCCGGAGGTCTTCACGGTCGCCTCGATCCGGACGCCCGGAAGGGTCGGGTCGGCGCTCAATTCCAGCGCGACCTTGGTGATCGGCAGGGGGTGGCACAGCGGGATCAGGTCGGCGGTCTTCTTCGCGGCCATGATTCCCGCCAGCCGCGCGACGGACAGGACATCGCCCTTCTTCGCCCGGCCTTCGGTGATGAGCGTCAGCGTCTCGCCCGTCATCCGCACAACACCCACCGCCACGGCAACGCGGTCGGTCACCGGCTTGTCGGACACGTCGACCATATGGGCTTGGCCCCGGTCATCGAAGTGGCTCAGCCCGCTCACAGCCCGCCCTGCGCGGTCAGGGGTTTAGACAGGATCGCCCGGGTCGCCGCGGTGACGTCGTCTTGCCGCATCAGGCTTTCGCCAATCAGGAAGCAGCGCGCGCCGTATTGGGCGAGGTCGGCCAGATCGCCGGGCGTGTAAAGCCCGCTTTCGGCGACGATCATCCGGTCTTCGGGCACCTGGCGCGCGAGGCGGCGGGTGGTCTCCAGCGTCACTTCGAATGTGTGCAGATTGCGGTTGTTGATGCCGATCAGGGGCGACTTCAGCAGGGCAGCCCGCTCCAGTTCCGCCTCGTCATGCACCTCGATCAGGACATCCATGCCAAGGTCCATCGCCGCCGCTTCCAGTTCGGCGGCCAGGCTGTCGTCCAGCGAGGCCATGATGATGAGGATGCAATCGGCATTCAAAGCGCGGGACTGGGTGACCTGCCAAAGGTCGTAGAGGAAGTCCTTGCGCAGACAGGGCAGGGCTACGGCGTCGTGGGCGGCGACGAGGTATTCGTCCGCGCCTTGGAAGCTGGGCGCGTCGGTGAGAACGGACAGGCAGGTGGCCCCCCCGGCCTCATAGGCCTTCGCAAGGGCTGGCGGGTCGAAATCGGGGCGGATCAGGCCTTTGGAGGGGCTGGCCTTCTTGATCTCGGCGATGAGGCCATAGCCGGTCAGGGTGGCTTCGCGCAGGGCGCGGGCAAAGCCGCGGGGTGGGGCGGCGGCTTTGGCGGCGCCTTCAAGGTCAGAGAGCGGGGTGGCGGCCTTGGCCTTTGCCACTTCCTCCAGCTTGTAGGCCTTGATGCGGTCGAGGATCGTGCTCATGGGGGTCCTTCAGGCGTTCGTCAGGCGGCGGAGCGCGTCGACCTTTGACCTGGCCGCACCGGAATCGATCGACTCCCTGGCCAACGCCACGCCGTCGCGCAGGGTTCCCGCCTTGTCGGCGACCACAAGGGCAGCGGCGGCGTTCAGAAGGACCGCGTCGCGGTAGGCGCCGGGCGCGCCGTCGAGGAGGGCGCGGAAGGCCTGGGCGTTTTCGGCCGGGGTGCCGCCGAGGATCGCCTCGAACGGGTGGGGGGTGAGGCCTGCGTCTTCGGGGTGGACCGTGAAGTCGCGCACGCCGCCGTTCTCGACGGCCGAAACGGAGGTCGGGCCGCAGATGGTGATCTCGTCGGTGCCGTCGGAGCCATGGACGAGCCAGGCCTTTTCCGAGCCGAGAGTCAGGAGCGTTTCGGCCATCGGGCGGATCAGGGCGTCGGAGAAGGCTCCGGTCAGCTGGCGTTTCACCCCGGCGGGGTTGGTGAGGGGGCCGAGGATGTTGAAGATCGTCCGGGTGCCAAGTTCGGCGCGGACTGGCATGACATGGCGGATCGCGGGGTGGTGCATCGGGGCCATCATGAAGCCGATCCCGGCCTCGGCGAGGCAGCGTTCGACGACCTCGGGGCCGACCATGACGTTGAGGCCAAGTTCCGTCAGCGCGTCGGCGGCGCCGGATTTGGAGGAGAGGTTCCGGTTGCCGTGCTTGGCGACCGTGACGCCCGCCCCCGCGACGACAAAGGCGGTGGCGGTGGAGATGTTGAGCGTCCCCTTGCCGTCGCCGCCGGTGCCGACGATGTCCATGGCACCCGCGGGGGCCTTAACGGCGTTGCACTTCGACCGCATGACCGAGGCGGCGGCGGCGTATTCGTCGACAGTTTCTCCGCGCGTCCGCAAAGCCATCAGGAAGCCGCCCATCTGGGCCGGGGTGCCTTCGCCTTCGAATAGCGCGTTGAAGGCGGCCTCGGCCTCAGCCCGGGTGAGGGGGCGGTTGGCGGCGATGCCGATCAGGGGCTTGAGCACGTCGCTCATGCCGGGACCTTTGCGCGGGCCTCGTCGAGGAAGTTGCGGAGGAGCTGGTGGCCATGTTCCGAGGCGATGCTTTCCGGGTGGAACTGGACGCCTTCGATCAGGTGGTGCTTGTGACGGAGGCCCATGATCGTGCCGTCTTCCAGCCAGGCGGTGACTTCGAGGTCAGCCGGAAGGGTGGCGCGGTCGACCACCAGCGAGTGATACCGGGTTGCCTGGAAGGGCGAGGGCAGGCCGCGGAAGACGCCCTTCCCGGAGTGGTGCATGGTGCCCATCTTGCCGTGGACGATCTCATGGCAGCGGACGACGTTCCCGCCGAACGCCTCGCCAATGGTTTGGTGGCCAAGGCAGACGCCGAGGAGGGGGATGCCGGCCGTTGCGGCGGCTTTCGTCAGGGGCAGGCAGATCCCGGCGGCGGCGGGGTCGCAGGGGCCGGGGGAGAGGACGATCACCTCGGGCTGCATCGCGATCACGTCCTGGACCTGCAGGGCGTCGTTCCGTTTCACGACCACGTCCGCGCCAAGCTCGCCCAGGTAGTGGACGAGGTTGTAGGTGAAGCTGTCGTAGTTGTCGATCAGGAGGAGCATCGGTTTCCCAGGGGCGGCTACCGGCTGGTTATCGCCGATGCAGGGGGCGGTGTAAACCGGGGTTTGGGCCGGGCCGTCCACGCAGGACGGATTCGCGGCCCTTGGGAAATCAAGGGGTTGCGCGAGACAGTTAGGGCGGTCTTAACCCTGCTTTGTCGACGGGACAGGTCACTCGTGGCGGATCACGTCGTCTTCGCCAAGGTAGCACCCGGTTTCCACGGCGATCAGGGTCACGGGCAGGCGGCCAGGGTTCTCAAACCGGTGGGGCTGGCCGAGGGGGATGTGGACGGCCTCGCCTTCGCCGACGAGGCGAGCGCGGATACCGACAGTGATCTCGGCGGTGCCTTCGACAACGACCCAGTGTTCCGAGCGGTGAAGATGGGATTGGAGCGTGGTGCTGCTGCCGGGATCGAGGCGCAGGGAGCGGACCCGGAAGCGGGTTCCTGCGGCAAGGACGGGGGTGGCAAGTGCTTGCCCGGCGACGGCGAAACTTGTTGGTGCTTCCGCAAAGCCAGAGTTGCCCGTTCCGTCCATGATCCCGTCCCCTGCTACGACGGGGCCCAGACTCGCCGTGAAATGGTTACCGGGACGTTAATGCGGCAGGGCAATTTCGGGGCATTTCGGGGGCGGTTGGCGCCCGACTTCTGACGGCGCCCCGAAACCCCTCCCCACCGGGAGGAGGCGAGGAACTGGCTGCCGGGTGGTTAGCTGTAGCAGAGGTTTCGAGGGTTGAACTGTTGTCAGATTGAGCGCCTTTCGGCGCACACCTTTGTCTCGCCTCTGTGCGCGAAGGGCGCACAACCGGCTCGGGAGGGCCTCCGGCTGGGATACTTAGGGAAGGGAAAGCCGGTGTTTGTTCAGGTCCAGTCCAGCACGACCTTGCCGGAGAGACCGGAGCGCATTGCGGCGAAGCCGTCCTGGAACTCGCCCACCTTGAAGCGGTGGGTGATGACGCGGCGGATGTCGAGGCCGTTTTCCAGCATGGCGATCATCTTGTACCAGGTCTCGAAAATCTCGCGGCCGTAGACGCCCTTGATGGTGATTGCCTTGAAGACGATGCGGCTCCAGTCGACCGGGGATTTGCCCGGCGGGATGCCCAGCATGGCGATGCGGCCGCCCATGACCATGTGCTCGACCATCTGGTCGAGGGCCTGCTGGCTGCCCGACATCTCCATCCCTACGTCGAAGCCCTGTTGCATCTTGAGGCTGGGGTAGACCGAGCGGAGGTCGGTGGTGGCGACGTTGACCGGGACGACGTCTGCGACCTGACCGGCAAGGTCGAGGCGGGCCTGGTTGATGTCGGTGATGACGACGTGGCGGGCGCCGACATGGCGGGCGACGGCGGCGGCCATGATGCCGATGGGGCCCGCGCCGGTGATCAGGACGTCTTCGCCGATCAGGTCGAAGCTGAGGGCGGTGTGGACGGCGTTGCCCAAGGGGTCGAGGATCGCGCCGATCTCGTCGTCGATCGCGTCGGGCAGGGGGACGACGTTGAAGGCCGGGAGGCGCAGGTACTGGGCGAAGGCGCCGGGTTCGTTGACGCCGATGCCGCGGGTTTCGGGGTCGAGGTGGAACTTGCCCGACCGGCTTTGGCGCGAGGTCTTGCCGATCAGGTGGCCTTCGCCCGAGCAGCGTTGGCCGATCTCCAGCCCTTCGACGTTGCGGCCCTTGTCGACGATGATGCCAGCGAATTCGTGGCCGGTGACGAGGGGGACAGGGACGGTCTTTTGCGCCCAGTCATCCCAGTTCCAGATGTGGATGTCGGTGCCGCAGATGCCGGTCTTGTGGACCTTGATCAGCACGTCATCGGGGCCGATCTCCGGGACGGGCCGGGTTTCCATCCAGAGGCCAGGCTCGGCTTTGGACTTCGCTAGGACGGTCATTTCGTTGGGGCGAACGGTCATTTGAGGACTCCGGTGGCGTGTCCGGCCTGGGTGAAGGCGTCTAGGGCGAAGTCGAGGTCTTCGCGGGTGAGGGCGGCGTTCATCTGGGTACGGATTCGGGCTTGGCCCTTGGGAACGACGGGGAAGAAGAACGGCGCGACATGGACGCCGCGTGTGTTGAGGTCGGCGGCCATGGCTTGCGCGAGCTTTGCGTCGCCGAGCATGACCGGGATGATCGGGTGCTCGCCGGGGAGGAGGGTGAAGCCTGCTTCGGTGAGGCCAGCGCGCCAGTAGGTGGCGTTTTCGGTGAGTTTGGCGCGGAGGTCGTCGGCCTGTTCGACGATGTCGAGGGCGGCGAGGGCGGCGCCGACGACGGCCGGGGGGAGGGCGTTGGAGAAGAGATAGGGGCGGGCGCGCTGGCGGAGGAGATCGATGACGGGTTGCGGGCCGGCGATGTAGCCTCCCAATGCTCCGCCGAGGGCCTTGCCGAGGGTGCCAGTGAGGATGTCGACCTTGACGCCCGCCCGGGCGGGGGTGCCTGCGCCTTTCGGGCCGGTGAAGCCGGTGGCGTGGCAGTCGTCGACCATGACCATCGCGCCGTAAGTGTCTGCCAAAGCGCGGATTTCGGGGAGTTTCGCGTAGTAGCCGTCCATGGAGAAGACGCCGTCGGTGGCGATCAGGATGAAGCGGGCTCCGTCGGCTTTCGCGGCCTTGAGTTGCGCCTCGAGGTCGGCCATGTCGGAGTTGGCGTAGCGGTAGCGCTTGGCTTTGCAGAGGCGGATGCCGTCGATGATCGAGGCATGGTTCAGCGCGTCCGAGATGACGGCATCCTCTGGCCCGAGGAGCGGTTCAAAAAGCCCGCCGTTCGCGTCGAAGCAGGCGGCGAAGAGGATCGAGTCGTCGTGGCCGAGGTATTGGGCGAGGCGGGTTTCGAGGCGCCAGTGCAGGTCCTGCGTGCCGCAGATGAAGCGAACGCTCGCCATGCCGAAGCCGTGGTCGTCCATCGCCTGCTTGGCGGCGGCGATCAGGCGGGGGTCGTCGGCGAGGCCGAGGTAGTTGTTGGCGCAGAGGTTCAGCATCTCGCGTCCGGCCATCTGGACATGCGCGCCCTGGGCGCCGGTGATGAGGCGTTCGCGCTTCATCAGGCCGTCGGCTTCGATGGCCTGCAGGGTCGCGGTGATGTGGTCGAGGAAGGCTGTGGCGTCCGTCATGGCAGAACCCTTTCCGGTTTTGCGGAAAATGGCAGAGTGCGGGTCGCATGTCAACTTGGCGGATTTGCATCCGTCATAGTGGAAATCAGCTGTCCTGGACGATCAGGATGGCTCGGGCCGGGCCTTGCGCCGCGATCTCGTGCGGCCGGTCGGCGGGGTAGCGGGCGACGTCGCCGGGTTGCAGGTGGTCGGTCGCATCGCCGGACGTGACGGTGAGGCGGCCTTCGAGGACGGTCAGGTGCTCGCGGCAGCCGGGGGAATGGGGGTCGGAGGTGAGCTTGGCGTCCTTGGCGAAGGCAAGTTCGTAGACCTCGTGGGTCCCGACGGTCTCGGGGGCCGAGAGGATGCGGATCGTCACGCCGTTGCGGTCGATGACGGGGGCGGACGCGGCGCGGATAACCTCGATGCCGGGGGCGGGGCGGCCTTCGAGGAGGCCCGCGAAATCAAGCTGGAGGGCCTGGGTCAGCGCCCAAAGGGTGGCAACTGTGGGCGAGGATTCGCCGCGCTCGATCTGGCTGACCATCGAGCGGGAGACGCCAGAAAGTTTCGCGGCGGCGTCGAGCGACAGGCCGCGGGCCTTGCGGGCGGCGCGGAGGGAGGCGGCGAGGCGGTCGTGGATGTCGGAGCGGTCGGCCATTGCGTCATCGTGGCGAGCGGCGAGCCAACCGTCAACTCAGGTCCCGCAGAAGGTGACGTAGTGGCCAAAA